>NZ_JAUBQX010000030.1:11645-83054 GCF_036701505.1 Microcoleus sp. Pol11C2
ACTCCGACTTCGACAACAACTCCGACTTCGACAACAACTCCGACTTCGACAACAACTCCGACTTCGACAACAACTCCGACTCCGACTCCCACCCCAACTCCGACTCCAACGCCAACTCCGACTCCGACTCCCACCCCAACTCCAGATACTCCCGGTGTCATTATCATTCAACCACTTGGCAGTACCAACGTACTCGAAAGCTTGGGCAGCGATATATACAAAGTGCGACTAAATACTCAACCAACTGCTAATGTCACCGTCACCATTACCCCTGAAACTCAGGTTACTGTCAGCATACCTGCCCTTACTTTTACTCCCGCAAATTGGAATGTCGCCCAAACGGTAACGGTGACTGCGGTTGACGATGCGGTTGTTGAGGGCGATCGTGTAAGTTCAATTAGCCACGCCACTACCAGCAATGACACATTGTATAATAATCTCGTCGCCCCTCTCACAGTCAATATCAGCGATAACGATAACTTAGGCGATGTCAAAACCTTGTTGAACAAGTCAGTAATCGGTTTGACAGATAAGGACGATCGCGTCACAGGATCGGCATTAAACGACATTATCCACGCACGCCCCGGCAATGACTATCTTCATGGCAAAGCAGGAGATGACTTGCTTTACGGACAAAAAGGGGATGACGGCATCAGGGGCGGTGATGGCAATGACATTATTTTTGGCGGCCAAGGGAGTGAATTTATTCAGGGTGACGGCGGTATTGACTTGATTTACTCAGGTAAGGAAAACGATCGCATTTACAGTGGCGATGGCGACGATATATTGTTTGGCGACGGGGGCAATGACTACTTATTTGGAGAAATTGGTGCCGACACTCTCACAGGCGGATTGGGTTTTGATGTGTTTGCGATCGATACTGGTGGAACAGACTTAGCCGCTGCTGATGTGATTACTGATTTTACCCTCAATCAAGACAAAATTGATTTAATTAGCCCCCTGGCTTTTAACGAGTTAAATATTTTTCAAGGAACAGGCGCTTTTGTTAGCGATACTATCATTCAGTATCAGGTAACAGGGGAATATTTAGCTATTTTGAAAGGAGTCACTGCCAGCAGTATAGTTCAGGCAGTAACTTTTTAGACTTCGTATGTTGTTGCGCTAAAGCGCTTTAGCGCAACAACATACGTGCTCGATTTCGATCGCCTAGTTTGTAGGGTGCCTCAGCAGTCGATCGCACTTTTGCTTTGATTTTCAGGTATAGCAACCGCTTAATGTAAATTGTGTAGCCTGTCTTTGATTTTTGTGCGAGTCACCAATGCAGACTCACAGCGTTCCCAGTACATTTTAGCAACGCGATCGCCCGGATTCTGACGCCAACACTCGGAAAACAGCCGCGTCGCTTCAAATAACTTCCCTTCCGAGTAAAGTACCCTAGCTTCGGCAAACAATTCCAGCGTACCTAACTTGACCTGTTTAATTTCTGGCGGATCTGCATCAAACACCTCATAAATCGTCACAGCTTCGGATTTTCCCTTGACTTTTACCGTGTCTAGAGTACGGATTGTGTACTGAGATGGATTTTTCAGGCGCGCATAAGTTGGCTGAGTAATTAACAGCGAAACCCCATAGTTTTTTGTCAAACTTTCCACACGAGAAGCTAAATTCACTGCATCGCTGATTACCGTCCCGTCCATGCGATTTGGTCCCCCCACAGTTCCCAGCATCAAAGAACCCGTATTAATCCCAATCCCAATCTGAATCGGCGCACAGCCAGCGTTAGCGCAGTATTCATTGTATTCAGCGAGACGGTGCAGCATAGCAATTCCCGCTTTCACCGCATTATCCGCCTCACCACTAAATAGCGCCATAATCGCATCGCCAATATATTTGTCGATAAACCCCTTATTTTCATTAATGACGGGTTCCATGCGACTGAGATAAGAATTGATAAATTTGAAATTATCCTCCGGCGTCATAGTTTCCGAAAGCGTGGTGAAGTCGCGAATATCGGAAAACAACACCGACATTTCTAACTGCACTTGGTCGCCCAGTTCCACATCAATGATGCTTGATTTCTCTAAAAACTGGAGGAATTGATGGGGAACAAATCGCTCGTAAGCTTTGTTGAGTTGAGCCAGCCTGCTTTCATTTTCGCGTACTTCTGTATAAAGCTTAGAATTTTGAATCGAGATCGCCGCTTGTCCAGATAAAACTTTTAATATTTCCACTCTTTCTGGCGTAAAAGCTCCCGCTGTCAAATTATTTTCTAGGTAGACAATACTAATGATTTGAGATTGATTAATCAGCGGCACACATAAAATTGATTTGGGCTGATGCTTTCGGATGTGGCGGTCGTTGGTAAATTGTCCCGATCGCGCAGCATCATCTAATACCACGCTTTCTTGAGTGCGGCTCACATAATTGACAATTGCGGAGGAAAGGTCTTGACAGGTTTCAACGGGGATTGACTGCAACACGGTGACGAGTTCGTCATCGATTGTCCCTTCAGCTTCAATGAACAGTTGTCCCTGGCTTAACAAAATCAGATAGCCTCGTTGCGCCCCTGCATTTTCCATCAAAATTTTCATCAAGCTAGACAGTAGCTTATCTAGCATAATTTCTCCAGAAATCGCCTGAGAAGCCTTCATGACTGCGGTGATATCTAGGTGATTCCCCGAACCAGTCGTTGTCATTGCTACGGTAGTTTGAGTATTTTTCCTTCCCGGTTGAGTTACGGCGAATAATTGGGGATATCGCGTTTCTAAATCCGTTACCTTAGCAGTGGCTCCCCATTCAACATAACAATAATACGCCTCAAAGATGTAGGCTTGAGCCACTTTTGTTTTGCCCCATTCCCCGTAGAATTTGGCTGCTAGTTCGTTGGCCAGGGCTTCTTCATTAACATATTTGTTTTCTTGGGCTCCAGAAATAGCGCGATCGTACATTTCAATCGCCTCGGCTTTATTACCCAACACCCGTTGCCGTTCTGCTTCCACTAAATACCATTTATGCAGATTATTCATGGGAGCATTTTGCGCCCACTGTTGCAGCGTGCTTTGATGGCTTTTGACTAAGGCAATAATTTCAGTCTGCTCAATTGCTGGCTGTGCGGGAAAAATTGCCAGGTGCGTCAGGGCGGCATAAAAATGAAAAATTGGAACAAAAGCCGATCCAGATACTCCCATCAAATACTGTTTGACTTGGGAAATGTGGTCTAGGGCAGCCGTGTAATTGCCATAGCAGTAAGCAAGCAGCAGTTTGTAGATGCAGGCACAAGCGATCGCCGTGAATTCATTATCCTGATAGTGCTTGGGAATCATCACCGTTTCATCGTAGGCAGAGCCTATTAACAAATCCGGTCGAATACGGGTTTCCCTCAAGTTTTGCACCGTCTGCTGAATCATATCCAAATAAACCCGAGCAGAAGATTGTTTCAACTGCGCCATGACAGCCCTGTAACTTGGTATTTCTGGTTCCCAAGTGTCTAGTTCTACCCCAGCGAATAAATAAGTATAAAAACAAATATATATGTTGTAGCCAGCGTTTACAAAGTCGCCTGTTTCCATGCCCAACCTATAGCCCTCTTTCAGCGTTGGTATCGTTGCCAAAAGAGATTCTTGGCGATGCTGAATCCAGCCACCAAACAAAAGTAGAACTGTGGACTTGAATTCGGGTACATTGAACCTATCGAGCAATGAGAGTGCCAATTGCCCAAAGTCATAGCCCGTTTCCACCTCTTGTAAAAAGGCACAGAACACCATTCCGTGCATCGCATACCCCACCGTCGATGCGGGTGCATTCCCAAAAGAGAGCGATAAACTCACCATCGTGGAGCTCAGCAGGGGGAGCAAACCGGGCATTCCCTGGAAAATGGGTGGAAACAACATACCAGACAGTTGCATAGCTGCCTGAGTCTGTGGGTTTGTCATCACAGGTAGGTCAACCAATTCCTCAATCTTTCTGCCACTTAGTTGGCCCGCAAGACTTTGTAGCGCTTTGCCAATCTTGGCTTCATCAGGTTCGGCAGGGAGTTCAATCCCCAATTGTAAGAGTGCGTCTCTTGCTACTGCGATCGTTTCTAAAACTTTGCTCTGGGCTGTCTGAGCGGCAATTTGAATTTCGTAAATTTTAACTCGCTCTAAAATTGTTTGGGCTTCTTGCAAAACCAGTGCTGCCATCTGTTCCATACCATCAAAGTCACCATTTAAATAAGCAATTTCAGCAGCAGCAACATAAAGATTTAGCGCCAATTCATATTGAGTTTGCCAGCATTGAGGTGTCAGTAGGTCAATCCCTGTTTGTAGATAGATATTTGCCGCAGCGTAGGCGGTAGAATTTCTAGCCTTACATCCCGCTTCTAAGTTGAGTTGGGCTAAGGCTGAGCGTTCACTTAATTGAGGGATTAACTCAATTCCTTGATTTAAATGCCCGACAATATCAAAGAGTTTTTCCTCTCTTTCTATCTCGGAAGAACTTTGTAGCAGTAACTGTCCAATTTTGAGATGAGTGGCTTGTTTTTGGTCGTCAGGAATCAATGAATAAGCCGCTTGCTGGACGCGATCGTGCAAGAACTTATAAGTGGGATTAGCAACAGACTGATTGGGGGATTGAGCATCTGGTTGAATGAAGTTATAGCCTTCGGAAATCACTAAAATGAGTCCTTCTTGCAAGGCTTTCCACAGCGCTGATGCCGTTTGTTCTGGTAATTCTTCGCTGACTATTGCCAATGTCTCTAAATCAAACTGCGCCCCAATGCAGGCAGCAAGTTTGAGAACATCCTGAGTTTCGGCAGGCAACTTCTGCAATTGCGCCGCCATAAACTCCACCACATCCGAGGCGTCGGCAAATTTAACTCGATCGATATTGTACTGCCACCCCCCTTTGCTGCCGCCCTTACTAATAGGGGATTGAGGGGGGTTAAAAATAATTTGACCATCTTCATACAAGGCTTTGAGGAATTGAGTCGAGAAAAAGGGATTACCTTGGGTTTTTTGATAAACCAATTCTGTCAGGGGCCCGGCTAAAGATAAATCGCAAATCAGCGTATCTGCTACCAACTGATTGAGATCTCCTTGGCTCAACGGTTGCAGGGTAATCGTATTCACCGTGGCTCCCGACTTCACAATCTCATCCACCGTCAACATAAACGGATGAGCCGATGATACCTCATTATCCCGATAAGCACCCAATACTAACAGATGCCCCGTATCCTCCATCAACACTTGTAGCAATTTCAGCGATGCCGAATCTGCCCACTGCAAATCGTCCAGAAACATCACTAAGGGATGTTCTGCTTGGGTAAATACTTGCACAAATTTCTGCATTAGCAGATTGAAGCGATTTTGGGCGGCACTCCCCGACAATTCTAATGCAGCCGGTTGAGCGCCAATGATGTGTTCTAATTCAGGAATTACGTCAATCAAGACTTGTCCACTCTCGCCTACTGCGGTGAGAATCAGGGTTTTCCATCTGTGTAACTGAGCGTCACTTTCTGATAATAATTGTCCCATCAATTCCCGAAATGCTTGCACAAATGCACTGAAAGGGATATTGCGCTGGAATTGGTCATATTTGCCTTTGATAAAATAGCCGCGCTGTCGGGCGATCGGCTTATGTACTTCATTCACTACTGCGGTTTTACCAATGCCCGATAAGCCAGCTACTAGCATCATTTCGGCACTAGCATTACGAACTCTTTCAAAGGCCGTTAATAGATGAAAAACTTCTGTTTCTCTACCGTATAACTTTTCGGGAATCAGGAAATGGTCTGTAAGATCCAGCGTTCCCAAGTCAAATTCTTCTATGCTATCGGTTTCTTGTAATTGAACCAGACACATTTCTAAATCCTGCTTGAGACCCAATGCAGTTTGATAGCGATTTTCGGCGTTCTTCGCCATCAGCTTGCTGACAATTTGCGAGACAATTAGGGGAATTTCTGGCTTGATTTCGTGCGCGGGAACTGGTTGTCGGGCAATGTGGCAGTGAACTAGCTCTAAAGCGTCTTCTGTCTCAAAAGGCAGTTTTCCACTCAGCAATTCGTAGAAGGTGACGCCGAGGGAGTAAAAGTCAGTGCGGTAATCGATAGAGCGATTCATCCTGCCAGTTTGTTCCGGGGAGATGTAAGCGAGGGTTCCTTCTAAAACGTTGGGATTTTTCAGGGTTGGCATTTCTCGCGTTAGTTGAGTGGAAATGCCAAAGTCGATAATTTTAAGCTGTCCCGTTTCCGGGTTGTAAACAATATTTGAGGGGTTAATATCTTTGTGGATGATATTGGCGCTGTGAATTTGCCCTAAAGTTTCAGTGGCTGCGATCGCCAGGAGAAGAAACTCCTTGAGGCTAAACTTTCGCTGCTGCATCCATATTTTCAAGGATTCCCCGCCAAAGTCCTCCACAAAAATCACGAGGCTATTTTGGTATTTTTGCAAGTCATAAACTTGCACGACTCCCGCCTCTTTCAGCTCTCGGGTGATACGGTATTCGGTGCGGTAGCGTAGCAATTCTTGAGGTGTGGGGTAGCTTTCTTTGAGCAATTTGAGGATAAGTGGTTGGTGATCCGCTTCCCGGAT
Source organism: Microcoleus sp. Pol11C2 (assembly GCF_036701505.1). Classification (NCBI taxonomy): domain Bacteria; kingdom Bacillati; phylum Cyanobacteriota; class Cyanophyceae; order Oscillatoriales; family Microcoleaceae; genus Microcoleus; species Microcoleus sp. Pol11C2. The sequence goes on from NZ_JAUBQX010000030.1 coordinate 18,176, forward strand.
GGCGCGGTATACCAGAGAGTTGGCACTTTCATAGAGAAGTGTCTGGACGGCAATGCCTGGAATGGAGAGCATATTTATTTTTTTTATAAAAATTAAAGCGAAGTCAAAACGCACCGGGTTCGTTGTGTCGAGAATAGCGCTTTAAAAAGGAACAAATTATGTTTTTATAACACACTCTTAGTTTTTCGGCAGCGAAGTGGCTTTCAGGTGGTCTGGCAGAGTAAGGGTAAGGAGTTATAGTGCGACGTATCTCAGCCTTGTTAATTCTCAACTCCATGAATTGTCCCCGTTTCGGTTCTCCAAACATCGTTAAAAATTGTCCCACCTCCAGCGCTAAGCAAAACTTTAAATGTATATAGTGTTATAGGCAGTTTCTTTAAAACCGCAGACATCAAAGGATTTGAGAGATCAGCTTTTATTAGAAAAAATATCTTGAGTCGCGATTATCAAAGTCACGAGGGTGTCTCCTCGCTGGTTCCAATACTATTTGTTTTTCAACAATTAGCATCAGTCCCCCGGAAAGTTCAAGTAAAGTCAAAAAAACAAGCCAAGCTAACGATCCAACATGATGAAATGTAGTCGTTTGTAGGCAATAAGGGGAAGCAGTGGAAAGAGCTGCCGATTGATGCCTTAACCCAAAAAATTTTCGGGGTGTATATAGGAAGTCGAGATGAAAGGGGTGCTAAAGGTTTTTGGGATTCCCTCCCAGTAGTTGACAGACAATGTGCCGTCTATTATACAGATTTTTGGGCAGGCTCTAAAAAAAATCCTTCCCCAGCGACACAAATCTCTGGGGAAAGATACTGGCAAAACTTCTGATATCGAAAGATTCAATAACACCCTTGTGCAGAGGATATCTCGTTTGATGAGAAGGAGTCAGAAGACAGAATTCTGAAGTCTGAATTCTGTCTTCTGAATACCCCATGCCTGAAGTCAGGGGTAACGGTCACGGAAAGAATTTTTTATGCTCCACAATTAAAAGTGGGGGCTTTAAACCTCAATTCTCCATCCTGTCGCACAGAATCCATTCTAGATTCTGGCTCATCTATCTATAAAGATATCCAATAATGGGGGTGCCTTCTGGTATTTTATCCATCATTACAACGCTTCTTTATCCCTAAGAGTGTTTAGGATTTTGCCTTGCTATGCAGAACTACCAGACTTTGTTCTCATGATTTTGGAGAGTCATTTATCTACTTCCCCTTACCCTTCCGGGCTACAAACTCCCGCAGCCGGAGTAAACTAGCCGTTTGCCCCAAATTCAGCGGCAACAACGACACTCCCTCCAACCGAGACTGCACCCAACCATCGCCCCAATACCACTCGTGAAATCCGTCAATTCCCTGACTCAATAACAGCCGCAGACAATTGTGCTCAGCAATATCAACGTGATGCTGAACTGCCACGGGGCCTAGCCAACTTGTAAAGGTCAAACCTTGAGCAAATTCTTCCGGCAAACCGGTAGACAACTGCTGCGGCCACAGCCACTGCTGCAATTGACTCGGACGCAACAAGCTGTCTCTAATCGCTGTTTCGGAAGCTTCAAGCTCAATCCGCAGGTTGCTTTGTTGAAAATTACCGAGCATAAGAATTTTAGATATAAGTGCAAGTAACTTTAATGTAACTTATTGGGCTGGTTCTAACCTCTTAGCGGCGGGCAAGATGCCCACCCCACAAGCAGAAAATTCATCTGTTGTGGAACAGGCCCGAAAGCTTGTTCAGCCTAGAAACCCACCCCACAAGCAGAAAATTCATCTGTTGTGGAACAAGCCCGAAAGCTTGTTCAGCCTAGAAACCCACCCCACAAGCAGAAAATTCATCTGTTGTGGAACAGGCCCGAAAGCTTGTTCTTAGAAGTTTGATCGCACACCAGGACACACTGCACATCAGGGCACTTCCGCGTTCATCTGCTGTTAAAGATTTAAGATCTTCGATCGCACCTACTGCCCGAAACCCGATTTTCGTATCGAACTGTTAAGCTCTGTTTCATTTCATTGAAATCTCCCCTGCTTCACCCCACCGCATCCAAACTCCGTGATACCATCACACCTGAGTAATGCCTATAGAAAAAAACTGGAGAGAAAAGCTTTGACACTAAGGGTTGCAGTAGTAGGTTCAGGCCCTGCGGGTTCTTCCGCCGCCGAAACATTGGTAAAAGCAGGCATCGAAACATACCTATTCGAGCGTAAATTAGACAACGCCAAACCCTGCGGTGGGGCGATTCCCCTGTGCATGGTCAGCGAATTTGACTTGCCGCAAAGTATTATTGACCGCCAAGTCAGAAAAATGAAAATGATCTCCCCCTCCAACGTCGAGGTGGACATCAATATTGAAAACGCACATGAATACATCGGTATGTGCCGCCGCGAAGTGCTCGACGGCTTCATGCGCGATCGGGCCGCTTCGTTGGGTGCAAAACTGATTAACGGCACCGTTCACAAATTAGAAATTCCCGGCAACAATACAGACCCCTATACTCTCCACTATGCCGACCACTCCGACGGCAGCGCAATGGGAATTCAGAAAACTCTGAAAGTCGATTTGGTAATCGGGGCTGACGGCGCTAACTCCCGCGTAGCAAAGGCGATCGACGCTGGCGACTACAATTATGCGATCGCCTTCCAAGAGCGCATCCGCCTGCCAGAAGATAAAATGGCTTACTACGAAGACTTAGCCGAAATGTACGTCGGCGACGACGTATCTACCGACTTCTACGCTTGGGTGTTCCCCAAATACGACCACGTAGCCGTCGGTACCGGCACGATGAAAGTCAATCAAGCCAGCATCAAAAAGCTGCAAGCAGGAGTCCGCGCCCGCGCTGCCAAAAAACTGATGGGCGGTGAGATTATCAAAGTGGAAGCTCACCCCATCCCGGAACATCCGCGCCCCCGCCGGGTTGTCGGCCGAGTTGCTCTCGTAGGCGATGCAGCAGGTTACGTTACCAAGTCTTCAGGCGAAGGTATCTATTTTGCCGCCAAGTCTGGCCGGATGTGCGCCGAAACTATTGTGGAGATTTCCAATAAAGGCGCGCGCATTCCGACTGAAGAGGAAATTAAGATTTACTTGAAGCGGTGGGATAAAGCCTACGGCATTACTTACAAAGTTCTCGACATTTTGCAGCGCGTGTTCTACCGTTCCGACGCTACTCGCGAAGCTTTTGTGGAAATGTGTGCCGATCGCGATGTGCAGAAACTCACATTCGATAGCTACTTGTATAAGACAGTAGTACCAGCAAATCCTTTCATCCAGATGAAGATTACTGCGAAAACTATTGGTAGCTTGTTGCGCGGCAATGCTTTAGCGCCTTAATTCCCTGCGGGTCAAACGCACTTTGTATAAAAAAAGCGGGCAGTCACAAAACTGCTCGCTTTTTTTTTGATCTAAGATAACGAACCCCGAAGGCGCGAAGGGCGCGAAGGAAGAGGAAGAAGAAGAATTGTTAGTTCAAGTTCAACTGCACTAAGGTATCGGGGGCGAGGAAGTGAGAAATGTGATAAGCCCGCTCTTCTGTTTTTAGCAGGATTTTTTCGTAGAGGTAGCGCGTAGCTCGATCGCCCAAACTTTCTGCTTGTCCTGCTTGACGCCGCAGCAAACCGAGGATAGCTTGCTCCGCAATTAAATCGTGTTCTAGCATTTGGCGGCAGGAATATACGCCGTCGGCTTCCGGCTCAAAACAGCACAGCTCGGCTAACTTGCTAAAGCTAGCTGCCGGTATGCCGCCCAACCCGTTTAACCGTTCGCCCAACTCGTGGACGCTATCTTGAGCTTCTCCGTAGCTTTCTTCAAAGAATTTGTGCAAGGAGTAAAATTCTGCCCCTTCCACCACAAAATGATGTTTTTGATATTGCAGGTATAGAGCCTGAAAACTGGCCAGCAGCGCGTTCATCCCTTCACAAATCGGTGCTGTGACTGAATGTTCCAGTAGAACTGGGTTTTCGGCTATGTGCCCAAACGGTCTCAATGCACTCTGAGTCTCAGCCATGTGTGTTCTCCTCTCAATAGGCAGTTTTGTTGCCAATAGAGTCAGTCTAGCACCGTAAATTTACCAGTCAAGCAGCGTCTGCCTCGATAGTAGAAGATTTTATAGAGTAGGAAATTTTTTTTGTAAACCTATTGAGAATTATTAGCAGTTGGGTTATGCTTGAACAAGATCCTCGTTCTAAAGGCTTCCTGAAAGTGGGGCGAACCTTCTGAAGGCAGAAGGCAGAGGACAAAAGGCAGAATTTTTTAGGAAGAGCTTTCGATCATCTTTGATGTTCTGCTCAAATCTGGCTTTTAACTTCTACCCGCTACCATTCAGGGTAAAAATTAATGCAAATTATTACTGTTGTTAAAAAATGAATCCAGCAGATCCAGAATTAGAAGTTTGTGACATTGTGCAAGTAAGTTGGCTAGATAGGTGGCAAGTTTACAAACGCTTGCAAGAACTAGAAATTCCCTGCTGGTGTGCGGTTGATCAACCTTTGCGGGCAAAAGTCAACACAGCTAAACAAGCGGCTCAGTTAATGAGCGTGTTGAGGCAAGTCAGTGCCCCTCGGGACGAACTGGTGGAATGGCTGGAGTGCTGCTGGCAACGGGGCTAAAGGTAGAACGAAGTTCGGCAACGAGCAATGTACAAGATGTAACGGATGTAACGGATTTAAAGGAGTCATAACAATGTATAAGTCTGGCAAGCAAGTTTCCGAATTCAGTTTAGAGGGAGAAATCCTCGGCCTGATTATTGAAGATGGCTGCAAACTTAAATATTTGCGAATTAGCAATGATCGGGGAGTAGAATATCTTGTTAAACTGTGCAAGGAATTGCGGTCATTTCTGTTACCTGTTTTGACGCCCGGTTTGAAAGTTGAAGTTGTAGGTGAGAAAGAAATCAACTTGAAAAACGGTAAAATAAAACTTAAAGCTCGCAGCCTCAAGCTGGCTCAAGGTCAAAATGATCGATCGCACGAACACCTTGACTCCACCAATGGGCCTGTTGCGGTATTGACATCCGACGATCGCGCGCTCGGCAAAAGCGAAGTCACCTCTCCCACAGCAGCTCAAACTGTAAAATCTCCGGCAAAAACCCAAACCAAAATATTAGTATGTCAAAAATCAGACTGCCTGAAGCGGGGCGCTGGAGGAGTCTGTAAAGCTTTAGAAAATGCTTTGAATGCGCGCGGTTTAGAAGACAAAGTGACAGTACAGGGAACCGGATGTCTCAAACAGTGTAAAGCGGGCCCAAATATAGTTGTGATGCCGGACAAAACTCGCTACAGCCGCATTGCGCCGGCAGAAGTTCCAGCAATCATTGACAAACATTGTGCAGTTGTTAAAGCTTAAGTGATCGCACGCATACCGAAACAGTGCGTTAGACCTCAGGAAAAATTATTTTGATAGGACTCGGTACCAAAAACTCACGTCTGTAGGGTGCTCACAGGCGCATCTTACGCCTGAATTTGAGTTCGGGTTGTAGTTCGATCGCGCCACTCGATTCAGAGGTTAGGGTCGCAAAAAACCGGAAAAATGCCAAAACTATCACTTAGGGGCTTCCTTCTGTAGAATCTCTAAGGATAGACTGTATCTGAGACCCTGTGAGTATTGGGATAAAAAGCCATGTCAGAAGCTGATCTTCGAGCCCATCAGCACCAACCGCACCCTGCTGTTCCATCCGATACCGAACCATTGCAGTCTGATTTTGCTGCTGCTGGGGGTTTTGAGCCGATCGCCCCCGATGCGACAGACCCTCCCGCAACGGTTCCCCAACAGCCAGAAGAAGACTGGCAAACAGTAGATTTTCCCAACGCCATCAGCGTAGATGCAATTCCCACAAAACCGGAAACAAAAAATTCGCTATCTCCGACACAGCCGGCGGAGGCGGGCTCGCCCCCGATTTCAGAGAATCTAAAAAATATGCTTGGGAATGCCGAACAGGCCAAGGGCAAAGGATCAACCCCAGTCACCCTCATGCAAGCGCTGCACGAATGCAACCGCGACCTTTTACAGCGCATCGCCCAGCTAGAAACAGCTCTTGAAGAGTCCCAAAAAACATTGCAGAATCGCGAAACTTTGCTAGAACAGCGGACTGCAGAACTCGAAAAGACTCAAGAACAATTGACGCGGCTGTTTGGCAAAGTGGAAGTTTCCCATCAAACCCTCCAAAGTCAAGAAATTTTAGTCGAAAATTTAAGAAGTCAGTTGGCAACCAGCCAAGTCAGGCTAGCGACTGTTGAGCGAGAATGTGCCTCTACTGTGCAGCGCTACAACGAACAGTTACACCAGTTAGTAGCCACAGAAAATATTTGCAGGGAATTGCGAGCCCGCTTGCACCGCCAGCAGCGCCACACTCTGCAATTCAAAGCTGCCTTGGAAAGAAGTTTGGACAGGCCGCAGGTAAAGTCGCCGAGGAACGAGCAGCCTGACAATAATCTGGACACCGCCAGCGCACAATTAGAATCTTTGCTCGCGGCGGTCAAAAGCTCTCAAGTTCCGCTGCCGCCAGCTTTCAACGCTTCCCCTGTCCAACCTTGGTCGGAACCAGAAGAGGTTCCAGAGGTAGCCCCTGCTGCCGAGGCGATCGAGCCTGAATCCCCAGCCCCTCTAGAACTCAACAAATTAGCCGAAGTATCCGGCATTCAATTGCAGGAGAGCGAAACCTACCAGCCTGATGAGCCGGCCACTGACTTGGCCGAACCGGTTGCGGAACCTGAACTGCCGGTGGCTGAGTCTGAGCCCGAAACAGCTACCAAAGTGGACGCCCAAGAATTGGCCAGGGCTTTTCAAATTTTGAACTCTGTTGAAACCTTTGGCATTCAAGAAGTGCGATCGAGTGTGGCAAAACCTACAGCAGTCGCCCAACCAGACTGGCTGAGCTTGATTGCCAGTCCGCTGCGGGCTTCTAAAAAACGCCGATCGCTAGCTGAAATTGAATTGCCGAGTTTTCGATAGCGAACTGAAGTTGCTAGTTTTGAGTTAAAACTCAAAACTCAACACTCAACACTCTTTTCTCCCCTTTCCCATGCCGTATGTGAGAGCATAGCTGGTAGCCAACAGCCACAGCCAAACAGCCGGATATCGGGGCTCCAACCAAGGTTGTACCCTGCGAGCGAAGCTGGGAAGCCATCCGAACAGCAAACTGGCCAAAGCCAGCAGAGTAAAATTCACGTAACTTCCCAGCCAGCGCCAAATATCCCTCAAGGTGACAAAATCTAAAATCCACAAGAGGAGAGAAGGATTTTTTCCGGCTGCTTCGAGCGCCAGTCGATTGAAAGTTAGCCAGTCGATTCTGTCTTTAATAAAAGTTTCGGCTACGGTGAGTTTTTGTGCTGCCAAAATACCGAAAAAAGTATTTAGAATTGAATTAATTCTTTGAGGTGGCAAACTGCTCCCGGTAGGAACCATCATGCCTTTAGAAAATAGCCAAGTTACGGAAACATTGCTCTGGTAGGCGCGAATTTGGTTTAAGTGATTTGCCGTCAACAAATTGTGCTTTAACGCTGTATCCAAAAGGTCTGTTAAGCGGAAAAGATTGCGGACAAGAGAGCCGAAACCTGTGAAAACGAGGGGAGATTGCAATGATGCTGCGTCGCCGATCGAGATTAGGCGATCGATCGCCACGGAGCGATCGCTGCTGTTGCTGCTAAAATGCCCCGGAATATAACCAAAGGTCGGTTTTTTCCACACCAATTTATCGACATCGCAGCGGCGGTATTCCGGTAAAATTGCGAAAAAATCCTCGTACATTTCCAGCAAAGAACCGGGATTCTCTGGATGTACTTGGTGGTAGTGAAATAGATAAACTGTCAGTTCTGTGCCGGCGCCGGGAAACAACTCCCAGATGAGCTGGCGCCCCCGGGAAATGTCCCCGTGAGTGTAGAGTACATCCCCGTAATCGGAATCCCATACTCCCGGCTCAAATCCTGCGTCGATGACTGCTCCCACTGTCGGACAAACGCTGTCAAAAGTCCGCCCTTCGTTCAATTGCCAAGCGATGGGAGAAGCCGAGCCCATTGCATCCACCAGCAGCCGTCCTAATGCAGTGCGATCGGCTTTTGTCGGCAAGTGGCGGCCCTGAAATACTACTTTTTCCGCTTCAACATCGGCTCTGATAAACTCAGTTTCGTCCCAGATTTCCCCACCAGCTTCTGTTAGCTTAACTCCCGCTAAATTTAGCAATTTCTCGCCGTCCAAAGCTACATTGAGTACCTTTGGTGTGTGCAGAACTGGCGCTTGAGCAACGGGCGGATTGTTAGCATCAAAAAACTTGTTGTAGCCATCTTTGTATTCTCTGGCAATCAAAGTTTCTATTTCTGCAGCAGTAAATAAACCCAAATCAATTAAGCTTTGAATTTCATCCCGCGAAATATTCCACTCGCGATTCATTCGCCCGAAAGGCATTCGTTCAACTAGCAGCACCCGGTAGCCCAATCTCGCCATGACTGCGGCGTGAATCACTCCCAAGGCCCCGCCAATATAAATTAAGTCATAAAAAGTATCGCCAGAATCAGACACCGAAATTGTGCCTTCTGCCTTCTCCCCTGTTCCCTCTTCCTTCTTCCCCCTTCCCTCTTCCTTCAAAAACACTACTTGTTTTGGCTTTTGAGGATTGCGAGTGCTTTCGCGCCAACGTTGCTCCCACCAGTAGACGCGCTTGAGGTCGTATTCGCCTTGAGGCATTTTTTGGAAGTATTTGACGGTCAGGGGGTAATAGGGGGCAAGAGCCTCAAAAATTGACTGTTTGGAGAGGTCTATGACAGGAGGTTCCGGGTAGCGATCGGGAAACTTGTTTTTCACAGCAAGATTCAGAGCTTCCAGGAACTTTCTTTCTCCTGCAGGCGCCTCTTCTAAACGAAAGACTTTTAAATAAGTGGTGCGTTGCAGTGACCAGACAAAGGTGGAAAGTTCTGTCGATCGCCAATTTTGGTTTCCTGAATTGGGGTCAGCCAAGGCGGGTTTTGGATTGGCATTTTGAGTTCCAGACTTGAGAACCTCGGCTGTTGTGGCTGGTGAAAGCAGGCGAAAGCCGTCAGCAGTAATAATTTTTTCTCCGATTCCGGGATCGAATTCGTGCTGCAACCAAGTGCAGACGGCTGCTGTATCCGGTGTCGGGACTTCTAGATAAAGAATTTCTTGCATGATTAGGGTGTCAATTCTGAATAAATTAATAAAGATGGGGGAGTTGACAAGGGAGCAAAGTAGGCTATACTCCCGAATACTTATTTAGTTTTAAATAAGTTTACAATGTTCTCAGATTTTTAGGTTTTCGATCGCTCTTGCTCTCGGTGGGGGCGCAACGGCTGAATATCTACTCCTTTCGGTATGCACTCTTATGAATTATCCCATTCCTACGAATCCTCAAGAAATGATTGCTTTGCGACAGCAGCCGCTGAATGAAGAATTGGTGGCGTCGGCGATCGCGGGTGTGATTCAAATAGCTCGATCGCGATCTCAGTCTTTGGATGAATTGAAGGCTGAGGTACTCGCCGACGACAATCTGCTCGATTTTGCTCAGAGGCTATGGCTGAGCGACATTGTGGCTCAAGCTTGGAACAATTTGCCTTAGACTAGACTGCGGCTAAAATATCTATCTAATTAAAGGTGAAGTTAAAATGGTTAAAACAACATTAAAACCTTTAAATTTAGAAGAGTTTCTCCAACTACCAGAAACCAAACCTGCCAGCGAATACATTGATAATCAAATTATTCAGAAACCACTGCCACAAGGAAAACACAGTGCGATTCAATGTGAACTAATTATTTTCATTGACTCTATATTAAAACCCAAAAAAGTTGCACGAGCTTTTCCAGAACTCCGGTGTACCTTGGACGGAAGGTCAACAGTGCCTGATGTTTCAGTATTTGTCTGGAACAGAATTCCCACAGATGATAACGGCGAAATTGCTAATGTCTTTCCCATAGCTCCTGATTGGACAATAGAGATTTTGTCGCCGGAACAAAGTCAAACTAAAGTTACTAAAAATATTCTCCACTGTTTAAATCATCAAAGTCAGATGGGCTGGCTGATCGATCCCGACGAACAATGCGTTTTTGTTTATGTTCCCCAGCAACAGACAGCAGTATTTGATGAACCAGAAATGCTGCTACCCGTGCCGTCCTTCGCTAGCGAACTGCGGTTGAGTGTCGGAGAATTATTTGGGTGGCTGTTGAAATAACCTTCGGAAGGAAGAAGGAAGAGAGTTATTTTGACACGGATACACGAATTAAATGCAGTCAACAGTCAACAGTCCACAGTCAACGGACTAACGCAACTCAACTTCTCGCTTAACTTCTGTTAAAACTCGATCGCCCCGCGTCAACCGATATTCGGCCCGCCAAACTCCGGGAGTCAGAGGAGAATTGGTACTGTTTCTTTTGCCGACATAACCCAACCAAGTGCGGCTGGGGGCTTTAATTTCATTGGTCTGGTCAGCGATGGTTGTGCCGTTGGGTGCAAATAATTTGTATTGTTCGCGATCGCCCTTGATCACTCCGTAACTTTGCACCCAAAACAACAAAGCTGGACTGTTTGCAGGGAGTTGAGTCTCGGAAAATTGTCCTTCCCAGACAGCGTTGATATCGGGTGGCTTATTAGCAAAACCGGCCCGAATTAAACCTGTGGAAATATAGTCTAGAGGCTTGTCCCAAATTGGATTGCGGGCGATGTTGCAGCCTAATTGGGCATCGGGGCCGACAAAGGGATCTACGGGCTTGCCTTGATAGCGATAAGTTACGTGTACGTGGGGGAAAGATGCCATCCCAGAGTTTCCCACCATGCCCAAAACAGTGCCTTTTTGTACCTGCGTACCCGGTTTGACGGCAACGCTGCCTTTGCGGAGGTGGCAGTATTGGGCTTCCCAGCCACCGCCGTGGTCGATTACCATGCCGTTGCCGCATTCTGTGCCTGCGATGCTGGCTTTGTCTGTATCGTTCTGTAAACGCCGATCGACTACACCATCTCGCGATCGCAAAACTTTGCCTGCTGCGGAGGCAATAACTGGCACTCCTTTTGCCATTGCTTTGGCGTCGGGAATCGCAAAATCTGTGCCGTCGTGGCCGTCGTAGGTTTGGCGCCCGCAGCCAAAATCGACGGCGGTGGGGCCGGGTTCTCGATCGAAATACAGCAATACAAAACAGTCTTTTCCTAGGGTACAGTCGATCGGCTGACCGAATTGCGGGTTGTTGGGCTTTTGGGCGACTGCGGTCGAGACGAGACGCTGGGCGATCGTGTTTGCTTCGGCGATAGGCGCATTGACTCCTGTTTTGTTATCACAGCTAGAAAGACTTGTCAACCCCAATGTCAACAAAATTGCAGAAATGTATTTTGTGGAGAGTATAGTCATTCGCCGATTGGATGTAAAAGCTGAGGTGGGTAGTGAAAAATCAATTAATCATTCAGAATATAGTTGCTCAAGAATCTAGACGATGGGTAAGGCGTTTTCGTTTCCGATAGTTGTGGTATTATTTTGAGTTGGAAATTTTAAAATTTTAATTAATTCAAGAATGGGTTCTAAAATTCGATCGCTCATTTCGATAATTCGGCTGGCCGGACTTGCTGTTGCGGCTTTGGCGATGTGGGGATTTGCCACTATTGCCGAAGACGTGTTGGAAAAAGAAAGTTACGCTTTCGATAGCTCTATTTTACTAGCTCTGAGGGAATTGCACACTCCGCTGCGCGATCAAATAATGCTGGGCTTTACCTTTTTGGGCGAGCCGAAGTTGCTGCTAGTGATTTGTCTGATTTTGGGTATTGTTTTGCTAGGGCGCAATCACCGCTCGGAAGCTGCAACTATTGCGTTCGCCGGTGGGGGAGCGATCGGTTTAAATTTACTGTTAAAAAAACTTTTTGCCCGTGATCGACCTCAACTTTGGGAACGCGTTGTTAATGTAACATTTTACAGTTTTCCTAGCGGACACGCAATGATTTCAATGGTTATTTACGGTTTACTAGGATATTTTTTGGGTGTACGCTTTCCCAAGCAGCGCTGGTCGATTTACGGCTTGACAGTTGTATTAATTGCTGCTATTGGTTTGAGCCGGCTTTACCTAGGAGTTCACTGGCCTACCGATGTTATTGCTGGTTATACTGCTGGTTTGGTGTGGCTGATTACCTGTATTATCACTTTGGAAATATGGAAGGAATTGCGTTCTTTGACTACGGCTTCTAAAGAGGAGTTTTTGTCACAGGGCAATTCTCGAGAATAATTTTGAAATTTTCACTCAATACTGACTATTTGCTTTTGGGTAAAACACATGGCAATTCCTTTTTCGTAGTAAGCAGCCTCGTTAATGAAAATGGGATAAACGGTTGATTTACCTTCATACAATACCGACTCACCATCAAAGGTCAAAAACATCGGTTCGCCTGGATTCAGGGCTTGATAATCTCTGGATTGCAGATGAGGATGAATCATTGCCTCAATTTCTCTGTTCTCGTTTCTGGGATAGTCGATCGCCCCAATGGTGTGATAAATAGTCAGGGGCTTCTTGGTAGCAGGCATTGTGCCTTGATTGTAGGCTTCTACGCAGTCTAAAATTCGGCACACAACTTGCTCAGTTTGCTGAAATAAAGACGCATCCAAGACGCCTTGCGGCACTGCACCAACTTCCAGCGTACCGCCTAATTCGGAAAGCGATCGCAGCAAAGGAATATCATGATTCTTGGTTGTAGAAGCGAGTACCTTGAGGTGGGGATACACAGAGGTTAAATAAGCGGCTAGTTGCAGGTTAAATGGATGATGGCTGGCGAGAATAAATGTTAGCCCCATGTTGGATGTCGTGCTGTGCAAATCGATAATTAACTTGGGCAGATGAGTATTTTTTAAACTAAAAATGTGGTAAATTTCTTTCGCCCGCTGCGCTTCATAGCTGGAGAGATGGGGATTTTCTAAATCTTGCTTTCTAAAGCAGCGGTTGAGGTCGATATCGATGTAGCGTGTCCCGATTTCGCAAGCTTTGGGATTGGCTAGCAGGGTGATAGTTTCAAAAGTCGATCGCCCAATTAACTCTGGCGCGCGATCGAATTTCTTCACCAGGTAAATTCCTGTGAGTTCGTTTCCGTGGGTTCCTCCCACTATGGCAACACGTTTAATTTGGTTCATAGACAAATAACTTCCTATTCCAAGCGTACCACCATTTGTCATCTGTTGGTAAAAAACATCAGATTGAGGTTTATTAAGTGTTTATATTTAGATTAGCTAAAGTTTAAGTATAGCCTTTCTCAAAAAGGTGAGGTACGATTTTTGACCTGGAAAGCTTGACAATACAGGGTTTTTGTATACCTCATTTATCTGAGAACCGCTATAAATAGGTATCCTACGCAGAACTGAGAAACCCGGTTTCTCTGGGTATTTATCGTCACTAAACCAAAAACTCATTACGATCGCCACCGCGAAGAAATCGATCGCATTCTAGTTTCTCATCAAACCGATGATTAAATGGATTAAGTTTAAGAAAACCAGTTTTCGATTGCCAAGTCTTGAAAGTTTGCATAATCAGCAACATTTCGTGTCACCAGAATCAGATTATTGACTTTAGCGATCGCTGCAATTTGCCCATCAGCATAAGACGGTGTAAGCCCGATCGGGATGAGTCTTGCTCGTTCTTTAGCGAACCACTCAGCGGCTTCTTGGGTGTAGGGCAAAATCGGTAATTTTACTTTCACTTCTTCCTGAAGATAAGCTTCGATCGCACTGCGACGCTTAGAATCTGGCATTCGATAACAGCCCAGCAGAACTTCATGCCAAACGATAGAGGCGATCGCAACTGTGGATTTTGCCTCAATTAGTTTAGTCATCACATTCGCATTCGGAACAGGACGAAGAGGTTCGGAGATAATGTTGGTATCGAGTAAATAACGCAGCGTCATTCAAAGATGACCTCGCGTCCTGCAAAAGTTCGATCGCGAACTTCTCCCCAAATTTCATCAGGATTTAAACCGAGTTCGTGCAGTTGATATTTTTCACGAAATGCACTGAGAGATTCTCCAAAGCTAAGTTCGAGATTCTGTGGCTGTTTGCGGCGTTGAATGTATTCGCGCAAGGCGATTTCAACTAGAGTCTCGCACTCAATTTCTCCCTCAAGTTCGATCGCCTCTTGCAGCAGTGCCGTATCCACATTCAGGCTCGTCACCATTGGCTTTCCTCTTTTAACCGTTATTTTATTATAGTTGTGATGCCTCGCTCAGAAACCGGGTTTTTGCCCAGAAGACGCATGACAGTGTAGAAACAAAAAAAAACCCGGTTTCTTTGATTGTGACGCGCGGGAAACTCCCCACCAAGCGAAAATTCCTGTCACAATAAAATCAATCCTACCGAGAGACAAAGGGCATGACGCGAGAGGAAGCAGTGCGGCGAATTGACCAAGCAGCCGAGGAAAAATTGACCCAACTGGATTTGGCGGGGCTGGAATTGGAGGAATTGCCGCCGGAGATTGGCAAGTGCACGCAGCTTGAGACGTTGGTGTTGGGGAAGTGGGAAAAATGGGAAATGGTTGATTGTCTATGGAATTCGCAACTAATCACCAATCAATTAAGCACACTGCCAGAGGAATTGCGCTCGCTGGGAAATTTGCGATCGATTAACCTTAGTGGCAATCCATTCGGAAGGATTCCAGAATTGCTGCTGGAAATGAAGCAATTAGAGAGTTTAGATTTAACCAGCATTGGTTTAAGAGAAATACCAGAGGATCTCGGCCAACTGTCCAACCTGAAAAAGCTTGACCTCAGTGACAATCAGATTACCGTCATCCCAGGAAATCTCGGCCAACTGTCAAATCTGACACGGCTTGACCTCAGTGACAATCAGATTACCGTCATCCCAGAGGATCTCGGCCAACTGTCCAACCTGAAAAAGCTTGACCTCAGTGACAATCAGATTACCGTCATCCCAGAGGATCTCGGGCAACTGTCAAATCTGACAGAGCTTGACCTGAGTCGCAATCAGATTACCTCCATCCCAGAGGATCTCGGGCAACTGTCGAATCTGACACAGCTTAACCTCATTAGCAATAAGATTACCTCCATCCCCGAAGTGATCGCTCAATTATCCAATCTGATAGGGCTTTTCCTCGGTGATAATCAGATTAGTCAAATCCCAGATGCGATCGGGCAACTTTCCAATTTGAGACAGCTTTCCCTGTTTAGAAATCAGATTAGCCAAATCCCAGAAGTGCTCGGCCAACTATCCAATCTAACAGGGCTTTTCCTCAGTAATAATCAAATTACCCAAATCCCTGATTCGATAGTTCAACTGCCCAATATGACACGCCTTTACCTTTGGGAAAATCAGATTACCCAAATTCCAGAGGCGATCGCCCAATTATCCAATCTGACAGAACTTAACCTCAGAAATAATCAGATTGAAAAGATTCCTGAATGCTTAGAAACACTGCCAAAACTTGAAAAACTCGACCTCCGCCACAATCCCCTACCCATTTCTCCAGAAATTCTAGGCAACAAAAACCCCGGTACTCCCGCCGCCATCTTCAACTACCTGCGCCAACTCCGCAGCGGCGAAGTCCTCCCCCTCAACGAAGCCAAAGTCCTCCTCGTCGGGCAAGGCAGCGTCGGCAAAACCTCCCTGATCAACCGCCTCACCGACAACAAATACAACCCCAACGAGCCCCAAACCGACGGACTCAACATCACAGACTGGAAAATTACAGTCAACACCAAACCCGTCAAACTCAACGTCTGGGACTTCGGCGGACAAGAAATCTACCACGCCACCCACCAATTTTTCCTTACCAAACGCAGCCTCTACCTCCTCGTGTGCAACTGCCGCACCAGCGAAGACGAAAACCGCCTCGAATACTGGCTGAAACTGATCGAAAGCTTCGGCGACGCATCCCCCGTCATCATCGTCGGCAACAAGTGCGACGAACAACCCCTGGATCTCAACCGCAAAGCCTTGCGCGACAAATATCCCAACATCAAAGCGATTCTCGAAACTTCTTGCGAAAGCGGAACCGGCATCGACGAACTCCGCAGCGCCATCCACACGGAAATCTCCGAACTCAAAGAAGTCTACGATCTTTTGCCGCTAAGCTGGTTCCAAGTCAAGCAGCGCCTGGAAAGCCTCGACAAAGACATCATCAGCATCAGCGAATACGCCACCATCTGCGCCAAAGAAAACATCTTTGAAGAAACCGACCAAACCCAACTGATCGGACTGCTGCACAACCTGGGCATTGTCCTCAACTTCCGCGAACACCCGATCCTGCAATCCACCAACATCCTCAATCCCCACTGGGTGACTGAAGGCATCTATGCCCTCCTCAGCGACGACGCACTCAAAGTCAAAACCAAAGGCATTCTCACCTACGCCGACATCAGCCGCATCCTCGACTCAAATAAATATCCCCGCCGCCGCTACCACTGCCTCACCGGCTTGATGGAGGAATTTGAACTCTGCTTCCCCGTCAGCCATTGTCCCGCGCCGACTTTCCTCATCCCCGGCATCTTGCCCAAAGAACAACCGCAAAACACCGAAGTCCAAGGCGACACCCTGGAATTTCAATATCACTACCGCATCCTCCCCGACAGCATCCTCTCGCGCTTCATCGTCCTCATGCACGAGAAAATCCACAACCGCACCCACTGGCGCACGGGGGTTATGCTGGAGTACAGGGAGGGCGCTGAGGTGTACAACATCGCCCGGATTAAATCTGACCCGGAAGATAAGAAAATCTTTATTGCCGTTAGCGGGCGGGAATCGACGCGGCGTTCTTTCCTCAGCATGATTCGCGATACGTTTACCAAAATCCACAAATCTTTTGCCAATCTGGAAATCAGTCAATGGGTGCCGGTTCCCGGTTATCCCGATGCCGATCCGCTGGATTATGATGAATTGCTAGGGCTGGAGGATATGGGCGAGAATACTGTGCGCGTCGGCAAACTCAAACTCAAACTCGATTTGCGGCAGTTGCTGGATGGCTATGAGTCGATCGAACTTCGGCGCAGAAACCAAATGGGCGATCGAGAAATGGGAAAATACGGAAGAGAATATGACGACCTTGTAGATATCGCTAAACTAGCTGTTAGTAGACCAATTATTAATAAAGCAGAAGCAAAAATGACTCAAAATTCTTCTGAAACCAACAACTTTCAAGGTGCTTTTCAAGGTGCTAACTTTTCCGGAAATATCGGCGGTTCGTCGAACAGTGCCGAAGTTAGTGGCAATCAATCCATCCAAAACAATAACACCAATACCGCCGAACTTCTGAAACTGATTTCATCGATGCGTGAAACCGTGACGCAGTTTCCTGAAGACATCCGCGAGGGGATAATTATCGATATTGAAGATGTCGAAGCTGAAATTAAGAAACCGGAAAACGAACGGAATAAAGCCAGATTAAAGAAAAGCATTACTGCAATGATTGGGGCGGCCACTGCGATCGCTATTCCGATCGCAGGCATGACTGATTTTGCTAATACGGCGATCGATGTCGGTCAAAAGCTGGGTATCGAACTCAAGTTACCGTCAGCACACTAAATCATTTAAAATTAAGGTGACTGGGGCGATATTCGCCCCAATAGCCCCAAAAACCTCGGTGTTGCCATGCGAAAAATTGTACTATACATTGCATCTAGTTTGGACGGTTATATCGCGCGATCGAATGGCGATATTGACTGGCTGTTTACAGACCAAAATTACGGTTATACTAAATTCTTAGATAGCATCGATACGGTTCTCATGGGTCGCAAAACTTACGAACAAGTTCTAACTTTTGGCGAGTATCCGTACCAGGAAAAAAAGAGTTATGTTTTTACGAAAAATCTAGATTTTCAAGCAACTTCTGATGTCGAAGTGGTAACCGACTTAGAGAACTTTGTCAAGGATTTACGCTTGCTTGAGGGCAAAAATATTTGGTTAGTGGGAGGTGCTCTGCTGATTCGCGATTTCCTCAACCAAAATTCTGTCAACGAGGTTATTCTCTCGGTTCATCCGCTTATTTTGGGCGAGGGCATCCCTTTATTTGTTAATCCCATAAATACTACAGCTTTGCAGCTAACTGGATGTCAGACATACAGTTCTGGTATGGTTCAGCTATCTTATGATGTCGCCACTTGAGGGCGCGCCCAATTGCTAAGTCGCTTGCAAAATACTGTCCCTTGATTATCAAAAAACGTAAGATAAAACTTAGTAATTTGGCTGATGATGAAATATCTTTGCTGCTTGTTGCTATTAATATCTTTTTTGTGGGTTGCGCTTCCTGCTGAGGCATCTGTATGCCGCAATGATCGAGGGCGCGAGATTTGCATTGTCGATATCAAACGCAGTGCGAAAAACTATTGGGAATACAGGGTAATTGTGAGTGTTGATGGAGTTAAACAGCCTCTGGAAGTCTACAATTGCCGCGATCGCACTACAGTTAAGAAAGATGGAACTGTTTTGGCGTTTGGACAAAACAACCCTGGTGAAATTGTCTGCCGTTTTTTTAATCGGCAATAAGCAAATGAAGTTATTGTAAGGTGCGCTTCGGGCTGAATGTGGCTACCACAAACTAAAGAATTTTTCCCGAAGCGCAGCCTACGTTAGAATTTGCCGTCTACTGCTGACACGCAGCGTTCGCAAATTAGCGGATGTTCGATCGACTCGCTGACGTGAGTCGAGTAATTCCAGCAACGATCGCACTTTTCCCCGTCTGCTTTCACTACACCAATCGCCAACTCGGGAGACTGATAGCTGTACGGCAATTCTTGCAGGATTTCATTCGATTCTACCAGTTCCACTTCCGAAGTAATGAACAAATACCGCAGTTCGTCTACACCCTTGCCGGTCATTGTAGAATCGTGCCCTGCCGCTATGGAAGCAGGAATTTCTGGTTTGGACTCGATGGCAACTAATTCTGGTTCCGGGATTTGGGGTGTTTCTACAAGCGCCGTTTCTAATGGGGCTGTTTGTACGATCGCCGCCTGTGTTTCTTCTACAAGCACAAGCGCTGTCTCTAGTGGCGGTGCGAGTACGATCGCCTTTGTTTCTGCAAGCACAAGCCCGCTTGTCCGGCCCACCACATCTGCTGTCATAAAATCAATCTTTTGAGCCAGTTGTTGACGGTTGGCGGCAAACAGCAAGTGACGGAAAGCAAACCAGATTGTAAATAAGATGCCGATGACTTCCAATAAGCCTCCCAAAAGCGGAATCTGATTCATCGTATCCAAAATCGCCAGCGTTACTCTGCCCGTTATCACCACAGAGGCTAACAGCCCCAGTGTGACCAGCACTTTTTGGTATTCTGTGACAAAGTTGCCCGCGTATTCAGGCAAATTAGCCACAAATTGGAGCGCTTGATCTAAGATTGGCTGCGAATCTGAAGCCGACAGTTCAGGGGCGGAATACTCTACTATCTGAGAAGATCGATCGCTCTTTTGTGCGATCGTTTCCGCTTTCACATGGATTGTGTTTTCTGTCAATACTTTGGCAACTTTTGCTGCTTGTTCTTCCTGTCGATCTTGTGCTGCTTTTGCTTTCTCCTCTGCCGCTAACTCTATGACTGAATTTTGCGATCGCACATAATCCACCAATCCTTCGCTGCTGGGATTCAAAGCTTGCAATTGCTGTCTTTTTTCCACATCGGGAACATACACCAAAACCTTAGCTTCCAAAGAAGAACCTATCGCCTTTTCCATCCGGGCTTTTTCCAAAACCTTGTTAACTTCGCCGCGCACTTGTCGCAAATACTGCCAGCGAGTAGCCAATTCTGGATTGTGCCATGAAGCATCAATTTGCACCCAGCCGGCTTCAAATACTGACTTGTACGGAGTCGGATAGGGAAGGTACTGCCAAATATCCTCAGCCATGTGACACAAAACAGGTGCGATCGCCCTTGCTAAATTCTCCACAGCAATTGCAATCACCGTCTGACAACTGCGGCGGCGAAGGGTATCTGTCGCGCTGATGTAAAGTCTGTCTTTGGCAATATCCAAGTAAAAGTTCGATAGATCTACCGTGCAGAAATTCTGCACAGTTTGGAAGAATCGGGAAAATTGGAAGCTTTCAAAAGCATCTTGAACTTCCGCAAATACTTCGCACATTCTGTGCAGCATATAGCGGTCTAGTTCCGGCAATTCCTCGTAAGCAACGGCATCTTTTGCGGGGTCGAAGTCGTGCAAATTGCCCAGCAAAAACTTAGCTGTGTTGCGAATTTTGCGGTACACATCCGATTGCTGTTTGAGAATGTTTTTGCCCAAAGGCACGTCTGCCGAGTAGTCTACCGAAGACACCCACAACCGCAAAACATCGGCTCCATATTCCTTAATTACGGCTGCTGGATCGACGACATTGCCTTCAGATTTGCTCATCTTGCGGCCTTTTTCATCCAGCACAAAACCGTGAGTCAAAACTGTTTTGTAAGGAGCGACGCCGTTTGTTGCTACACTGGTCAGCAAACTCGATTGAAACCAGCCGCGGTGTTGGTCTGAACCTTCCAAATAGATATCAGCAGGATAGTTTAATTCCGATCGCCCTTGGGCAACTGCGGCCCAAGAAGAACCCGAGTCAAACCACACATCCATCGTGTCGGTTCCCTTGCGGTAAGTGCGGCCGTTATTGCGGTAAGATTCCGGCAGCAATTCGGCGATCGACAATTCCCACCAAGCATCGGAACCTTTCTCGGCAAAGATGGCCTGCACATGGGCGATCGTTTCTTCATTTAACAGCGGTTCGTTGGTTTCTTCGTCGTAGAATACGGGAATGGGAACGCCCCAAGTCCGCTGGCGAGAAATACACCAATCCGATCGATCGCCCACCATTGCAGTAATCCGATTTTCCCCTTGGGCGGGAATCCAATTCACATCCGCGATCGCTTTTAAGGCTTCATCTCGGAACCCTTCAACGGAGGCAAACCACTGTTCCGTCGCCCGAAAAATGGTCGGCTTTTTCGTGCGCCAATCGTAAGGATAAGAGTGAGCGTAACTTTCCTCTTTAATCAAACAATTTGCTTCTGCAAGGGCATCAATGACTGCGGCATTGCCGTTTCCGAGGACATTTAAACCTGCAAACTGTCCTGCTTCTGCGGTGAAATTTCCGTTCTCGTCTACGGGGGTTAAAACTGGCAAACCGCAGCGTTTTCCGACGATAAAGTCTTCTTGTCCGTGTCCCGGTGCGGTGTGCACCAATCCGGTTCCTGAATCAGCAGTAATGTAGTCACCGCCGACAACAATTGGACTTTCGCGATCGAACAGCGGGTGTTTGTAGCTGCAACCTTCTAATTCTTTGCCTTTGAAGGTTGCCAGTATTTTTAATTCAGTGTTGAAAGTTGCCGATAGCCGATCGACCGCATCGACAGCTACTAACATAAATTGTTGTGCGATGTGGGAATTTGCCGGCGGTTCCACCACCGCATAAGTCAGTTCGGGATTGACTGCGATCGCCAAGTTTGCCGGAATCGTCCAGGGGGTAGTCGTCCAAATCGCCGCCCAGAGGCTCGGCATATAGCGCTTGAGCTTCGTCTGCAAGGATTTTGACAATTTTCTCACATGAAAGCCGACGTAGATGCTGCGCGACGTGTGGCCTTCGGGATATTCCAATTCCGCTTCGGCGAGGGCTGTTTTCGAGCTCGGACTCCAGTGAACAGGTTTGAAGCCCCGGTAGATGTAGCCTTTGAGCACCATTTGACCGAAAACGCCGATTTGAGCGGCTTCGTATTCGGGTTTCATGGTTAAATACGGGTGTTTCCAGTCGCCCCAAACGCCGTAGCGCTGGAAGGATTCGCGCTGCTGTTCCATTGTTTGCTGCGCGAAGGTGGCGGCTTTGTGGCGGAGTTCGATCGGGGTAAGATTTAGCCGATCGTCCGATTTCATGTTTTGCAATACTTTAAGTTCGATCGGCAATCCGTGACAATCCCAACCGGGCACGTAGCGGACTTTTTTGCCGCGCAGCATTTGGTAGCGGTTGATAAAGTCTTTGAGGATTTTATTGAGGGCGTGGCCGATGTGAAGTTGTCCGTTGGCGTAGGGGGGCCCGTCGTGGAGGATGAACAAATCGCCTGGGTTATTTTCCGAAAGGCGATCGTAGATTTCTTGATCTGCCCAAAATTGTTGCAATTCTGGTTCCCGTTTGACGGCGTTGGCGCGCATATCAAACTTGGTTTTGGGCAGGTTTACCGTGTCTTTGTAAGATTTAGCTTCCATTTTTGAGAAACGTTTTATGTAGTTAGTTGTTAGTAGTTAGCGGTTATTTGAGAGATGATATCAAGCCCGGTTAAATAATCATAATTAAGTTTGTAGTGACAACTTTAGTCATCTCTCGTCATTGAAGAGCTGACAACCAGATATTTTAGTATAAGCGATCGACCGCACATTAGATCGAACCAAATCCGTAGATACCTCTCTTCTCTTCCTCTGCGCCCTCTGCGCCCTCTGCGGTTAAATCATTCATAAATCGAGGTGGCGCTACTGAGTCAGCCAACTGAACATTTCACCAACGGTGAGATTGAAGGATTCGGCAAAGGTTGGAACGGGGATGCGATCGCCCGGTTCTTCAAAAACTGCTATGGTGCGATCGGCAAAATAGACAAATACCACTTCTTCTTCCGGGTCAATCAGCCAGCCCATCTGAGTCCCGTGGGCGAGACTGTGGAGAATGTTGCGGACGACTTTAGTTTGACTTTGGTCGGGGGAAAGAATTTCGATTGTCCAGTCGGGGGCGATGGCGAAAGTGTCGGCTACTTCGCCGTTTTCGTCGCGGGGGATGCGTTCCCAGGTAAAGACTGCAAGATCGGGTACTGTCGATCGACCACCAAAGGTACAGCGCAATTCAGGATAAGCGCGGGCGATGCGTTGGGGTTTGAGTACCCGGTTGATGTCAGCGCCCAAATCGCTTTGAATTGTGCTGTGTTTTCCTTGGGGCATAGGTTTCTCGATAATTTGACCGTCGATGAATTCGCTAGCGGGTTTGGTTTCCGACAGTTGCAGAAATTCATCGAGACTCAAACGTTGAGAAGCGGTTTGAACCATTATTTTTATTTGATTTAAGTTTAATTTGTATTAGTTAAGCGATGGTGCATTTAATTTATATTCACATCTTGCACCATTTTTAAGAACAGGCAAGATGCCTGTTTCACAAAAAAGAGTAAATTTTCTTATGGGATTCTACGAGAAAAAAAACAAGCCCCAGTCCTCTTTCAGAGGACTTTCGCTATGAGACAGGGAATTCATTCCCTGTCGGACTCTAGCAAGAAAAGGTTATAGAAATACTCCCAACCCGCGGCTAACGGCATTTCCCATGCGATCGCACAATGACGCCGCCGGCACTCCCTGTCCTTCCTGTTCCCATTTTTCCACGAGTTGGCGGCCCAGGGGCGTGAGGCGAAAACTGTCGGTAATCCCTTGTCCGTCTACTTCTCGCCGCAACACGCCGACTTGGATCAGCCACAGCAGGGAGTTTTCGGCTACGAGTTCGGATACGGGCGATCGGGTGTAGCCGCTTTCGACACCGGAATTTGAGGCGATGGCAGTTAGGAAAACACTGTTATCGCGGATGGTCTGGAAGAAGTGTAATTGAAAAGGGCTGCACCGGACGGCGCGATCGGCTCTTTTTACGGTGCGATCGGGATAACTAATAGATTTAAACGCTTCGGATGGGATAAAAGTCATTGAGAGAACTTTTGAGTAGCTACTACTTTTATCATCACCTATTTATAGTCAAGAGAGTAGATTTCTCACAAATTTACCTAAATTATGATAGAGGCTCAACAGAGTCCCAACTGGCGTATGATGAATACTCAGGTTGCAAGTGCTTATCGTCGCTGGGCGATCGCCTATTTTTACAAATACTCCAAATGATTGTTCATTTCTTCAGCATTCAGTACCTCCCAAATTAATACTAATCCTTGCAAAATTTCCCCAATTGATTTACTGGTTTGCGGACAGTAAACAATACCCGCGTGAGACAAACCTGCATGATGCAGTCTTAAAAAATCCGTATCTTGGGTAAAAATTACTCGCTCTTGAGACAGGGCAAAGGCTAATTGTTGTTCGTCGGATTGCCCGATCATTCCTTGTTCTGGAGTTGTGGTGACATCAATTCCACGTCTTCGCAATCCATTTCCTATTGCAAGAGTTATATTTTCGTCAATATGAAATTTTATCTTAGCCATGTTGACGATTTTTTAATTTTTGTTGCAATAGCGATGGGGTTTGAGCTTTCAATTGGCTGGCAAATTCTGCATCTGCTTCGATTGCGGAGCGAATTTCATCTCGACGATCGTGATAATAGGCTAAAGCTGCATAGATATCAGATAAAGTAATACTCGGATAGTGATACAGAATTTCGTCTGGTGACATTCCCATTTGTTCGTGCCAAACAACTATATCCTGAACTCGGATGCGATGTCCGGCGATACGGGGTTTTCCCCCACAGATTCCTGGGGTGATTTCGATATGTTCTTGAATGACGGCAATCGACATGGTAGGCAATTAATATAGGATATGTCTTCTATTTTAGGACAGGTTAGACGAGTTTGGCTGTAAAAACCATTTTAGGCGATCGGTTTTCTGAGTGGCAAAGATGACTACTCCCAATGTTGAAACCGCCAAGCAGGGAGCATATTAATGCGGACTTAACTAATCATCCCTTCAATTTCTGGATCGGTAAACCCAAATTGCCTGAAAATCCGCACCGCATAAGCTGGTGACATTTCCCCAGCACCGATATCCATCGGAACAATCCTTTTTCCGCCTTCAATTCACGCATATACAAACGATGATCTTCTTTCCCCTCTAGGTAAAACTGACATCCGTTTTCTTCTCAAATCTTAATTAATGCTTTAGGTTTTAAAGATGGAAGGTTTTTAGGCATAAACTTTTCTTACTTCATAAGTGTTTGAAAATCTTGCATCTTCTAAAGTCAGAAATTCGTGTAATCTATTAATAGAAAGAGGGCAGAAATAAACATCATACTCTGCTTCATATACTTCGGAAAATGACTCAATAGCTTGTTTAAGTTTATCAATAGATTGTTCGGGAGTATTGCCTTGTCCCACCCAGCCATTTTCTAAACACAAAGAAATCCAATAATCAGCACTTTTCCGGAGAAGCACAGTTTAGAAATCAATCATGTTTTATTGAAAAATTAGTTTTAATTGAATCACCAAATTTTGAAAAAACACTAATAATTTAACACAAAATCGCCAATCTGAGAATAACCTCCGCAGAAACACCTGGGCCCCATAAAGGTATAGAATACTTAGGATAGAACAATCAATTTACCCACTATGACAGAAGACAAAACATTGACAACCGCTAGCGGAATTCCGGTTGCAGATAACCAGAATTCCTTGACTGCTGGTGAACGCGGGCCTATCCTCATGCAGGATTTTCACCTGATGGAAAAACTGGCTCACTTCAACCGGGAACGCATTCCTGAGCGCGTTGTCCATGCAAAAGGAGCCGCTGCATTTGGCACGTTTACCGTCACCAATGACATTACTCGCTACACCAAAGCTCAGCTATTCTCAGAAGTTGGCAAAGAAACTCAGGTTCTCCTCCGTTTCTCTACAGTAGGCGGCGAACAAGGTTCAGCGGATGCCGAACGTGACCCCAGAGGTTTTTCGATGAAGTTCTACACCGAAGAAGGCAACTGGGATTTAGTAGGCAATAACACGCCTGTTTTCTTCATCCGCGATCCGCTCAAATTCCCTGATTTGATCCACACCCAAAAGCGCCATCCCCAAACGCATCTCAAAGATGCTGACGCGAAGTGGGATTTCTGGTCGCTAAGTCCAGAAGCTTTGCATCAAATAACTATTCTGTTTTCCGATCGCGGTACGCCGAAAAGCCACCGCCACATGGACGGTTTTGGCAGCCATACCTTCAGCCTAATAAATGCTCAAGGCGAACGGGTTTGGTGCAAATTCCACTTCAAAACCATGCAAGGTATTGATAATTTCACCGCCGAAGAAGCGACGCAGATCAAAGGCAAAGACCCCGATCATGCGACTCGCGATTTGTTTGAGGCGATCGAGCAAGGTAATTATCCCAAATGGCGGTTTTGCATTCAAGTAATGACCGAGGCCCAAGCCGCAGAGTATCGCGAAAACCCTTTTGACTTGACAAAAGTGTGGAAGCACTCAGAGTTTCCGTTAATTGACGTGGGAATTCTTGAACTCAATCGCAATCCACAAAACTTTTTTGCTGAGGTGGAACAGGCGGCATTTTCTCCTTCTAATGTCGTTCCAGGTATTAGCTTCTCTCCCGACAAAGTGCTGCAATCTCGCATCATGTCTTATCCAGATGCTCAACGCTACCGTCTGGGTGCAAACTATCAGCAATTGCCTGTCAATCAACCAAAGTGTCCGGTGATGCACTATCAACGGGATGGCGCAATGGCACCGGGTAACAACGGTGGTAGCGGGCCCAACTACGAACCCAACAGCCACGAGGATGCGCCGAAGCAAAACTGTGTTTATGCTGACCCAGCTTGGGACTTAGGAAATGTCAAAGTCGATCGCTACGATCACCGTCAGGGAAATGACGATTACACCCAAGCAGGAGACCTCTATCGCTTGATGAAACCCGACGCACAGCAGCGGCTGATCGCTAACATTGTGGAAAGTTTGAGTGCAGCAAAATCGGAGATTCAGATGCGCCAATTGTGCCATTTTTTCCGCGCCGATCCGAATTACGGCCGCCAAGTTGCAGAAGGTTTGGGAATTGCGATCGATCCGTCTATGATGCCCGCTGCTGGTCAACCGGTTGGTGTGTAAGCTGCTACGCATCTAATTTGACAGTCAGTTTGTCCGATCGGATTGTCGGATGGGTAAGAAAGCCCCTCTTTCTATTCAATTTAGATGCGTAATAGCTTAGAATCTGAGAACATTTAATAGACATCTGCTTAAAAGCAGATGTCTATTGAAACTATGCGTGTAATAGGCACTCTTAGCCCGCGTCTTAGGTGCAAGCTAAATGCAGTAAAGCTTAACGTCATGGAGTTGGGGGCGATCGTGATTTTTTACAAAGGTCTCTTGCAAAGCGACAGAACCAACTAAAATAAGTTGAGGAACTGCAAGAAAAACCAAACAAGGGAAACAAAACTATGACATTACCAGTTGGGTGCGCTGCCCCTCAATTTACCGCCAAAGACACTAATGGCAACACAGTCTCCCTGTCCCAATTCGCAGGTAAAACCGTAATCTTGTATTTCTACCCGAAAGATGACACCCCCGGTTGCACAAGACAAGCCCAAAGCTTTAAAGCAGCTT
Source organism: Microcoleus sp. Pol11C2 (assembly GCF_036701505.1). Taxonomy (NCBI): domain Bacteria; kingdom Bacillati; phylum Cyanobacteriota; class Cyanophyceae; order Oscillatoriales; family Microcoleaceae; genus Microcoleus; species Microcoleus sp. Pol11C2. The sequence goes on from NZ_JAUBQX010000030.1 coordinate 45,350, forward strand.
ATGAAGAATACAAGGGCAAAGATCTTGTAGTTCTCGGTGTCAGCCGAGACAACGAAGAGTCGCACCAAAAGTTCACAGAGAAATACGGTTTACCTTTTCAGCTATTAGCAGATGTTGATGGCACGATTACCAAAGCTTACGATGTCGAGAAAGGCGATTATGCCAAGCGCGTTACTTTCGTCATCGACGGTACTGGCAAAATCATTCAAGTTTATGAGGGCGAAACCATGAAAGTTGACACTCACGCTCAAGATATTCTTGTCACCATAGTTTAGTCGAAGTTTAGCCGATCGCACTAACACTCCTACACGCACCAAACGGCTAAAAACCCGGTTTCTTCCTAGATGCGTCGTTGCTATAGGCAATATTGTCCTAGGAACCGGGTTTTTTTCGTAAGTCCTGACTCAGGAAGTGAGGGGTCAAAGGTACATGGGGAAGCAACTTACTCGAACTAAATTCCTTCCCTCAAAACTTGCACCACAAATCCTCTCAACCAGGCATATATTCGGTTAAGGTGTTCATTGTACGCCTAAAGTTAGATTTGTGGCGCCACTCCCGCCAATAATTAAAAACTTATGCTGGAAAAGGCATTAACCGCCCGTAGGGTAAATCTAGGGGCGATTTTGTCCTGGTTCAGGTCATTGTGTTTAATAAAATCAGAAGTTATCCTTGCTTTAGCTGAATAATTAAGTAGGTAGGGGGATATATAATGACAAACAGCAACATTATTTTAAGTTACTTAGGCCCGCGAGAAATTGAGGTCAATAGAGCCGCGGTCTTAGTTGGCACTTTTGACAAAAATCTAGTGGCAGCGATTTCAGCAACAGAAGGCTCCAATGCCCTGAATGTAGGGATAAATCCCTCTAGAGGCATTTGGAACATCAGTTTAGAAAAAGGATTCGATAGCGCAGGAACTCGCACACTGCAGGTGAGGGCAAGTGATAAGACAGGCAAAGTTATCGGCCAACAAACAATTAACATCAAAGTTAATCCTGCTTCTCAGTCACCCGCTCAATTTTTCACGTTAATTACTCTCACAGATACCAAATTTAAAGCCGGAACGCTGCCCGCTACCAATCTCAACGAGCTGCAAAAAGCGGACATACCATCAGGGAAAATTTATCAAGTTAGCGACTACGAGTTAGAAGATGGACATCTGAATGTTCAACTAAATAATCCAATTTATCCGGTGGGAAATTCCGGCTTTTTCTACGAAAAACACGTACTCATAACCAACGGCGCAACAATTCTCATATTCGATCGCGCCGAGTTGCCGACCCCGCCGCCGGGAATGCAGTTACTGTGGGTTATCAAAAAGACCTGGTTAAAGTTCACCCCCGCAGATTCTGGAACTTTAGGATCAACTCAGAAATTACAATTTAACGCGGGAGAAACTTTTAATCTTCTCGGCTACGCTTGCGTGGAAAACCATTTCCGAGTCGCTTTTGCTCGGGCAGTTCCTAACTTAGGAACTTCGGGATTCGTGTACTGGCTGCACGTCCAAATTTTGCGAGACGGCAGGGGAATTGAGTATGATAGAAATGCAGTTACGATGACAATCATCAAAACCACTGTGTTGAAAAAGCGCCCGCTAAATGCCGCTAGCCTGCCACCCCAAGAAAAAATTACCTTGCCGGCGGGAATGATTTACGGAATTGCCGGATTCTTGATCGAACAAAGCCACATTAAGGTCTCACTGACCGAGAATTTGCCACAATTTGGCAATACAGGTTTCATTTATCCCGATTTTGTGCAATTCAGCCGCGGTGGCAAATCTTTTAATCCCGCTGTGAATTTAACTTATCAAGGGCCGTCAGAAGTTTTAGTCAATCAGCCGATCGTCCTTCGGGGTACTTTTGATCGGCAACAAGCAGCAAAAATTGACGTGATAGCTGAGGATACATTTCCCCTAACCGTCACTCTAAACCTAGAGACCAGCACTTGGCAAGTTAATTTGTCTAAAGGATTTAGCGTAGCGGGAGCTCGGTGGCTCAGGTTGCGAGCCACTGACAGCAAAGGCAACGTTACTGGCAGCCAAATAATTTACATTGCCGTAACTTCCGATCCGCTAACTGTCGGACGAAGTTTGACCTTAAAGATAGTTTCTGACACTTTGTTTAAGGTAGCTCCCCTTGATTCTTCCCGGCTCAACAGTCAGCAAAAAGTTTTTGTTAAAGCAGGCCAGACGTTGGCCGTTAGCAAATACGGATTTATTGACGGGCATCTCAAGGTGGTTCTGGATTCAGCAATTTGGCCTGTCGGCACTTTTGGCTATTTTTATGAACCCGACGTTCAGTTGGCCAAAGGTACTCAAATCCTAAAATTTAACCTGGCTGACGTACCGAATAGCAACGTCAGCGCTCAACTTTTGGTAACTCAAACAACTCAGATTAAAGCTAAACCAGAAGATTCATCGAAACTGCTGGCTGATCAAATGGCTGACCTACTTTTAGGCACTACCTATGCCATTACTGGTTATGCCTGCATTTTGGGGCATTTCCGAGTAACTCTTGCCGAATCTATTCCCGGTTTCGGCAATATCGGATTTATTTATTGGCAGGACGTTAAAATTAAAAAAGACGGCAAAGAAGTTCCCTTTGACCCGGACGCTTTGACGATGACAATCCTGCAAGCAACTGTCTTTAAAAAACGGCCGCTAGATGCTGCTAGCCTGAGCAGTACCGAGAAAACTACGCTGCCTTTAGGTCGAGTTTACGGCGTGAACAGCTACGGTGCGGAAGGATCTCACCTAAAAGTTTCCCTGACTGAAGAACTGCCGAATTTTGGCAATACAGGTTATGTTTTTTCTAGTTTTGTTCAGTTCAAGCGGGGAGATAAGATTTTCGATCCGGTTCCGAACAATGTGGAATTGAACGTGCCCTATTTTTCGCAGCGGGACAATCCGCGTTTTGACTGGTCTACTTGCAACGTAACTTCGATCGCCATGGTGCTTTATTATTATGGCCTTCGTTCTGAGTGGGGCGGACAGTTGGAGGATGAGTTGTTGCAGTGGTGTTTCGATTATGCCGGCCAGGGTTCTCAAACGGATCACAGTGTGCTTTCGGCGCTGATTCAAGCTTACGGGTTTAAAACGAGTTTTAGTACGACTCGCCAATGGGCCGATGTGCGATCGGAATTGCTGAATCGGCGGCCAGTAGTTTTAGCCGGAGATTTTACTGCTGCCGGTCACATTCTTACTGTAATTGGCTACAATTCTCAGGGTTATATCGTGCAAGATCCTTGGGGAGATGCACTCACTGGTTACAGCGATACAGAGGGGAGAAAGTTGATGTATCCCTACAGTTACGTCAATCAAGTTGCTGGGCCAGATGGGAATGTGTGGGCGCATTTTATCTATCCATAATCTACTCTACGGTTTGCAATTTGTGTGGCACTACGCCTATTCGTAAGGTGTGCATAACAGCTATTCGTAAGGTACTTAATGCACACCCTACCTAACTTAGGAAATCTTGCGCTTACTTTTGCGTTTTGCAGCGCCAATACCTAAAAAGCTCAATCCTACTAAAGTACCAAACCAAGTAGAAGGTTCGGGTACAGCCTCAAACGATCCTTGAATAGCGATCGCATCGTTAGCGCACTCGGCAAAAAAGTTAGCAATATAGTTCCCCGAAGGCATAGAGGATTTATTGAAACTGAATCCAATAGTTTGAGAACCTACTGCATTAAACTGAGCGAAATTAAGACCGAGGACGCTTAAAGTTGCTGGCGTTAAAAAATTGATTTCTCCTACTTTTGTACCCGTAGCTATTGAGTTGAGAATAGTCGAGTTTCCTGTTTGTTGAAAATAGGGGTCTGTGGCAGCTAAATCGCCCATTGATGGGGTTCCGCCTTGAGATGCCACTACCGTATTGAATTGATTTAAATTGGTAAATCCAGAGTTAATTTGGGTGACGTTTTTAGCAGTAACGTTACTGTAAATGCCAGTCGTGGCTACGCCTGAGTCATTTCCTTCGGCAAAGCGGATACCAAACAAGCTGCCGTTTGCGTTAGCTGTATTGAAGTTTTGCCCGGAAAAATTGAAGAATAAATCGCCGTAGTTGATGTTGCCTCTTTGAGCTAGTGGGTCGGCATATCCTGCTAAACTTAGATTGGAGTTGATGGCGATGAAAGCTGTATCTGATGTTTCTTTGATGGCGATGCCGTAAAATTCAAATTCCCCGCCGCCGATTTGTGACCCTGTCACGCCGTCGTTGAAGGAATCGATCGCATAATTCCAGCCGTTAGATAGCGTTGCTGCTGTAGCTTTTTGTTGCTGTAGTGCGAAAATGGCACAGAAAATAGCCACGGAGTAAGTCCAGTGGATGCTGTTTTTAGCAATGGATTTCATAAAATGCTCCCTGGGAATCATTGTTAAATTGTCAAGTCTGCTCGATCGACTATTTTTAATTTTCAGTAAATCATATATTCCGGCTGAATATATTAAAATTTTGCTAAAGATTTGGTCGGGCGATCGCGTAATAAGTAAATCCACCTGATTAAACATAAAATATGGCTCGATCAAAAGCTGGCTGTGTATGTTTTCTTCCTTGTTACTTCTTGTTTCTTCATTCTACTAACGATTCACCCATAATTTGAATAAATACAGTTCTATTTCGCGGCCCGTCTAAATCGAAAAATAAAACAGATTGCCAAGTCCCCAGTGCTAATTTACCTTCAACAATTGGAATTACTTCGCTGGTATTGAGCGTCATTGCCATCAAGTGAGAGTGAGCGTTGATCGGTTCATCTGGCGGAACTATTCTTAAATGCAAGTCGTTGTGCAGGTATTTGTCGCCAGGAGGCGCTAATTTTTGCAGGTATACTTTAATATCTGTTACCAATCTTTCTTCATCTTCATTGATTGCTAAAGCTGTAGTTGTGTGTCGGGAAAATACTAGCAATTGTCCATTTTTGACCGCACTGCTGTCAAGAAAATCGACAATTTGGGGCGTGATGTTGTAGATACCGATTCCTGAATCTGTTAGTATTTCGATTGTTTGATTAATAATTTTCATAAGTTGCCTGTCATCTCCAGCCCGGTTCAATAATGATAATTATGTTTGTATAGCAACCGCCACATAGGTTAGGACATAAATAATGTCATGAATAGATCCTATGACCCTTTAGCATAAACGGTTTAATGCTCGTAGTATGTAACTGTCAACTGTCAACTGTCAACTGTCAACTGCTATAGTGAGGACTTCAGTCTTCAAAGTCCTAAAATGCCGATCGCCCAAAATTCTATTATAGGCGATCGACCGCACCGACTCGCTCGCCGCTCGACACTCACTGTGGAGCAACACTTTTTCTGTAAGTGGCGCACTTGTTGCCAGAATTGGATAATCCGAAAATTTTTTGACCCCGCCCAAAAATGGAGCCAAGCCCCCGACTGCTGTAGTGGAGGGAGAAAAACTTGAGACCCTTCGACTCTTGGGCAGGTGAACGGGTAACGCTCTTGTTCAAGATCCCACATTCATCTGTAGACTTGCATTGGATTCATTCAGAAACTATCTTGAAAAGCATCAGCGTTCATCTCTGTTTATCTGCTTTTCATCTGCGGTCAATTTATCGATCAAAGATTGATGCAATGCAAGTCTTGTAGAGTAAATCGAAAATCGACTGACGGCGAGGAGCGATCGCAAGTTTTTAGAACACCCAAGAAACTTCCGGCCCTACATCCGCTGCACCCATCGTGGGTTCCTTCTAACTCGGCCGGTGGTTTCTGCACTTGCAGCGGTGCATAAATCAATCAAATTTTTAAATGCTGTTAATATATCGCCGACAGTTCGTTGACTATCTTGACTCTTCCCTTAATCACAGAACGCAGCAGGCGGTTGATCGAATGTCTGTATTCCTCGTCGAGAGAGTCATCCAAAACAGCGGCCATCAAGCCGTAGCGGTCGGCTAAAGTCAAACAACCTGTATCCGTAACAGAAGCAAGCATTTCGGAAATAGCGCCGGGGATAAGTTGAACTGAAAACATGAGACGTTCCCTGAATTCGATACTTATATCATCTCTCGTTCTCCGAAAATTAATAGTGACGCTGGCATAGCACATAACGTGATGTTTTGAGGCAAACTGTGTGACAGCGACCGCTCTAATGTTGTGACGATCTCGTTTTAAGTCTGCGATCGCACTCACAACATTAATCTTAGATATTCCAATTTCCCCCTCTTCCGTCGTAAATCTAAAGATTTAAAGAGATTTTTCGGTTTTGTGGGCGTCTTTACCCATTTCCCATGTATAAAACGCATCGACCCTATGCGAAATATTCATAAAACTCAATATTTTGTAAAAATAGCTACGAATATTTACAATCGTGGGCTTTACATTAGCTCATAACAAAGGTGCATCGAAACGCAGCGATCGACCGAATCATCGGTAGCAACTATAACCATAAATAGTTTGGCGACGTTCGAGCCAGCGCCCAGTCAAACTGAAGTTTACAGAAGACCAACCATGCTTAAAAGAAATTCGATCTAGTAACTAAATATACAGTTTTTAATTCATACAGTCACTAAGGTTAGCAGGAAACACACACTTTATGCTCCAAGTCAATACCTCCCCACACAAGCCAGCAGCGAGGGTAAACCGATGACCCAAACAATAGAACCCAAAGCCCAAGCGAGCCTGAACAAGTTTGAAAAACTCAAAGCAGAAAAAGATGGCTTAGCATTAAAAGGCGAACTCGACCACTTCGCCGCCATCGGCTGGGAAGCAATGGACGAAATCGATCGCGAGCACCGCCTCAAATGGCTCGGCATCTTCTTTCGGCCAGTAACTCCCGGCAAATTCATGATGCGGCTGCGCTTGCCCAACGGCATCATTACTAGCAATCAAACCAGAACGCTAGCAGAAATCGTCCAACGCTACGGGGACGACGGCAGCGCCGACATCACCACCAGACAAAACCTGCAATTGCGCGGAATTCGCATCGAAGACGTACCCGACATCTTCCGCCGCCTCAAAGAAGCGGGCATGACCAGCATCCAGTCTGGCATGGACAATGTACGCAACATCACGGGTTCCCCAGTCGCGGGCCTGGACGCCGACGAACTGATTGATACGCGGGAACTGGCGAACCAAGTCCAAGATTTGATTACGAACAGCGGCGAAGGCAACCCCGCGTTTTCAAATTTGCCGAGAAAGTTTAATATTGCGATCGCAGGCTGCCGCGACAACTCAGTCCACGCAGAAATCAACGACATCGCCTTCGTACCAGCCTACAAAGACGGCAACATCGGCTTTAACGTTTTAGTCGGCGGTTTCTTCTCCGCCAAACGCTGCGAAGCTGCAATTCCTCTCAACGCATGGGCAAGTCCCAGCGACGTTGTAGATTTGTGCAAAGCAATTTTAACAGTGTTTCGCGATCGAGGCCCGAGAGCAAACCGCCAAAAATCGCGGCTGATGTGGCTGATTGACGAACTAGGAATCGAACAATTCCGAGCCGAAGTCGAACAAGAATTAGGTCGCACTTTGCCCGCCGCCGCGCCCAAAGATGAAATCACCTGGGACAAACGCGACCACATCGGCATCTACCCCCAAAAACAATCAGGGCTCAACTATGTAGGGCTGCACGTTCCAGTCGGACGGCTGCAGGCATCGGATTTGTTCGATTTGGCCAGAATCGCCGAGGTTTACGGCAGCGGGGAGCTCAGGCTCACTGTGGAAGAAAACGTGATTATTCCCAACGTTCCCGACTCGCGGATTGAATCGCTAGTCAAAGAACCGCTGTTGCAGCGTTTTTCGATCGACCCCGCACCGCTGATGCGAGCATTGGTTTCCTGCACCGGCGCCAAGTTTTGCAACTTCGCCCTCATCGAAACCAAAAGCCGATCCGTGGCAATGATTGAGGAACTCGATGTCGAACTTTCACTTCCCAAACCTGTGAGAATTCACTGGACGGGTTGCCCCAATTCCTGCGGTCAACCCCAAGTAGCAGACATCGGTTTGATGGGAACCAAAGTTCGCAAGAACGGCAAAACCCTCGAAGGTGTAGACATTTACATGGGAGGCACAGTCGGAAAAGACGCTCATTTGGGTACTTGCGTCCAAAAAAGCATCCCTTGCGAAGACCTCAAACCAGTGCTGCATCAATTGTTAGTCGAGCAGTTTGGGGCAGTTCCCAAAGAGATTACAGGGGATGTAGCTGTGCTGAACCGGCAACTGCAACTGACGGTTGACAGGGACGAAACGGCAGTCCAGGCAGCCAAACCTCAGACATCTACTGTCATTTTCGCTCGATCGGGCAAAGAAGTTGCTTGCAGCGAAGATGAGTTCATTCTCGATGTTGCCGAACGGGCCGGAGTCGAACTTGACAGCAATTGCCGGTCGGGAAGCTGTGGCACTTGCCAGCAAAAACTCCTAGAAGGCCAAACAGTCTACGACAGCCAACCCGACGCGGCCCGAGACTTAGAACCAGGGTTCATTTTAACTTGCAGCGCGCGGGCGATCGGCAAAGTGTCGATCGACGCCTAATCTCACAATGTGAGATGCGATGCGAAGGTCCCGAATCAATCTCACATCTCACATTTCCACGATCTCAAAGTACAACAACAATTCAAGACAAATGAGCAACCTTTCCAGAAGAAAATTCATCATCACCGCTGGAGCAACAGCAGCCGGCACCCTTCTCGCCCACGGTTGCAGTTCCGCTTCCACTTCCACCACATCTAGCGCAACTCCCAGCGGCGCATCACCCAGCGCCGCGCCAGCAGTCAACATCAACCCCGCCGACGCGCCAGAAGTTACCGCAGCCAAACTCGGATTCATCGCCCTCACCGACTCAGCACCCTTAATCATCGCCCAAGAAAAAGGGTTATTTGCCAAGTACGGCATGAAAGACGTAAAAGTTGAGAAACAAGCATCTTGGCCAGTTACTCGCGACAACTTAGAACTCGGTTCCGAAAAAGGTGGCATTGACGGAGCCCACATTTTATCCCCGATGCCTTACCAATTGACATTAGGCACAATTACCAAAGGCAATCAGCCAGTGCCGATGAACATTGTTGCCCGGTTAAATACTAACGGTCAAGCAATTTCCATCAGCAAAAAATACCTAGATTTAAAAGTAGGTACTGACAGCAAACCTCTCAAAGAAGCCCTCGCCAATCAAAAAATTGCTATAACTTTTCCCGGCGGCACCCACGACTTGTGGATGCGCTACTGGCTAGCAGCCGGCGGTATTAATCCAGATACAGATGTTTCCGTGATTCCCATACCGCCGCCCCAAATGGTAGCGAACATGAAATCTGGCAGCATGGAAGCCTTTTGCGTAGGCGAACCTTGGAATGCTCAGCTAGTTACTCAAAAGGTAGGATACACCGCCTTAGTAACCGGAGAACTTTGGAAAGACCACCCAGAAAAAGCTTTCGCTTTAAGAGGAGATTGGGTTGAGAAAAACCCCAAAGCTGCTAAAGCAATAACAATGGCCGTACTGGAAGCCCAGCAGTGGTGCGACAAGGCAGAAAATCACGATGAGATGTGCCAAATAATCTCTCAAGATAAGTGGTTAAAAGTTCCAGTAGCAGATATTATCGGTCGCTCTAAGGGTCAAATTGACTACGGTACCGGCCGCATTGAAACTGCTAGCCCAGTGGCGATGAAATTCTGGGCTGATAATGCTTCTTATCCCTACAAGAGCCATGATACTTGGTTCTTAACTGAAAATATTCGTTGGGGTTATATGCCGGCAACTACCGACATCAAAGCCACGGTTGATAAAGTTAACCGCGAAGATATTTGGAAAGCAGCAGCGACAGCACTTGGCGTTCCCGCCGCCCAAATTCCTACTACCACTTCTCGCGGTGTTGAAACCTTCTTTGACGGCGTGAAGTTTGACCCAGAAAAACCAGAAGAATATCTAAAGGGTCTGGCAATCAAAAAAGCATAATTAGTTTGTTAACTGTTGACTGTTGACTGTTAACAGTTGACAAACCCCTAAAATTGATTGATGGTGTTGGGTTCAGTGAAACAGAGGGTTGGTTCCACGAAGCCAACCTGCTGAATTCTCTTCAAAGTATCTACAAATAATCGATTATTCACAATACGGCAAAAACAAAAATGGCAACAAACCTCGCTGTTACTAAAAGCAAAAATCCAGTAAATTTCGTTCTGGATCAGGTTCAAAAAAACCGCCGAAAAATCATCCGCCCGCTGGTAGCAATTACAGTTCTACTGATAATATGGCAAATCCTCTGCCACGATGCATCATCCACCTTGCCGGGGCCAATCAAAGCTGTCCAAGAAAGCTGGAATCTGATTATTAATCCTTTCTTCGACAACGGCGGTACAGACAAAGGCTTGTTCTGGCAAATTTTGGCTAGCTTGCAGCGGGTGGCGATAGGCTTTACTTTGGCAGCAGTTCTGGGCATCAGTTTAGGTATCCTGATCGGCACAAACTCCTTAATGTTCGATGCTTTAGACCCGCTGTTTCAAGTATTTAGAACTATCCCGCCCCTAGCTTGGCTGCCGATCGCCCTAGCAGTATTTCAACAGTTCAATCCCTTTGAAGGCATGGGGGTGAAAGCTAACGAAGTTTCAGCACTATTCGTAATCTTAATTACAGCAATTTGGCCGATTCTCATTAACACCACAGTAGGCGTTCAACAAATACCCCAAGACTACAGAAACGTCGCCCGCGTCTTGCGCCTCCCTAACCAAAAATACTTCTGGAAAATCCTGCTCCCCTCTTCAGTTCCTTACATCTTCACTGGCTTGAGAATTGGTATCGGTTTGTCTTGGCTGGCGATCGTAGCTGCGGAAATGTTAGTCGGCGGCGTCGGCATCGGCTTCTTCATCTGGGACGCTTACAACAGTTCTCGACTCAGCGCAGTGATTCTAGCAGTGCTTTATGTAGGAATCGTCGGTTTGATTTTAGACAGAATCGTTGGTTTCATCGCTTCCAAAGTTGTTCCTGAAGAACAGAAATAGAATTTGGGCATCGGGCATCGGGCATCGGGCATCGGTCATGGCGAATGGGGAATGCGGAATGGTTGCCAACTACAAACTGGTAGAAATTAGTTGTAAATTAATGCCCAATGACCAATGCCCAATGGCCAATTAATAATCAGCATCATACAAATTACAAACTAACCTAAAATTACCATGTCAGTATTTGTTGAAGTAGACCACGTTGACCGCGTATTTAACTTGCCCAATGGAGAGCAATACATCGCTCTTAAAAATATCGAACTGAAAATTAAAAAAGGAGAATTCATCACCTTAATCGGCCACTCGGGCTGCGGCAAATCTACGCTGCTAAATATCATCGCCGGTCTCGACAAAGCAAGTCAGGGCGGGATTACTTTAGAAGGGCGCGAAGTCCGCGATCCAGGCCCGGATAGAATGGTGGTGTTTCAAAACTACTCGCTGCTACCTTGGCTGACGGTGCGCGAAAATATTGCCCTAGCAGTAGAGGAAATTTACAGCGGTAACTCGAAAGAAGATCGCGAGTTGGTGATCGAACACCACATTAAATTGGTCGGACTCGGGCACGCCGCGGACAAACGCCCAGGCGAAATTTCTGGGGGGATGAAACAAAGAGTTGCGATCGCCCGCGCCCTGGCGATTCGCCCGAAATTGCTGCTGCTAGACGAACCCTTCGGCGCCCTCGATGCCTTAACTCGCGGCGGTTTGCAAGACCAGTTGATGAAAATTTGCGAGGAAAGCAAAGTCACCAGCGTGATGGTAACTCACGACGTGGATGAGGCTTTATTACTGAGCGATCGCATTGTGATGCTAACCAACGGCCCGGAAGCGCAAATCGGGCAAATCCTCGAAGTGAACATTCCCCGCCCCCGCAAGCGCATGGAAGTTGTCAACCATCCGAGTTACTACGCGCTGCGTAACGAAATGGTTTACTTCCTCAACCAGCAAAAGCGGGTCAAACAGCGCCGGGCAAAACAACAGCCGCCTGTCATCGCCCGCAACGGCCTGGAAAAAATCAACCTCGACATCGGCTTTATTCCCCTCACCGACTGCGCCCCCTTAGTTGTAGCCAAAGAAAAAGGATTTTTCAAAGCCCACGGCTTGGAAGAAGTTACTCTTAGCCGCGAACCTGGCTGGAAAGCGATCGCCAAAGGAGTCGCCGAAGGACGGCTGGACGCGGCGCAAATGGTCGCAGGAATGCCGATCGGTATGCTGTTGGGGCTCGACGGTGAAGTCCCTGTGCCCGTCTGTAGCGCCCTCACGCTGTCTCGCAACGGCAATTCGATTATTTTCAGCAAAGACCTTTACAAACAAGGCATTCGGACATTAGAGGATTTCAAAGCTGCGATCGCCAAGAGTCCCGATAAAGTTCACACATTGGGCATGGTACACTCCGCCTCCATGCACAATCTGCTGTTCCGCTACTGGCTGGCCGCCGGCGGCATCGACCCCGACCTCGACGTGGGCTTGACCGTGATTCCGCCCCCGCAGATGGTAGCGAATTTAAAAGCAGGCAACATTGACGGCTACTGTTCAGGCGACCCCTGGAACTCCCACGCAGTCAACAGCGGTACGGGTTTTGTCATGGCCCGTTCCCTCGATATTCTGCCCGGACACATCGAAAAAGTTCTCGGTGTTACCGAAGATTGGGCTCAGAAATATCCTCAAACCCACCTCGCCCTCGTCAAAGCGCTTTTGGAAGCCTGCGACTACTGCGACGACCGCCGCAACCGCGAAGAAGTCCTAGCATTGATTAGCCAAGAACAATACATCGGCGCCGATCCGAAAGACATCCGTCCGGGGTTCCTCGATCCGTACAACTCCGGTACGGAGGCAGAACCCGAAATGCTTTACAACTTCAACCAGTTCTACGTTGACAAAACCAATTGTCCAGACCGCCTAGAAATGGTGTGGGTGATGGCGCAGATGGCTCGCTGGGGGCTGATCCCGTTCCCGAAAAACTGGGTGGAAGTGGTCGATAGAGTTTTGCGGCCCGATGTTTTCGGTCAAGCAGTGCGCGAATTGGGCTTGCCGGATATCGCCAGAGATCGCCGGACGATCGAGCTATTTGACGGCACTGTGTTTAATCTAGACGACCCGATCGACTATCTTCAGAATGTCAAAATCAAACGCGGCCTCCGCATTGAAGAAATTTTAATTGAACAAATAGGCAGTCAATGTTCCATCAAACTGCCAGCATAATCATCAAATAGGAAGAGGGAATGAGGAGCAAGAAATCAGGAAACAAGACTCCCCATTTTCCCCTTCCTAAATCCCTAATTTCAAATTCTCAATCGAAAGTTGTCATGTCTAATTCCCCGACCCAAAATCCCAATCCTGAAAATATGCAAACTCTAAAAACCCCCCAAACAACCACACTTCAAACGCCCAAGCAAGACTTTCTTACTATTAAAGACGTATCGAAAGTCTACGAAACTCCTAAAGGCCCTTACGTCGTTCTCGACGGTGTAAACCTAACTATTAATGAAGGCGAATTTATTTGTTTGATCGGTCACTCGGGCTGCGGCAAATCAACTTTGCTGAATATGATTGCGGGATTCAACGGGCCGACAAACGGAGAAGTAGCCCTGGAAGGTTCGCAGATTACTGAACCAGGCCCCGACAGAATGGTGGTGTTTCAAAACTACTCGCTGCTACCGTGGCTGACTGCTACTGAAAACATTCACCTCGGCGTTGAAAATGTTTACCCGGAAAAGTCTGCAGACGAACACCATACGATCGTCAAGGAACACTTGGAATTAGTGGGGCTGACCGAAGCTTGTAACAAAAGACCGGGCCAATTGTCCGGGGGGATGAAACAGCGGGTGGCGATCGCCCGAGCTCTGGCAACTCGTCCCAAACTGTTGATTTTGGACGAACCTTTCGGAGCTCTAGACCCGATTACCCGGGAAGAGTTGCAGGAAGAATTGCTGAAAATTTGGCGGAAGGAAAAAATTACCGTCATTATGATTACTCACGATATTGATGAGGCTTTGTTTTTGGCCGATCGCATCGTGATGATGACCAACGGGCCTGCAGCTTCCATCGGCGAAGATATGCACGTTCCGTTCAGCCGTCCCCGCAACCGGGCGCGGATTATGGAAGACCCGAAATACTACGAACTTCGCAACTTTGCTTTGGAGTTCCTGTTTTCTCGCTACGCGCACCACGAAGAAGGTGAAGCAACGGACTCAGAGACAGAAGCCGTCGCGCTACCGATGCCATTACCTGCTAGCAAAAAGCCTGCGGTTGCTGACAGGCCGATCGCACCTGCACCTTTTGTGTCTCACGCTGCCGAACCCCCAGAAGGTTCGCCGATCAAACGCGGCATCCTGGCAGCCTCGTGGTTCGTAGCAATGGTTACTTTAGCTGCCGTCAATATGTCTGTTGTTTCCAGCCAGCTAAAGCAAGCGAAACTAGAAGAAACTGCACCGCAGGCGGCGACTGCGGCGGTTGTGAGTTCTCCCCCCAGCCCGCAAATCGCAGCAAGTTCGATCGCACCGACTGCTAGCCCTGCACCCATCGCTGCTGCTGCAAGTCCTGCACCGAATGCCAGCTCTGCAGCCATCGCTGCTGCAAGTCCTGCACCGAATGCCAGCCCTGCAGCCATCGCTGCTGCTAACAGCGCCGTCGCGCCCAATGCAGCAGCCAGTGCCACATCAGAGATTTCTGACCAAGCCGAACTCGATGCGATCGGACAGAAGTTGTATGCACAAATCGACCAAAAGTGGAGAACAATTCCAACGTTTACCGAAAGTTTGACTTATCGGGTCAAAGTAAAACAAAACGGCGATATTCTACAGTTCGATCCCACAAATAAAGCAGCTAAAGATTTCGTCAAAGAAACTCCTCTGCCTGTTTTGCAAACTCCTGCCGGTGCCACAGCAGGCGCTGAAAAAACTGCTGAGTTCCAAGTAACTTTTAGCCCCACCAACGGTGGCGTATTTGAAGTTAAATCAGGGAAGTAGGCGACATAATACTCCCGCACTAAATCTCACATTGCTATCAACAACTAGGTCAAAAGTATTACCTGGGCGCTTTTTGAACTAGACAAAAATTCCTCCTATCCCCCATTCTTGGGGGTGACAAGAGTTAGGTTGGAATTTCCTCGGTTTGAGGAAGATTTAGTAGCAGCCAGAAGCTGACTACAAGCGAGATCAAGCGCGATTTTTAGTAAGATAGCGGGTAATTTTAAATCAGGGTATTGTCCGTTTCTGGGAAGCATATATGCGGAAATTTAGTAATGATTGACACGTTATTTGCAGGAGCCCTCAGTTCCGGCTATAATGACAAATTACGAATTACCCATTAGCTTTCAAAAATTAGCATCTAAAATCACCAGATGGAAACTATAAAAACTCTTTGCCCATACTGCGGTGTAGGTTGCGGTCTAGAAGTTGTAGCCGACAAAAAACAAAGTTGGAAAGTCCGGGGCGATCGCAATCACCCATCGAGTCAAGGCATGGTTTGTATTAAGGGAGCAACCGTAACAGAGTCCATTCGGAGCGATCGGCTACTGTATCCAATGATGCGAGATACTCTCGACCAACCGTTCCGCCGCGCTAGCTGGGACGAAGCTTTCGATGCAATTGTTAATCGCATCAAAACAATTCGCAGCACCAGCGGCCCCGATGCTTTGTGCGTTTACGGTTCGGGTCAATTCGCCACAGAAGATTATTATATTGCCCAGAAACTAATGAAAGGTTGTCTGGGTACTAATAATTTTGATGCTAATTCTCGCCTGTGTATGTCTTCAGCAGTCTCTGGATACGTTCAAAGCTTTGGCTCGGACGGGCCACCTTGCTGTTACGACGATTTAGAATTAACAGATTGCGCTTTTATTATCGGCAGCAATACAGCGGAATGCCATCCGATCGTATTCAATAGATTAGCAAAATACCACAAAAAGCATCCAAATGTCAAGATGATTGTGGTAGATCCAAGGCGGACTCCGACTGCTGAAGCGGCGGATTTGCACTTAGCAATTAAACCAGGTACGGATATAGATTTGCTTAACGGAATTGCATATTTGCTGTTACGCAGGCAAGCAATAGATGCTGAGTTTATTGAAGAATGCACGGCGAATTTTTCAGCTTTTGCTGAGGTTATTAGTAGCTACACGCCGGAGTTTGTAGCCTCGCGCTGCGACATTACTGTCAGCGAGTTAGAAACGGCGGCAAACTACTGGGAACAGTCGCAGCGGGTTTTGTCGCTGTGGTCGATGGGGATGAATCAGTCGTCGGAAGGCACGGCAAAAGTGCGATCGCTGATTAATTTGCACTTGATGACCGGTCAAATCGGCAAACCGGGAAGCGGCCCGTTTTCCCTCACCGGCCAGCCAAACGCGATGGGAGGGCGGGAAGCCGGAGGACTGTCTCATTTGCTCCCAGGCTACCGTTTTGTGAAAAATGCTGAACACAGAACCCAAGTCGAGGAGTTTTGGGGACTCGCACCGGGAAGTATTTCCCCGAATCCGGGCCGCACAGCTTGGGAGATGATTACCGGTTTGGAAACTGGCGAAGTCGAGTTGCTGTGGATTGCAGCTACGAATCCGGTGGTTAGTATGCCGGATTTGGAACGCACTAAAGCCGCTTTGCTGCGATCGCCCTTTACTATTTATCAAGAAGCTTACTATCCCACTGAAACCTCCGCCTACGCTCACATCCTGCTGCCGGCAACGCAGTGGAGCGAAAAAACCGGAGTAATGACGAATTCCGAACGCCGCGTTACCTTTTGTCCCGGTTTCGACACTCCCTCCGGGGAAGCCCGCGACGACTGGAGCATTTTCGCTGAAGTCGGCCGGCGGTTGGGTTTTGCCGAACACTTTGCTTTCGAGAACAGTGCGGAGGTTTTTAAAGAGTACGCGCAGTTGACGCGGGGCCAGCCTTGCGACATGACCGGCCTCAGCCACGAATACATCCGCCAAGAAGGCCCGCAGCAGTGGCCTTGCCGGGAAAATGAGCCTGTGCATCCAGCGAACGAAGCGAAACGGCTGTATACTGACAGGCGTTTTCACACTCCTGACGCGCGGGCGAGATTTTCGGCCTATCACTCCCGGGGACTGGCAGAACCTCCGGATCCGAACTATCCGTTTGTGTTGACGACAGGGAGACTTTACGGACACTGGCACACGATGACGCGGACGGGTAGAACCGAGAAAATTAATCAATTGCACCCCGATCCGTTTTTGGAAATTCACCCCCGCGATGCTGCCAAATTGCAGATTAAGGAGGGGGATTTGCTGGAAGTTCGATCGCGCCGCGGCAAGGCGCAGTTTCCGGCAAAAGTCACAAAGGCGATCGCCCCAGGTACGCTATTTGTACCGATGCACTGGGGTTCTCTGTGGGCCGAAGCGGCTGAAGCCAATGCCATGACTCATTCTGCAAGCTGTCCAGATTCCAAACAGCCTGAGTTAAAAGCTTGTGCGGTGCAGTTGGTGCTGGTTGGGGCAGAAACAGCAGCAGAAGTTGCCGCAGAAGTTGGGGAATTTAATTGGGCAAAATCCACTCTGGCCGTCACTTCTTGAGCTGCCGCCCAACTACTGGATGTTACAAATCACCGCAGAACGAGCGGGAAGCCGCGGGCGATCGACATGGGGAGGAACGTGGTTGACTTTCGGCGAGACGTTCGGCGAGCGCTCAGTCGAACTATTGGAGATTTACTCCAAAGATGAATCTGGGCTCTTGAACAAGACTCTAAAATTTTGCACTCTTCGCGACAGGAGTCCGGGGCTTGTATCCGTTTTTGGGGTAACAACCTCTCTCGATCGAGCAATTTTGAACCCGGACATACCCTACACATAAATCTTAAATCCCAAATCCCAGATCTAAAAGCTAAAATCGTTATGCCATTACGCAGCCTAAAAACTGCGTTTCCCCGCCAGAGCTCGGAAACAAGGAAAATTAAATTTATTTATTCTGAGTTGTTCCTTCTTGATGGGGGGTTTTTCCTTCGGGAGAATGTCTTCTGGTGGATGCCTTGTGCGTTCTTTTTAATTAATTGAGTCAGACAATTGCAGTTTGCACCTATAGGTGCTATAATCGTTTTACAAGGCTTTATTTTCGGCAGTACAGTTCGTTCGATCGGCGTTCCTCCGGATTTAAATCTCTACACCCTCTGATTCTGGAGAATGTTCAATGTCAATCTATGTCGGCAATTTATCCTACGAAGTAACGCAGGAGCACCTCAACCAAACTTTTGGAGAGTACGGAACAGTAAAGCGCGTTCAGTTGCCTGCTGACCGGGAAACAGGTCGGATGCGGGGCTTCGCTTTTGTAGAAATGTCTACTGAAGCCGAAGAAGCTGCAGCCATTGAGGCTCTTGACGGTGCTGAGTGGATGGGTCGCGACCTCAAGGTCAATAAGGCAAAACCCCGCGAAGAACGTGGTTCTTCTAACAGCGGTAACTGGGGTAACAACGATCGCGGTGGCAATTCTCGTCGCTACTAAACCACCCGAGCTAAATTTTTAGCTCACTTGTGTATTCCGTCGGAGTAAGCTGGGATTCAACAATCATTCTCTGTTGAGAATAGATAATTAGCTCAGTGATAGCACCGCGCCTTAAAAGCCTCAAAATATTGCTAGACAATAGTTTGAGGTTTTTTTATGGCAAAAAATATTAATCAGGAGGTCGATGGCGTGCGATCGATTGCTAGCTGACCCGAACTATAAAATATAACAGGCAGAGAGAGCCTCCTTCCCCAGTACCCGGTTCCCGCTGTGCAACCACGCACTCGCAGAGTTTGGCGCTTGCAAAGTGTACCGAACAATGACAAAATCATCAAGAATGATGATTAAATCACTGGTATGCTGAAAAAAATATTTAGGCAAATTTTTAACTTAGGCAATGAGGAACAATTTCTGCATTTTACAGAAAGTGTAGAAGTAATAATATCGAAAATTTTATCACTCGCGATGATTTGGGTAATTCTCCTCAGCGTTTGCGATTTGCTGATTTTTTTAGCAAAAGAATGGGTAAACCACAGTGATGATTTGTTAAAAGACACGTTGTTTGTCATATTTGGGTTGTTTTTAAATGTTTTAATTGCTCTGGAAATATTGGAAAATATTACAGCTTATCTGAAAAAGCACGTAATTCAAGTAGAGCTAGTTATTGTAACTTCTTTGATAGCAGTATCTAGAAAAATCATCATTCTTGACCTGGAAAAGAAAACCGCAGCCGACTTGATTGGTTTGGCGATTGCAATTTTCGCGCTTTCCATCAGTTACTTGATAGTGCGGTCCACAAATAGAGGAAACGATAATAGTGGGCATTAGGAATGGGGGTTTGGGAATTGTTAATAACTAATATCATGTCCGGTCGATCAACCGGACATGATATTATTCCAACAAACCAGGAGGAGGCACAATTTCAATTCTGCCTTGTTCTAAGTCAACAATTGGCACAATCTCTTCCACAAAAGGAATCAAAATTTTTGTGGATTTAGGCTCTTTAACGCGAATTTTCCGTGGTTTGCGGGTATTTCTGGGGTCAGCGTTAGCTTGTGGAGTTTCAGGCTGTTTTGGCTTTTCTAATTCTGCGGCGACAGTTTCCGGCGCCGTTAGATTCGTTTCTACTTCTAAAAGGTCGTTACCTGCGGGAATAATATCACTTACCTTGCCTAGGATTTCCCCGGTTAACTGGTTAAAAACTTCCATACCGATCAAATCTTGGACGTAAAACTCATCAGATTCGAGGTAAGGTCGATCAGTCTTTTCAACAAACAACTTACAGCCCCGCAGCGCCTCAGCACTATCGCGGTCTTCCACACCCTCTACCTCTACAGCATACAGCCCTTTGCCCGGAATGTAGCGACCGCCCAAAAACTCGATCGGTTCCGGTTCACTTTTGTTAGGGCGCAAAATCCACCGCTTCCCGGGTTCGATAAACCTTTCCGGGAAATCCGAATCGGGATAGACTCGCACTTCCCCGTCCAAACCTTGAGCTGCTACAATTTTACCGATTTCTATCCACTCAGACATACATTATATCACTCAAATTGCTAGTAATTGATAATTGGTAATTGGAAATTGCTAATTGGTAATTGGTAATTAGGAATTGGTAACTAAGAATTATTCAATCGAACCTCTTGCGGATTGCCGTTAAATCCGTTAAACAATCTGTTGCCCAACTTCCATCTTCCATCAACATCCATCCGCTACATCCGTTAACTCCGTTAAAAAATCCGTTGCCGAACTTCCTTCTTTACACCAATCCTGTTCTCAGTGCTACAACTGCTGCTTGCACGCGGTCATCCACTGCCAACTTATTCATAATACCGCGAACGTGAGTTTTAATAGTATTTGGACTCAAGTAAAGCGCCGCTGCTATCTCTGGATTGCTGTTACCTTCCACCATTAATTTTAACACCTCCAATTCCCGCTGCGACAACTGGCCAAAAGTAGTTGTAGAGGCAGGTATCGGGGGTTTCAGGTGTTCGATGACAGTCCGGGCAATTTGAGGGTCAAGATATGTAGCGCCCTCTGCTGCGGCTGCAATCGCTGCTAACAGCCTGTCTACGGAAGCACCTTTAATACAATAAGCATCAGCCCCGCTAGAAAGGGCAGCAATAATTTCAGTTTCTGCCGTGTGAGAAGTTAACATTACTACTCGAACTTCTGGCAGTTGTGCTTTAATTTGCTGCGTCGCTGCTATGCCGTCGAGCCGCGGCAAACCGATATCCATTACAATAATATCAGGTTTGAGTTTCAGTGCGGCTGCTACGCCTAAATAGCCGTCTTCTGCTTGTCCTACTATTTCTATTTCTGGGGAATCGGCTAAAACTTGCTCTAATCCCAGTTGCATCATCGGGTCATCTTCAACAATTAAAATTTTCATAATACGGAGGAAGAAGGAAGAAGGAAGAAGGAAGAAGGAAGGAAGAATATTACTTAGTTATTAATATTTTACATCAACTTACACCGAACCAATAACAACTAACAAATAACTACTGACTACTGACTAACTTTTAAAACCTCCACGAATTCGCCCGGTACAATCCAGGTGTCCCCCGGTGGCAAAACTGCTAAACCACTTGTATTGGCGAGATTAATTAAATTTGCTGAATTTTGGCTGCCGCTAGCAGGTTCAAATTCCCACACTCCCATAACTAAATGTAGTTTACCCCAAACATAAGTTTCGCGCTTGCCGGGGGATGGCAATTCAGAATTACACCTAGCTTTGACAAACTCCGGCCCCCAAGCATCCGCGGCAAGCCCAGAAATTTTTCTCAAAGCAGGCACAACAAAACGCCAACAGCAGACTAAAGCCGAAACCGGATTTCCCGGCAAACCAAAATAGAGACAATCCGAACTCAAACTCGGCGAATCATCATTTTTTTCACCTCGTTTAAACGCAGCAACCGTTAAAGGTTTCCCCGGCTTAATCGCCACAGAACTAATGTGAACTTTTCCTCCCAAATCTGCCAAAATTTTCTCGACATAATCGTAGTCTCCTACCGAGACGCCCCCCGTAGAAAGCACCACATCCCCCGTCGCAACAGCCCGGGATATCGCCTTATTTAACGCATCTTCATTATCAGGAACAATCCCCAATCGAATCGGTTCAAATCCCATCTGTGCCAACAAAACCGTCAAAGCATACTGATTCGAGTCTACCAGTTTCCCCGGTGCCAAAGGTTCGTCAGGCGATACCAATTCGTCACCCGTAGAAAAAATTGCCACCCGCAGCCGCCGATAAACGGGAACTTGAATGCACTGGGCAGTTGCTAACACCGCCATTTCAGGGGCATTGATAACTGTACCGGGAGTTAGCAAAGTTGTTCCTGCTTGATAAAAAGCGCCTTTGTGCCTGACAAATGCTTGCGGTTTTTCAGGAGAAACTAAGATAAAAATACGATCGCCCTCACGCCTCGTTTCTTCCTGCATTACCACCGTATCAGCACCCGCAGGCATCACCCCACCCGTAAAAATTCGCGCCGCTTGCCCGGATTGGACGGTATTTTGAGGCTGATATCCGGCTGGAATCTCTTCAACTACTTCGAGTACCACGGGTTTTTCGGCACTACATTTTTCCACATCCGCAAACCGCACCGCGTACCCATCCATTGCTGAATTATCCCAATAAGGAAAGTCCAGGGAACCAGTGACTGGTGCAGCCAAAATGCGCCCCGATGCTGCCAGCAAGTCTACAGTTTCTACATCCCGCTGACTGTCGAGGGGTTGCGCCAAATTTAGAACGATCGATTCTGCTTCTTTCACTGACAGCATCACTGTCTCCTTGTTTTGATAATACTCATGATTAAGTTTAGCAAAATATCCAGAGATATTGGTGATATAATTTTTTTGTATTTGGGCAGTAAACCTAATTGTGGGTATTAATTGCTTATGACTATTTCGCGCTTTGTTGTCAGACTAAATTGTTTATCCTTATTAGTGGTTGCGCTACTGATATTTTTCACTCAACTTTCAGGGTTAAAAATCAGCGATTTATTTTTTCAGCCTTATTTTTCTCCCCATCCCAATGTCGCCTTGTTAACTCGGACTTTCCAAATTTTATGTTCTGTACCAGTCGTTGTTTGTACTTTCACCTATGGATTAGCTAAAACTCTTAAACCGTGTCCAAAACAAAATAGATTTATTTTATTTTCCGCTCTTTTAACAGGTGGATTTCTGCTGAATCAAATTTACAGAATTCATATATATATGATACCCGTAGGAATTCCCAAGCTAGGAGTAAGTCTTTTGTACGCCCTTCTTTTGTCTTCCTACGGATGGTTTTTTAGGCGAGAACTACAGTTAACTCCCTACCAAATATTGTTAGCTGGTTTGGGCTTGTTGTTTTGTGCGATCGGCGTGGATTCCCTGCATTTAAAAAATAAAATATTCTCCAGTTTACTAGAGGGAGTACCTAAATTGCTTAGCGAAATAAACATTGCATTTTATTATTGGTATGTCTGTAAGTCTTTCCTCCAAAAAGCTTTATATAAAAATATAAACAGCTCGTTATAAGTAGGTGATATAATGAGCAAAAGTGCAGAAAAAAAATATTCCTAAAATTCTCTTTATCTATCACTAATATTTACAGCATCGGCATCGCTCGGCATTGAGCCGCATTCATATACATTATCTGGCTTAAAAATCCCAACGCATCCTGATAAAATACCATGATAGCAGTTACCATCAACTTCAACTCGATCGCCAAAATAACCGACGACCAATTTTATCAACTGTGCCGCGAAAACCCCGATGTCAAATTTGAACGCAACGCCCAAGGAGAAATAATCGTTATGTCACCCACAGGAGGAGAAACCGGAAATTACAATTCAGAAATTAATGCGGATTTTGTGATTTGGAACAGACAAAGTAAACTAGGAGTTTGTTTCGATTCTTCAACTTGCTTCCAACTGCCCAGCGGTGCCAATCGTTCTCCCGATGTCTCTTGGATTCAAAAATCAAGGTGGGAGGCACTAACTCCCGAACAAAAACAAAAATTTCCACCGATTGCCCCGGATTTTGTCTTAGAGTTAATGTCGCCCACCGATAGTCTAAAAGACACTCAAGACAAAATGCAAGAATACATGAATAACCAAGTAAAATTAGGCTGGTTAATCAACCGCAAAACCCGCCGAGTCGAAATCTATCGCCAAAGACAAGAAATAGAAGTTTTGGAATGTCCAACAGAACTTTCAGGAGAAGATGTTTTGCCCGGTTTCGTGCTAAACTTGAAAACACTATGGCAATAACTAGACATCCTGCATCTATCAGCGTTTATTTGCATTCATCTGCAGTTTAACAAAATCTAATGGAAACCAATACAGAAACCACTGCAACCACTGGCTTAACAGCGGAACAACACAAACAGAAAATGCAGCGCCGCCAAGAAGTGCAATCACAGCGAATCGCTAACTCCTCCAAAGAAAAAGGTTTAATTATAGTTAATACGGGTAACGGTAAAGGTAAAACTACAGCCGCTTTGGGAATGGTTGTGCGATCGCTCGGTCACGGATACCGCGTCGCTATAGTACAATTTATTAAGGGAGCTTGGGAACCAGCAGAAAAAGCCGTTTTTCAACTCTGGGAAAAACAGCTAGAATTCCACGCAATGGGGGAAGGCTTTACCTGGGACACGCAAGACCGCGATCGAGATATCGAAACAGCTCAAAAAGCCTGGGAAAAATCCCTAACTTTCATCTGCAATCCCGAATTTAAATTAGTTCTTCTAGATGAAGTCAATATAGCATTAAAACTAGGTTATTTGCAAGTCGAGCAAGTGCTTTCCGGGTTAGAACAAAAACCAGAAGAAACCCACATTATTTTAACAGGCAGAGGCGCCCCGCCAGCGCTAATCGAACGCGCCGACTTGGTGACAGAAATGACTTTAGTTAAGCATCCATTCCGAGAACAAGGCATTAAAGCTCAACCAGGTATTGAGTATTAATGTTTTTTGTAGTCAAGACTTTTTCCCCCATATAAAATTTCAAATAAAGCTATGCTGGCAAGGTTAAAGTAAAAGTTGACCCCTTGCCAAACTCGCTACTCACAGTAATTTCTCCCCCCAGCATCTGAGAGTATTTCTGGGCTATTGCCAAACCCAAACCCGTACCTCCGTACTTGCGGGTAGTCGAAGCATCAGCTTGCGTAAAAGGTTGAAATAACTTTTCTAGCTGTTCAGGAGTCATCCCAATCCCCGTATCAGTACACTTAAAAATTAACCGTTCAGAATGCCTACTATTAGAGTCATTTTTAATTCTTTCAACGCTGAGTGTAATTGTTCCTTGATGAGTAAATTTAGCTGCATTGCTGAGCAAATTAAACAAAATTTGAGTAAACTTAATTTGATCGGAATACAATTCGCCAATATTATTAGGACACTCCACATTCAGGCGATTTGTGTTTCGCAAAAATAGCGGTTCAACAGTGCTGGCTACATCTTGAACTGCCTCCGACACGTCAAAAGTTTCTAATTCAAGTTCCGCGTGACCGGCTTCAATCTTCGACAAGTCGAGAATATCATTAATTAATGTTAGTAAAAGCTGACCTGAATTGTGAATTCTCTCCAAATCCGACACAAAATTTTCTTCACCTAAATCTAAAGCCTCTTCTTGCAGAATCTCACTGTAACCGATAATCGCATTCAGAGGAGTTCGCAGTTCGTGACTCATGTTAGCCAAAAACTGACTTTTAGCCAAACTAGCTGCTTCTGCTGCTTCCTTTGCTTGGTAAAGTTCTGCCTCGGCTTTCAAGCGGTCGGTCACGTCGTGAGCCAGCACTAATTCAGCATTTCTGCTATCAAATAGCATGGCATAAGAAGTAATTTCTACATCAATAATTGTTCCGTCTTTTTTCTGGTGCTGCCACACACCTGCAAACTCAATACCGGCATCTACTTGGGAGATATTTTCTAGCAATCTCGGCAGCTCTTGGGGGGGACGAATGTCCGCAACGGTCATCTTGAGAAATTCGTCGCGAGTGTAGCCGTAGTGTTGGACAGCAGCCTGATTGACGGCTATAAATTCCAGAGTTTCTAAATCGTAAACCCACATCGGATGGGGGTTATTTTTAAACAAAAGTCTGTAGCGTTCTTCCGAGGCTCGCAGTTTGGCTTCGGCTTGCTTGCGCTCGGTAATGTCGCGGACAACAGTGCAAATAATCTCGCGACCGCCGTAGGAAATCACGCTCCCGCTCACTTCCACGTCCACGCAGGAACCGTCTCGGCGGCGGTAGAGAACTTCGCCAATTCTGAATTGTTTGTCCGTCAGCAGCAACTCGATATTGTTGTCAATTAGGTCTTTAGAGTAAGCGATGATATCGTAAATAGTCAGTTGCGAAATCGCATCAGGACTGTAATCGAGTAAGTCTCTAAACGCTGTATTGGCTTCCAAAAGGCGTTTGGTTTGAGCGTCCCACAGGAAAATACAATCTGTAGCTTGCTCGACTACGGCTCGGTAGCGGGCTTTTTCCTCAAGTTGTTCGCTTTCGGCTTGGGCGATCGCACTCAACATTCCGTTGATAGTATGGGCAAGGTCGGACAACTCATCTTCGCCCGTAACCGGCAGTCGCACCGAGAGGTCTTGGCTGCTGCTGACGCGCTTCACTGCTTTCGACAAACCGCTCAACCGAGACAGCACCAGACGCTCTAGCAGCAGCAGAGTGCAGCCGACAAACCCAACTCCGGCTAACGCTACAGACACCAGCAGGTACAGCAAACTAATTTGACCTTGGCGGTATATTTCTCTGGGGATATCCACCCGCAGCAACAGCGCCGGTTGATTATAAATATCGCGGATCAGAGCGTAACCCGCGATCGACTCTTCGCTTAAAGGACGCACCAAAATCGGTTTTTTTTCCGACAGTTTCTCCCGCGCTTTCTGAAAGTCTACAGGCAACCGAGGCTCATTAACGCTGTGTACGATCAGCGGCAAGCGAGTAATTTTAGAAACCCTCGCAATACCCGCAGCATCCAAATTGCGCCCGAATACCAGCGTGCCCCGGATCGGGCCGGTGCTTTTAGTCGTAAGAATTGGTCGGGAACTTATCAGTATCGGCCCTGACGGTAGCAGCAGGATACCAGCGAGGCTGCTTTTAACGTTGGGGTGCTGCAACAGCGGGTCACTGAGAGAAATGCGCCGTTTTAATGCTTCTGGAACAGGAGTTAGTTTCAGCTTTTCGCTGTCTAAACCCGTACCGTAAACTATTTTGCCAGAAGTATTGACAAATACGGCTATATTAACTCTCACATTAGCCAGCCCTTCTGGAATTAAATTGGAGTCAATGAATTTTGAGTTGCGGTTTTGGATGAAAGCGTAGGTGTCGTCCCAGGACGACCAGTCGGCAAAGCGCGAGTTGAAGTCGTCGGCAGTTTGCCCGAACACGCTGAGCACTCCCCTGACAACCTGTGTGGCTTCTTGTTCCTCTGCTTTGATCAGGCTGCCCAAGAGGATGCTTGAGGAGGCGGCATACAGAATGCCTGTCAGTCCAGCGATGGTAATGCCAACGATCGATAGTGTTTTCCAACGCAGTTTCATCTTGCCATGTGTGTGGTGTCCGTCCGAAATTCTAAACTCAGGAGCAATTTTACTGCTGTTTCCTGAACCCTGAGCGAAAGCAATTTGGTCCGGGGGCCCCCGATGTATCAGTGGGGTTGCTTTCTTTAATTCTAAAATCTAAAATCTAACATCTAAAATCTAAAATCTAAAATAGATTGACTGCTGACGCAGCGCGTGTTTCCTACTTTTCCCACACCTGCTGCTGGTGAGCTTCCTTGCAAATACCCAAGATGCGCCGATCGTTCTCGCTGATGGTAGAAATTGGGTAATACTGTTCCAGGTTTACGGAGTAGGGAGAGCGAGTGCCGTCGTAAGTGTCCACTACTGTTAAATTTAACTGAGTTCGATCGCTTGTGCCGTAAAAACAGTAAAAAGCAGACCGAGGCAGGTAAAAAGCGCCTACTACCTTACTCTGCCGCATTTCAAATACAAAATATTCTTGTTTAATTTCATCTGGGTTGCTCGACTGACCGTAGAGGTAAATTCCCTCTCCTAAACCTGTGCTAGCTGTATCTGGCGCAGGATTTGGGGGGGATTGCCAGCTCAAAATGTCGGATTTGATGTCCGAGTCCTGTGATCGGTGTGCGGAGAATGCGATGCTCAAGTTACCGGGCGAGAGAGCAAGCACGATCGCGATCGCTTCTAAACTTCCTGTCAATATCAAATAAGTCAAAACCACTCCAGACCCCAAAATTTAAAATAGCTGGTTCCAAGCGCCTCTTGTACCAGTTTCACAAAGATCGTAGAGAAACCGGGTATTTGGCTTAATGTTGGCTATTAACTTGAAGGAACGATCGCCCGCCCGGTTCCTGAACTTAAATCTAAGATTAGTTTGGACCAATTTTGCCTCCGCCCCGATCGCGCGATCGACCCCTAAAATAATACCATTTTAGATTTTTAATTTTAGATTAAAGAATTGAATAATTTGGCGTGACGTATTTCATCAGGGTTTGGAGCACCGGTCTACAGTTGCATTCTTTTTTTTAACTGGTATAAAAGTATCCTTCCCACCAGCGCCAACACGAAAAAAAAAGTTGAGATTTCCCAAAATCTCAACTTTTTTAGTGACTAACTAGCCAAGTATTCTCGGACTTGAGATTGGCGGCGCCGCAGGTGGGCAAGGGCTTGATGTTCTAGCTGCCGCACCCGTTCCCGGCTGAGATTTAACCGTTCTCCGACTTTCGCCAGAGACATTTCCGTGCCGTCTTCCAAACCGAAGCGCAGAATTATTACATCTCGCTGCTGGGGGGTAAGTTCTGATATCAAAGTATTGAGGTCTTGCCGCAGTAATTCCGAGGTAATGTAGTTGTCGGGAGATGCCGTTTCGTCTTCTAAGAGTTCTTGCAATTCGGTATCTTGGTTGTCTCCTACCCGCAAGTCCAAAGAAACTGGATGTCTAGCCATCAGCAGGTATTCCCGAATTTGGGAAGGGTGCAGTTCCAAGGCTGCGGCAATTTCCCCGGGGGAGGGAGATCTGCCCAACTGCTGCGTGAGTTCCCGCTGCACCTTTTTGATTTTGTTGAGTTTTTCGGTGATGTGAATTGGCAATCGAATTGTGCGGGCGTGTTGAGCGATCGCGCGGGTAATTGCTTGCCGAATCCACCAGTAGGCGTACGTGGAAAATTTGTATCCCCGCATCGGGTCAAATTTTTCGACTCCTCGTTCTAAACCGAGGGTGCCTTCTTGGATTAAATCCAAGAATTCCATATTGCGTTTCTGGTATTTTTTGGCGATCGCCACTACTAGCCGCAAATTGGCTTCAATCATCTTTTGCTTGGCCCGCCGCCCTATGTGTAAGATGCGGCTAAGTTCAGGTTCGGTCAACTCCATTTCGGCAGCCCACTCTTGATTCGTCAGATCCCGCTGCCATTCTTTAGCAAGTGCTTGTTTTGCTTCGATTAATTTCATCATTTGCTGCACCTGCTTCCCGAAAACAATTTCTTCTTCTCGGGTTAGCAGGGGTACGCGACCGATCTCGTGCAGATAGGTACGAACCGTATCCGTTGAGGAGTATGGCCGGCTGCCCATGCGATCGGCTTTCACTGTTTTGTTTTTGGGGGTTGTGGTGGACATGGGTGAGTATTGCACTCCTTGTAACAACAGATAAAAAGTTGGTGATACCCTGTCCCACTTTTGCAAGTGGGATAAAGACTGCGACAAAGGGGATGTTTCCCCTCATGTTTATCGGTGACGATCGGTAGAAGCTTTTTGTTTGGGATTACTTTTGTGCTGGATTTTCCAGTAATCCCTGTCGATTTTCGGTAGCTCGCTAGCTTTAACGGCTAGTTCAAGGCGAAGTGAAGCAAGAGTTTAGTTTTCTCAATATTATTCCCAATTTTGAGGATCGTAAAGGGTAAAAACCTCTGTCTTAAGGTCAAGATTCTACATTTTTCCTTAAGGTTTTGAATTCCCTGTTAGTTTTAACTGCCACTCAACTTCACAATACTCATGCAAACAGACTCATGCAATTCGAGGGCTTTGTTTTGCTCTCTGTTCCATCATCGCTTGAAATTTTCTCGCTGCCTAGATGGTGGGATGCGAGATAACCGAACTCGATCGCCGTATTAGATGGGAGTAACTGTTTAAAATATTTCTTGACATTTTTATTTAAATATGCTAATCCAATTCTGCTACGAGTAACGACAAGGTGTATAAAGGCTGGCTGTTGCCCTGTTTGACTTTCATTGTGCTGCGAGGCTCCATCATCTCCATCATGTTTAAGCTTAGGCAAATTTTGGGCAGTTAGGGATGAGGGGTGAGGGGGTGAAAGGGGAAAAGCTTTTTACGCAAAGCTGGGGCCTAATTTTTTTGAGGTTCGATCGCACTTTTTCGTTTATAACTCAGGCAAAAATCAGATATTTCTGTCATTGCCCGCGATCGCCAATTCTGCGCCCCGACTAATTTACAGTAACATTTGCCTAATTTCTGTAATGAATCCAGCAGTTGTCAATCTAAAATCCCAAATCCATTTTAGCAGATTCTGCCTCGGCAAATACTTGTTCATCGGGCATTTCTTGCCAGTCAATATCCCCAATCTCTCTGTAGAATTGCTCGTCATAGGGGCGAGTTTGCACGACTACGGGCATCGGTACGGCGTGCCCCAAAACTAATGCTTGCTGTTTGGAGTCGAGTTTTGCCAAAACAGAACGCAAACTCTGCCCTCCTGAAACGCCGGTAAAAATAGCATCGATGTCTTTATCGTCGTTTAGCAAAGCTGTGATCCGGGTGCCGACTTGCGACATGACTTCGGCGTCGATGCCGGAGGGACGCTGGTCTACAATCAGCAGGGTTACGAAGTATTTTCGCATTTCTCGGGCAATTGTACCGAAAATAGTCGATCGCACGATCGCCGGATCGAGAAAGCGGTGAGCTTCCTCTATGGTAATCACCAATGGCTGCGGGCGATCGCACGGATTTTTACTCTGCAAAAACTTCTCTGCTTTCCGCACGTAAGCTTGGTGAATGCGGCGAGTAATCACATTTGCCGCCAACATATAGGACAGCAAATCCGAGTGGGAACCGAACTCAATTACTACATTCTTCCCGCCATCCAAACACTGCAAAACTTCAGTTACATAATTTTTCGGACAACGTTTGCGAATGTATTTCAAATCATTCAATCTCTCTAACTTTCGCTGCAAAGCCATAATCGAAGACTTATTTCCCCGCTTTTCTTCGCAAAACATTTGGATATCTTCGTTGGTCATTTCCAGCAACTTGTTTATCCAACCACTTCCCAACTCATTTCGCAAAATAATCGCATTTTCGATACTAGCTTCCGACAAATTCAACTCGCGCTGCACTAGCGCGATGTCTTCCACTTCAATTTGATCGAAACTTAAAAATAACTCTTGAGCGTCGCGGACTCCCCGGCGTTTTGTCGATTCTGGATCGAGGGTATAAATCTGCATTTTATCGGGAAACAACTGCCGCAAACCTTTAACAGTGCTGAACTGTTTCCCTTCCGAAACAGCTTCCCACCCGTATTCCGAGTGCATATCAAAAATTAGATTGACAGCAGCTTGCTTGCGAATAATTCCCGATAGAAGCAAGCGCGTCAGAAAAGATTTTCCCGTTCCCGACTTGCCAAAAACGCCGTTGCTGCGTTCCACAAATCGGTCTAAATCCAAGCATACAGCAACGTCCATGTCAATCGGTTTGCCGATCGCAAAATTGCGGCGGTACGGGTCATCTTCCCAGCCAAAAACTGCTCGAAAATCAGTTTCTTTGGCATCAAACACCTGCGAAAAGTGGCTGGGAATAGTTTTAACCGGCAGCAACTCAATATCCGCACCCGTTTGTGACTCAAAAGAAGCCAAATTTCCTAACGCCAGCTTATTCTCGCGAACTCCGCCGTTTTTCGTCGGGTCGAAAATTGCCTGCTGTTTTTCTCTCTCAGCAGTCAACATCAACATCGGCGACAGTTCGATCGTACCGTAGGTGCTGCTACCTGCTAGCACTGCGAGCAGAAAATCGTCGTCGGGATTGGGAGGATTCGATAAAATGCGGGCGCTAGAAGTTCCGAGAGACACGTCGGTGAGCATACAGAAAAAGTGCGATCGCACCCCCCGCACTACTAGAAATTTCCCCACCCTCATATCTTCCACCGAAACATCGGCGTGCAGTCGCACTTCTAATCCCTTGCTCAGGGAACCTTGAATAACAGAGCCTAACGGTCGATCCATTTTAGATTTTAGATTTTAGATTTTCGATTGTTAATAATCGGGCAATTTTCGCGGGGCGAGTTTTGATTGTAGATTTTTGATTGTTAACAGTCAACTAATTACCATTCCGATTCTAATGGCAATTCAAAAAAACTCGGACTCAGAT
The DNA here is from genome assembly GCF_036701505.1 of Microcoleus sp. Pol11C2. NCBI lineage: Bacteria > Bacillati > Cyanobacteriota > Cyanophyceae > Oscillatoriales > Microcoleaceae > Microcoleus > Microcoleus sp. Pol11C2. The sequence continues at coordinate 77,116 of NZ_JAUBQX010000030.1, forward strand.
GTATATCTGTCAAATCCGTTTCGCTCAAATAAGCGTCGGTCAAAAATACCCCTTTTAAACTTGCGCCTTTGAGGTTAGTACCTTTCAGGTTAGCACCTCTGAGATTAACTCGGAATAAATGAGCATCGCTCAAGTCTGCCTCAGTTAAATCTGCTCCCTCCAAATTTACTCTCATCAAATCTGCTTTTCGGAGATCAGCTTCGTTTAACTTAGCGCCACTGAGGTTAGCTTTTGTCAAGTCTACACCTCTCAAGTCGGCCCCGCTCAAGTTAGCGAACAGCAAAGTAGCTCCGGTGAAATCTGTCTCCCTCAAATCGGCATCTCTTAAATTAGCACCGCTGAGGTCAGCCCTTGTTAAGTCTACACCCCGAAGGTCAGCAGAACTCAAGTTTACTTGGTGTAAAATTGCGCCGCTTAAATCGGCTCCTCTCAAATCTGTTTGCTCCAAGTTTGCACCTTTGAGGTAAGCTTTTTTTAAGCTAGCTCTGCTGAGATCTACATTTTTGAGATTGACCGAACTTAAGTTAGAAGCGCTCAAATTAGCTCCGCTTAAATCTGACCCGTTTAAGTCGGCTCCGGTTAAGTTTACCCCTTGCAGCGATACATTGGGAGCAATTAAATAAGCTCCGCCCAGAGCGGGGTCAATGCCTTCTGAAAACAATGTTTTGTTGCTGTAAACAGCTTTCTCCAAAATCGTACCGCTCAAACTAGCTTCCCTCAAGTCCGCTGCGCTGAGGTTGGCTCCTGCTAAGTTTGCCCGATCGAGTTTTGCGCCAAATAAAATAGCTTTGTATAAGTTTGTCCGCCGCAAATCGGCTCCTTTTAAATCGGCTTCGGTCAAATCTACCATAGCCAGATTTAAGCCAGGGAGCGAAGCATTGGGAGCTAGCAAAAATGCTCCCATTGCACCCGGATCAATATCATCGGGAAAGATAGTCCGGTTGTTGTATACCGCCTTGTCTAAAATGGCGCCACTCAACTGAGAACCGCGCAAATCGGCCCCACTGAGGTTGGCTCTGGTTAAGTTGGCTTCGTGGAGATTTGCTCCAACTAAATTAGCCTTGATCAAACTTGCTTGTTTGAGGTTGGCACCGGTGAATTCGGCTCCTACAAGATTAGCTTCTCGGAGGACAGCACCAGTCAAATCGGCTCTAGTGAGGTTAGCTAAATTAAGAAATGATTCAGCTAAATCCGCCCCGCTGAGATTGGCGCCGCTGAGGTCGGCTTCAATCAGGTCTGCATACCTGAGCATAGCGCCACTGAGGTTAGTTTCTTGGAGATCCGTGCCTCTGAGGTTTGCTCCCCGGAGTTCCGCACCGCCGAGGTTGGTGCCTTTAAGTGCTTGTCCCCTGAGATCGAGTCGGTGCAGAAAGTCACCAACGTTCATTTCCATGTCAAATTTACCCTCTCTATTCCGATAGCTGGCAAAAGTATAGTCATTTATAGACATGGGAGGCTTTAAGCCCCTCCCCCTTCACTTTTACTTTGAGCGGATTAACCCGCCTCGGCTGAACTACGCAGCTCCCTATCCCATTGCTGAACGCATTTGGGATTGCTTTTCTGAGGATGTTGTAGGAAGCGTTGATATCAGAATTAATTAACTGACCAGTCGATGTTTTGTATAAACCTCGCTTGATACGCTTACCAGTAAACATCGGCTCTTTTTCTGTTTTCCCGTAGACAGGGATTGGGTCTAGACCCACGAAGTTGGCCCGCGATGTGTAGGATTCTTCCTGCACAATTACATTGATTCCCGCCAACCGAGCTTTGTACTCCAACATTTCAATTAATCGAGAGTGAGGAATACTAACAAAGTTTTGGTTGGTTTGCTTCCCTAGATTAATTTCAGTTTTCCACTGTGCATTCTTGCCAATTACTAGCGTCCCAATTTGTTTTGTATTTAAAATCCCAACAATCAGGCGACTAGCATGATGCAAGTAATTATCAACTTTTTGATGGCGACAACGAGTTAAGCGCTGAATCCTGGGTGACGTTTTGCGGTTCCCTTTTAACTGGGATTGTAATCGTGAAGAGCGTTTGTTGTAGAACTGATTAATCGATTTCAATGGTCGCCCGTTGATCAACAAAGGGATAAATCCCGGTTGATTTGAAGTTAACGCCACTAAATTATCTAGTCCTAAATCAATACTAGCTACAGAATTTGCGGTGCCAAGAATGGACTCCGGTTCATCATAAATTACCTCAATTACATAGGAATCACATTTCGGAACCAGCCTAACTTGGCAAATCTTATCAGGAGCGATTTTGGTTTTGATTGAAAGTTCAGTACCCGAAAGTTTAATGATTCCTTTCTTCAACTGTTTACTACTAATCGCTTGAATCGTGTAGACGAGAAGGTTTCGCCCTTTGGTTTTGTCTTTGTACTTTGGCAATTTTGGGCGACCTGTGAATTTTGAAGAATCAGCCTTGTAAGCTTTAACTGCTTCAAAAAATGATTTCCAATTCTTGTCTAACACCATTAAGATTTGCTGGCTTACTTTGGCAGGCAAAGCCTTGTAGGCTTCATGAGACTTCATCAATCGGTTCATTTCGTTATAACTGACATAACCCCATCCATAAATAAAGCTCTGACGAATGACGTAATTGGCGGCATTGTAGAGGTTTTTGGACTTGAAAGCTAGTTCGTCTATTTGGGCGAAACGGTGTTCCGTTGATTTAATGATGTGCCTCTCTGTTAGTTGCATTTGAGACTTCCGTTCTTTGGGCTATGCGTATTCCTTGTTCAACACTCACAACAATATAATACCATTATTGTTTATAATTGCTTATAAACTAAATGAAGTTTTACAATACTTTTTGTCTAACCTTTGAAATCAAGTTAGATATTCTGAAAGTATCTTTGCTGAGTTCTGGTCAAAACCATTGTAATCATCAATAGCGACAACTGGCGCATCTGGCGGATAGTGTTCTGGAATATGGTCAATTGCTACCCAAGGTGAGTTTTCTGCTTGATTTTGTCGAAGATACTCAAGAACTTCCTGGTGTCGTAAATATTTGTCTTGGTGAATATTTTTGGGGTTGAGAAAAGGGGTGAATCCGATAATACGGATAGCGATATCTGGTGAAAATAATGGCTGGATTACCTCGAAGGGGAATATTTCACGCCAGGATGATGAAATTACTACTCGCACATTAGGATAGGAACGAAGAACATTTTCCAAGTGATTAAGGCAAGCTGAATTAAATTTAATTATGTTTTCTGGTTCTGCATATTTTTCATATATTCTGTTAGGAATAAGGACACCATCAATATCTAAGAAAATTAACATTAAGTAAAATTTCTATTGAATGATTTAAGGACTATTAATACTTATTAATAACAATATAAATGTGCATCTACGATACTCTATCAAGTGTTCGCTGCATCGACTTGTTAGACTGCAATCAATATTGTTATTCACAGTTTTTCTGGGCTGCTGCTTTCTGACGAAAGGAAGATGTTGGTATCAACAAGTATTGTTCTGAAATTCACTGTTTTTCTGGGCTTGGGCCTTCCCCCCTGCTGGGATAGGGGGGGTTGCCTTCTACCTTCTGCCTTCAGGGAATAGGGGCAAAACTGTAGATTTTTTGAGGTTCGAGCCGCTCGCAAATTCCGGTTAATTCCGACAAAAGGAATGTCTCGCGATCGAGCTGGACTTGCAGGGTTTTGAGCGGATCTCCACCGGAGGAAACCATGAATTCTAATGTTTGCAAATTCGGCTCAGTGCTGATTTCGCCCAAAATTTGACCGATCGCCTTGACGTAAGGATGGTTTGGATCTTTGTACCAGTCGGGGGCTGCGAGTCCGGGTTGATCGAAGCCGAGGTGAACGATGAGGGAGCCTTCTCCGAAAAGGGCTATTCCCACCGGCCGCGCTTCTTCTTGCAGAAGCAAGTGCTGGTTAGCCGCCAAATGCCGCAGTTTTTCGAGGTGTTCGTACCGATTTTGAATGGCAGAATCTTCCTCTTTTCCTTCTGGTTTCTGGCTTCTACCTTCTTCCTTCGTTTCGTTCCACTGAATCGCCACTGTTACTAAATAAGTTTGCAGTAGCATATGACCGAGTTTTTCGGCTTTTGTTGCCAGATAGATCGAGTTGTAATCTGTGGCTTCAATTAGTAAGGGGACGCGATCGGCTACTTCAATCCCGTAACCTTTCAAACCCGCAATTTTGCGCGGGTTGTTGGTAATCAACCGAATTTTTTTAACTCCCAAATCGTTGAGCATTTGTGCTCCGACGCCGTAGTTCCGCAAGTCGGCGGGAAATCCCAACCGTTCGTTGGCTTCTACCGTATCCAATCCCAAATCTTGCAGCGAGTAAGCTTTTAGTTTATTTACCAATCCAATACCCCGACCTTCTTGGCGCAAGTAAACTATGACGCCAGAACCGACATTTTCGATCATTTTCAGCGCCGCTTGCAGTTGCATCCGGCAGTCGCAGCGCAGGGAACCCAAAGCATCGCCGGTCAGGCATTCGGAATGCACCCGCACCATCACGGGTTTGTCTTTAAATTCTGCCGGGTCGCCCTTGACAATAGCAACGTGTTCTGAATTGTCTTGGGTGTCGCGGTAGGCGTAAATCATAAACTCGCCGAATTGAGTGGGCAATTTGGCGACGGTTTCGCGGCGGACGAATCGATCGTGCTTGAGTCGGTAGCTAATTAAGTCGGCAATACTGATTATTTTTAGGTTGTGGGTTTTCGCGTACTCGATCAATTCCGGCAACCTCGCCATCGAACCGTCGGGGTTTTGAATTTCGCAGATGACGCCGCTGGGATACAGGCCGGCGAGTCTGGCGAGGTCAACCGAAGCTTCGGTGTGACCGGCGCGTTTGAGGACGCCACCGTCGATCGCCCGCAGGGGGAAAATGTGACCGGGACGGCGCAAGTCTTGAGGTTTGGTGTCCGGGTGGATGGCTACTTGGATGGTGCGGGCTCTGTCTTCGGCCGAGATACCGGTACTGACACCGTTGACTGCATCGATGCTGACGGTGAAGGCAGTTTGGTTGTTGTCGGTGTTTTTGCTGACCATCAGGGGCAATTCCAGGCGATCGAGCCTTTCGCCACTCAAGGCTAGACAAATCAAACCCCGCGCGTTCACGGCCATAAAGTTGATGTTGTCGGGGGTGGCGAATTGGGCGGCACAAATCACGTCGCCTTCGTTTTCGCGATTTTCGTCATCGACTACTACCACCATGCGACCTGCTTTGAGGTCTGCGAGGGCGCTGTCGATCGAGTCAAATTGAAATAATTGTGTTGAGGAGTTGTTATTTGGCACTGAGGAGTTCAAGCTATAAAATGTTATGGAAATAGAATGTATTTGTGATTGTAACCTTTTGTTTCCGACAGGGCGATTTCCCAGTCCAGATGAGTTTGACAATATTTCTCAACTCACTTACTATAATTATTGCATCTTGTCAACAAAATCTCTCCCCAATATTTCATGAGCTTGACTGAGATCGCGAATATTTTAGGTAAACCGTACTTCCAAGCTCCTAATTGCGTAATTTATAACATGGATTGCTTGGAAGCATTGAAGCTGCTACCCGATCAATTTGTAGATTTAACCGTTACCAGCCCGCCTTATAACATCGGCAAAGAGTACGAAAAATCCTTGGTATTAGATGAGTATTTAAACTGGTGCGAGCAGTGGATAGCGGAGGTTTACCGGGTAACGCTCGATCGAGGAGCGTTTTGGCTTAATTTAGGTTATTTGTCAATTCGCGATCGGGCCAAAGCAATTCCGATTTCCTAGCTGCTTTGGGACAAAGTGCCTTTTTATCTGATTCAAGAAGTTGTCTGGAACTACGGCGCGGGAGTTGCGGGCAGCAAGTTCTTTTCACCCCGCAATGAAAAGTTTCTATGGTATAGCAATCCTAAATGATTTTCTATATTTATAAACAATCCTAAATAATTTTCTGTGTGTAAGTATATTGACGTATT
>NZ_JAUBQX010000103.1:0-3182 GCF_036701505.1 Microcoleus sp. Pol11C2
ATTCATTTTTTTTGTCATAATCAAGTATTGCATATAATTGTACCGTACTCATGATAATGATTTAGGATTGCTATAGAGTTTCTCTTTAACATAAATAATTTTTTCTGACAACTAACCCCCAGCCAATTTTACTTTTAATGACCTCGGTAAACCATGAGCCAACGCTAAGCAGATTTGCCTATCCAAAAATAAACTATAGCTTTTGGCTTTTAGGGATTCGATAGAGACAGGTTCAGTTGACCCCCCTCTCTCAATTCTTAACTCTCCCAAAAAACAATTATGCTGCCAGATAAATACCGAAAAGTGCATCGCTGTCTCCCTCTGGTGATGGGAGTTGTATTCGCTACTACCTACAGCATCCCCATCAGCGGCCAACCCAGGATTCCCACACTATCTCAGTCACCGACAACAGAAAAACCCAACCCATCAGGAACGCAGCAACCCGTGCAAGCATTTGGCGGGCAAATCGCCATGTTTCTGGGGCATGAGGATAGGCTTACCAGTGCCGTATTTAGCCCCGATGGTCGGAAAATCCTCACCGCTAGTAAAGATAAAACCGCCCGCTTGTGGGATATCAAAGGTAATCTCCTGACTGTGTTCCGGGGGCATGAGAAATTAGTCTTCGCTGCAGTATTTAGTCCCGATGGCAGCCAAATTCTCACCACCAGTGAGGATAAAACCGCCCGCCTGTGGAATATCCAAGGCAATCTCCTAACCGAGTTCCGGGCGTGTGACGAGCAGTCTGTTATTAGAAGTAGAAGTGCGGTATTTAGCCCCGATGGTAGCCAAATCCTCACCGTTAATATGTTTGCCGATAAAGCCGGCAGGTGGGATAAACTCCGTTTGTGGGATACCAAAGGCAATCTCAAAGCAGAGTTCCAGATCAGAAGTGACGGATCAGGAGGCTTCCTAAAAGCCGTATTTAGCCCCGATGGTAGCCAAATCCTCACCCTTAGTTGGGATGGAACCGCCCGGTTGTGGGATATCACAGGCAATCTTCTCAAAGAATTCCAGGCGCATACGACTCATGTCCTCAGTGGAGTATTGAGTCCCGATGGCAGGCAATTTCTGACCGCCAGCCAGGATAAAACTGCCCGCCTGTGGGATACCAACGGTAATCTCCTAACCGAGTTCCAGGGGCATGAAAATCATGTCGAAAGTGCAATATTTAGCCCCGATGGTCGCCAAATCCTCACTGCTAGTATAGATGGAACCGCCCGCATTTGGGATACCAAAGGTAATCTCCTGACTGTGTTTGGGCAGCATGGAGATTCCGACTGGAGTTCCGTCGAGAGTGTAGCAGGATTTAGCCCCGATGGTCGCCAAATCCTTACCAGTAGTAGGGATGGCAGCGCTCAAATTTGGGATACCAAAGGCAATCTGCTGGCACAGTTGCGGGGGCATAACAATAGCGTGGGGGCAGTATTTAGTCCCGATGGCAGGCAAATCCTCACCCGCAGTTGGGATAAAATCCCCCGCCTGTGGGACGTTTCAGCCGCGATTGCTGCCCAATCCGAGCAAATAGCTGCCAGGGAAACCTTTCAGGAAGGCGTGTCCAAAAATAACGCTCAACTGGCAATATTCCGAGGACACAATAGTTCTGTCACCAGTGCCGTATTTAGTCCTGATGGGAGGCAAATCCTCACCGCTAGTTTAGATAAAAAAGCCCGTCTGTGGGATACCAAAGGCAATCTCTTAACCGAGTTCCAGGGGCATGAGGATGGTGTTAGCACAGCAATATTTAGCCCCGATGGTCGCCAAATCCTCACCACGGGTCATGATGGAACCACCCGTTTGTGGGATACCAAAGGCAATGCGATCGCTGTGTTGCGGGGGGTTGGTGAGATTGTCACCAGCGCCGTATTTAGCCCCGATGTAGCCAAATCCTCCCCAGCGATTTAGCTTATCCCATCAGCCTGTGGGATACCAAAGGCAACCTCCTCGTTCAGTTCTCGGTGCCTAAGACAATGGGAGTGGGGTTGGCGGGGTTGATAGTCTATAGTGCGGTATTCAGTCATGATGGCAGCCAAATCCTCACAATCAGTGGGTATAAAACCGCCCGCCTGTGGGATACCAAAGGCAATCTCCTCGCCGAGTTCCCACTGGGACATGAGAAGGCAGTCAACAGTGCAGAATTTAGCCCCGATGGTCGCCAAATCCTCACAATCAGTGGGTATAAAACCGCCCGCCTGTGGGATATCAAAGGCAATCTCCTAGTCGTGTTCAGGGGGCATAAGGAGCGGATCAAAAGAGCCATATTTAGCCCCGACGGTCGCCAAATCCTCACCACCAGTTTAGATAAAACCGTCCGCCTGTGGGATATCAAAGGCAATTTATTGGCAGAGTTTCGGGGGCATGAGGAAATAGTCACCAGTGCCGTATTTAGTCCCGATGGGAGTCAAATCCTCACCGCTAGCTATGATGGAACTGCGCGAGTTTGGGATAGCAAAGGCAATCTCCTGGCTGCGTTACGAGGGCATGACATAGAAAGAGGTGTCAGAAGTGCCGTATTTAGCCCCGATGGTCGTCAACTTCTCACGGCCAGTGAAGATGGCACCGCCCGTCTATGGGATTTGTCAGTTGCTCTTGCTGCCCAAGCCGAGCAAATAACTGCCAGAGAAACCTTTCAGGAAAGCGTGTCTAAAAATAACGCTCAACTGGCAGAGTTACGGGACGATAAGTATCGAGTCAGAAGTGCAGTATTTAGCCCGGATGGTCGCCAAATTCTCACCACCAGCGAGCTAACCGTCCGCTTGTGGGATACCAAAGGCAATCTCTTAGCCCAGTTGCCACGGCATGACTATCTCCAGAGTGCAGTATTTAGCCCGGATGGTCGCCAAATCCTCACCGCTACCGATGAAACCGTTCGCCTGTGGGATAACAAAGGCAATCTCCTAACCGAGTTTCAGGGGCATGAGAAAAGTAGTGTCGAAAGTGCAGTATTTAGCCCCGATGGTCGTCAAATCCTCACTGCCAGTTTAGATAAAACCGCCTGTCTGTGGGATACCCAAGGCAATCTTCTGACTGTATTCCGAGGGCATGAAAGTGGTGTCAGAAGTGCCGTATTTAGCCCCGATGGTAGCCAAATCCTCACCGCCAGTTTACTAGATAAAACCGCCTGTCTGTGGGATACCCAAGGCAATCTTCTGACTGTATTCCGAGGGCATGAAAGTGGTGTCAGA
>NZ_JAUBQX010000103.1:3282-4587 GCF_036701505.1 Microcoleus sp. Pol11C2
AGTGCCGTATTTAGCCCCGATGGTAGCCAAATCCTCACCGCCAGTTTACTAGATAAAACCGCCCGTCTATGGGATACAAAAGGTAATCTCCTGGCTGTGTTCCGGGGGCATGAGGGATATGTCGAGAGTGCCAAATTTAGTCCAAATGGCCGCCAAATTCTGACTGATAGTAGGTATCCTTATGGAACTGCTCGTCTGTGGGATATTAAAGGCAATCTCCTAGCCGAGTTCCGGGGTAGGGAGGATGTAGATCGAGGGGGGGTTACGCACTACAGAGCCGTATTTAGCCCCGATGGTAGTCAAATCCTGATTGCCAGTGCGGATGGCACTGCCCTTCTGTGGGATACCAAAGGTAATCTCTTAGCACAATTCCAGGGGGGGGATCATTATCATTTTAGAGTCAACAGCGCAGTATTTAGTCCCGACGGTCGCCAAATCCTCACAGCCAGCGGCGATAAAACCGCCCGTCTGTGGGATACAAAAGGCAATCCTCTAGCCATATTCCGGGGACATGAGAAAGGGGTCAACAGTGCAATATTTAGCCCCGATGGTAGCCAAATTCTCACTGCTAGTGACGATAGAACTGCTCGCCTGTAGGACTTATCACTTGGAATAAAAGTTTCTGCTGCTGAAGTAGCATTTATCAAAGGAACTCAACTTTCTAGCCAAGGAACCATCGAATCTAGACAACTCGCACTTCAAAAGTTAGAAGAATCCCTCGCACTCTCTCGTGCCGAGCAAAACTCTGCTCAAGCTGCACTCACTCTTTTATCAATGGGTAAAATTTACGCCAATTTCGGACAATTTCAATCTGCCCTAGACTCTTACAACCAAGGATTACCCTTATCACAACAAGCCGGTGCCAAAGCCGAAGAAGCCGCTATTATCAACAGTATTGGTCAACTCTACACCGATTTATCTGACCCGAAAAATGCCCTGGATTACTATAACCAAGCTTTGCCCCTGTTTTATCAATTAAATGACCAAACGGCAGTCGCCAACACCCTCAACAACATTGGTGATATTCACGCTGCTACAGGAAACTGGAAAAATGCCCTAGACTCCTACAACAAAGCCCTGGTAATCTCCAGACCCGCAGGTAATTTAGCAGCAGAAGCTACTGCCTTAACTGGCATTGGTAGCACCTACATCGCTTCAAAAGAATGGTCAACGGCTCTGAATGCCTACAACCAAGCCCTGAGCATCTCCCGACACTTAAACGACAAAGTATAGCAACCGCCAAGGCGGTTAGGATGCAAGGCGTAGGACATCTTCGATCGCATCACGTAAACAGTCAAACCGCTT
>NZ_JAUBQX010000104.1:0-4545 GCF_036701505.1 Microcoleus sp. Pol11C2
GGTTCTTTTTGGGCAATATCTCATGTAGTATGGGTTCAATTGTTTCCCATTCTGAATCCGTTAGACTACTATAATAAGGCATGGGTGCTGCTGGATAATGCTTTTACGGTCACGCTACCACAAGACCGTAAAAGATGTCAAATGGGCTCTATAAACGCCTCGAATTCTATAAGCATCTACTTTGTACCTTTATTGATAAGTTAGATTAATACCAATTTTACATGAAGTTGCATAGAATAAAGATACTGTTAAGAGGTGATGAGTTATGGCACGTCAACTGATGGTGGCGATCGCAGAAAGTGCAGAGAGTTTGGAGCAACAACTAAAAAACAGTCGTACCGCCAGTCAGAAAGAACGGTTGCAAATGTTGTGGTGGCTAAAAACTGGACAAATCACTCAGCATCAAATCCTGGCCAAACGTCTGGGACGTGATGGTTCAACGGTAACTCGGTGGTTGCAAAAGTATCGTCAGGGAGGATTGTCCGAATTGTTGGCAGTCAAGAGTGCACCCGGAAAATTGCCCCACTTGAGTCCAGAGGCTCTTGCCGGATTACAAAAAAGACTGGAACAGCCACCAGGCTTCAAAAGTTACGGAGAAATCGTGGAGTGGCTCAATGAGACTTATCAACTGAACCTGACATACCCCACAGTCTATCATTGGGTACACTATCGACTTAAAGCTAAATTAAAAGTGCCACGCCCCAAAAGCGGGAAGCAAGAACCCAATGCCCATCAGCGTTTTAAAAAAACATCGCCCCAGCCCTGTTGACCTATCAACGCTTGTTTGGAAAGGGACAACGGCTGCGTTACTTGTGTCAAGACGAGACCCGCTTGGGACTTAAAACAGAAACAGGGAAAGTGATTATGGCGTTTGGAGTGAAACCGATCGCACCGGTACTCTGGAAACGTGACAATTTTTGGCTCTACGGGGTGGTCGAACCTTTGAGCGGCTGGCATTTTTGTCAAGAATACGATCGCCTCAATACTCAAAGATTTCAGGAGTTTATTGATGCCCTCTCACATCAACTGGGAGATGACATCACACTTATTCAACTTGACCAGGCGGGGACTCATGTGACCAGTGCTCTGCACTGGCCTGATAACTTGATTCCCGTTTGTCAACCAGCCCATAGCCCTGAACTCCATCCCATTGAACGAGTGTGTCAATGTATCAAACAACAATTCAAGGGAGAAGTGTTTCTGACTCTTAAGGAATTGCGCGAACGACTGGATCAGGTTCTGCAACAAATCACACCTGAAGAAATGAGTTCACTATCTTCTTACACTTTCATTCTGGAAGCTTTATTCTATGCAGCTTCATATTAAATTGGTATTAGACTATAATTTTATTTTAAATCATTCTAACTTTTTTTCATTAGTGTATTATGGTACTTTCGCTGCTTAAAAATTGTCCGGACTATTAAAGAGTGTAAAAAATTAAAAGATGCAATCCTTAAAACAAGTTGCCCGCCGACTAAAAAAAGAGACTTACGCTGTTTATTTAGCCAGTACAGACCAGAGAGTACCAAGGTACGCCAGAATTTTAGCAGGCCTTACGGTTGCCTACGCTTTTAGCCCGATCGACTTAATTCCTGACTTCATACCGATTCTCGGCTACTTGGACGATTTGATAATTTTACCTTTGGGAATTTGGCTGGTACTGAAGATGATTCCGCCACAGGTTTTAGCCGAGTGTCGGGAAAAAGCAGCCGCCGAAATAGAACGAGGAAAACCGATAAATCGGGCTGCGGCTGTTGTGATTATTGCCATTTGGATTGGCTTGGGAATATTAGCAGCAATGTGGCTAACACGGATATTTAAACGTTAAAAAAAAATACCTATCTATTTATAGTCTAGGGTGCGCGCCGAGCATCTTCGCTTAAACAACTCGTTTGACCAAAAAATATTTAAAGTTTAAAAATTTACCATTCTAGTTATAATATAGGGTGCGCTAGGCGCATCTTACGTTAAAAAAACTCGCGGTATCGCATCCCAGTATTATTTACCTTAAACAATAAAATTAACTTTCTAGCTATGACTCAAACCACTGATTTCCTCAGCCACCTCAACCCATCTCAGCGCCAAGCAGTCGCCCATTATAACGGGCCGCTGTTAGTAGTAGCGGGCGCTGGTTCGGGGAAAACCAGAGCTCTAACTTACCGAGTTGCTAACTTAGTTCGCACGCATCGAGTCGATCCTGAAAATATTCTCGCGGTGACATTTACAAATAAAGCTGCCAGGGAGATGAAAGAAAGAATTGAGAAATTGCTGGCAACTCAGCAAGCTGAAGGCGAATATGGCAAACCTTTGGTAGACTTAGCCCCGGAGGTGCAAACCAAATTGCGATCGCAAATTTACCAAAGAATTACTAAACACATTTGGATGGGGACTTTTCACTCTTTGTGCGGTCGCATTCTCCGCTACGATATAGAAAAATACCAAGACGAGAAAGGCCGCCAGTGGAAGAAAAACTTTTCGATTTTTGACGAGTCAGATGCTCAAAGTCTCGTCAAGCAAATCGTCACCAAAATCCTGAACCTGGACGACAAGAAATTTGACCCACGAAAAGTCCGCTATGTCATAAGCAACGCTAAAAATAAAGGGTTGTCGCCTCAAGAATATCAAGCAGCAGAACCGGATTATCGAGGCCGTGTGATTGCCGATGTTTACAGTCGCTACCAAGACGCTTTAGCAGCAAACAATGCCCTAGATTTTGACGATTTAATCCTGGTTCCCGTTAAACTTTTGAGCCAAAACGAGGAAGTATTAAGTTACTGGCATAAAAAGTTTTGCCATATTTTAGTTGACGAATACCAAGATACTAACCGCACTCAATACGATTTGATTCGGATGTTGGTGACAAATAACGCCGATCCGAAAAGCTTCGATAAATGGCAAAACCGCTCGATTTTTGTCGTGGGCGATGTCGATCAATCAATTTACAGCTTTCGGATGGCAGATTATACCATATTGCTGGAATTTCAAGAGGATTTTGGAGATGGTTTGTCCGACGATAAAACTCGGACAATGGTAAAATTAGAGGAAAATTATCGATCGCGTGAAAACATCCTGCAAGTGGCGAACCACTTGATCGAACACAATACCGAACGCATCGAGAAAATTCTGCGCCCGACTCGCGAACCGGGAGCTCCGATTGTTGTCTGGCGCGCGGACAACGAATTAGATGAAGCGGAATTTGTAGCAGGTCAAATTCATTCCTTGAAGCGCCAAAACTCCGAATACGAAAACGGCAGTAACTTTGCGATTCTCTACCGCACAAACGCTCAATCTCGCTCCTTTGAAGAAGCGTTAATGCGTTTAGACATTCCTTACAATATTGTCGGCGGGCTGAAGTTTTACGATCGCAAAGAAATCAAAGATATCCTAGCATACCTGCGGGCGCTTGCCAATCCCGACGATAGCGTCAGCCTCAAACGCATCATCAATACTCCCCGTCGCGGCATTGGGGATACCACATTTTCAAAAATCGAAGACGCTGCAACTCAATTGGGCATTCCGTTGTGGGAAATCCTCAGCGATGAATCTTCTGTCAATACTCTCGCAGGGCGATCGGCAAAAGCTATTATTAAGTTTGCCGAAATGATTGGTCGTTGGCAATCGCAAGTTGAAACTCTGCCGGCTTCGCAAATTGTCCAAGGAATTATCCAAGATTCAGGCTACATTGAAGATTTGAAAAATCAAGGAACCGACGAAGCCACAAATCGCATAGAAAACGTCATAGAGTTGTACAATGCGGTGCTACAATTTGAAGAACAGAACGAAGAACCGACGCTGACTTCATTTTTAGCAAAAACATCTTTAGCATCCGATTTAGATGATTTGCAGGAAGAAGATTCCCGCGTGTCGCTGATGACACTGCACTCCGCAAAAGGGCTAGAATTTCCAGTAGTATTTCTAGTCGGAATGGAACAGGGTTTATTTCCCAATTTCCGCAGTTTGGACGACCCGAAAGCGATCGAAGAAGAACGCCGTTTGTGCTACGTCGGCATCACTCGCGCCCAGGAATTGCTATTTCTCACCCACACTCGCGAACGCCGCTTGTGGGGAGGTTTCCGGGAACACTGCACCCCTTCGCTATTCTTAGGGGAATTACCGACACATTTGCTGGCTGGAACTGCGAAGAAAACTCCAGCAAGCAAAACGGCTGCATCTAAGGGAAAAACTAATAATTCAGCCGCTAATTCCGGGAGTTCTAAACCGGGAAACAATGGACAATCGACGGATTGGCAAACCGGCGATCGGGTTTTTCATCATGCTTTTGGAGTTGGAGAAATTACGCACGTTTTAGGGGCGGGCGACAAAATTAATTTGGCAATTAAGTTTTCGGGCTTGGGCAGAAAAATTATCGATCCGAGAACAGCTAAGTTGCAGCGAGTGTAAGTAAAAATATCAGAGTTTGCGGCTGTTGAAACCGCTTGAATAAACAATATTACCTCCATTCGTCAACTATATATAGCAATCCTAAATCATTATCATGAGTACGGTACAATTATATGCAATACTTGATTATGACAAAAAAAATGA
>NZ_JAUBQX010000031.1:0-80121 GCF_036701505.1 Microcoleus sp. Pol11C2
GAGCAAATCTGTTCGTTGTCATCTTACAATTTTATTCTTGAAGCCCTATTCTATGCAGCTTCATATTAAATTGGTATTAGTCGATCGCGAAATTTAAGATGGTTTGTCAGGTCGATCGCAAAAACCGGTTTCACCCAAGTCCCCAATCTTTTTGGTGAATATCAGACTTGAAAAAACTCGGTTTTTGCCTAAATTATCAATTAATTGAAGTTGAGCGCAGTCTCTTTACAAAGGTCAACAGCCTCCAAATCAGTGGATCTGCCGTCAACGTATTCGGCCCTGACATCAAAAACACAGCCCGCCTCCGACCCACCGTAGTCAGCTTGATTCCACTCAAAATCTGCCTTTTCCCGATCGCCAATGGGGGCATCTAGCTCGTTTTTTCCCCAAGTATCGTTATCGGGAGGAGACATATAAACGGCTGTCATCGTCTTGCCGCTGTTGTTAATCACCGAAATTTTGACCATCTGAGCGAAAACGCTAGCTGCTGTGAGCCCTAACAGGGGCAGCGACAGCCCCGCAGCGAGCGTTACTTTGCTTTACCACTTGTTAAGCATTGATCCATCTACCTCAAGTTAGATATTTATTCAAGCTTAGCTGTAGAAGTTAGAAGGGACAAGTCAGATATATTGCTATTCCTTATGATATTTTGAAACAGTGATATGTTTCTAAATAGCTATGCTTACTGCCGGAATTGTCGGACTGCCTAATGTTGGCAAATCTACTTTGTTTAATGCTCTGGTTGCTAATGCCAAGGCGACTGCTGCTAATTTTCCTTTCTGTACGATCGAGCCAAATACGGGTATCGTGGCAGTGCCAGACGAACGGTTGAAGGTGCTGAGCAACATTTCCAATTCCGTGCAAACTGTGCCGACGCGCATGGAATTTGTGGATATTGCGGGTTTGGTGAAGGGGGCGAGTCAGGGGGAAGGACTGGGAAATCAGTTTTTATCTCACATTCGGGCCGTAGATGCGATCGTCCACGTTGTCCGCTGTTTTGAGAATGACGATATCATTCACGTTGCGGGTTCTGTCGATCCGATCCGAGATATAGACATTATCAATCTCGAATTAATTCTAGCAGATTTAGCTCAAATTGAACGCAGGCTCGATCGCACTCGCAAGCTCGCCCGCAACAATAAGGAAGCTCAGGCCGAAGTGGATGTGCTCGAAAAATTAGTCGTGGTTTTGAATGCGGGGAAACCGGCGCGGCAGTACAATTTCACAGATGAAGAAGCTGAATTAGTAAAAGGTTTGGAATTACTGACCAACAAACCAATTATCTATGCTGCTAACGTATCTGATGACGATTTAGCAACGGGAAATAGCTATGTCGAACAAGTGCGGGAAGTAGCAGCTAAAGAAAATGCTAAGGTTGTCATAGTTTCGGCGCAAGTTGAGTCAGAATTGGTGGAGTTATCCGAGGAAGATCGAACGGATTTCCTAGAATCTCTCGGGGTAAAAGAAGGGGGCTTGAAATCTCTGATTCGAGCTACTTACGAATTATTGGGTTTGCGGACTTATTTTACTAGCGGGCCAAAGGAAACTCGCGCTTGGACGATTATCGCCGGAATGTTAGCACCGCAAGCTGCGGGGGTGATTCACTCAGACTTTGAACGGGGTTTCATCCGGGCCGAAACTGTGAGTTATGAAGATTTGGTTGCTACGGGCGCGATGAATGCGGCTAAGGAAAAAGGGTTAGTTCGCAGTGAAGGAAAAGAGTATGTTGTACAAGAGGGGGATGTGCTGTTGTTCCGATTTAATGTTTAGCTTTTTTAAGGAGATTGGCACATGGATATCATTTCGCTGGTAATTGCTTGGCTGGTAACTTCGGTGAGCTTTTTTATTATTTCCAAGTTGCCCATCGGGGTGGACATTGACACCTTTGGAAAAGCGATGATTTCCGCGGCGGTTTTTGGATTGCTGAATGCTTTGGTGCGGCCGCTTTTTGTGGTTTTGGGTATTCCATTGCTGTTGATAACTTTTGGTTTATGGATGATTGTTATCAACGCTGCTATCTTTGGATTGGCGGCTTGGCTAGTGGATGGATTCCGCTTGCGGTGGGGAATTTGGAGTGCTTTGCTGGGGGCGATCGCCCTCGGTTTTATTAACTCTCTTCTCTATCAGGTGTTGAGTACGCTACCTAATGTAAGGTAGAAAAAGGTAACGCACTGGGCGGAAGGAAGGGGCGGGTTTATTCATCCTGTTAGTTATCGCAAATATTTCAGGTGAAACCCCCCCTACGGCAAATGTTTTAGCTTTAATTCCCCCATATCAGGTATTTGTTTTTTGGTATTGGTTGAGTTTTTAGCCTTCGCAGTAGTCGATAAATTTGTCTGGAACTAAGCGCAATTCGCCCGAGCGAAAGCGCTCGAACGGCATCCAAAATGCAGTATGTTCCCCATCTCCGTCTGCCAAATCCAGACTCTCCAATTCATAAAATTTGGAATCGACAAAATCGCACTGGTATAGTTGTATTAATTCATGTCCGGCTTTGCCATTATAAACAAAGAAGTTTTCCAAACAAGCCAAATATTTAATATTTGTTAACTCGGCTTGAATTTCTTCTTGAAACTCTCTTTGCAAAGCGTCGATGCTGTGTTCTCCGAATTCTACGCCACCGCCCAGAGCTCGGTAAAATGTGTCTTGTTTGACCGGATCTTCGCATTCTGACACGAAAATGCGATCGCCCGATCGAATTAATCCTAAAACAATTACGCGAATTGTACCTTTTTGCATAATTAGTTATCAGTCATCAGTCATGACGCATCAACACCAAAACAAAAGAAACCGGGTTTCGACTTCGCCCAACCAGCAGGTTTTTTGCCGTTGATGCGGGCTGTAACGAAGTATGATGCAAAAAACCCGGTTAATTACTACCCGTGCGTAAGTTCTATATTACTCAGCAATCATCACTCATTATCCGTGTATCCGTGTCATCCGTGTCGTGCCAACGTTTAATTATCATCGGTGGCAAAACCCTCTCTCCTGCTTCTATTTTCAACGGGCCAGTTTTTATTTTCCCCGCCAATAATCAGTTTTTCAATCGTCACAAATTCTTTGCTGAGTTGCTGGAAAACATTAATCAAAACATCGAGACCAATCGCATCGCTAGTGCCCAAATCAAACCAGCAGCGAGCCCAAGAACCTTGATACTCCATTTCTCCCATATTGTGCATCAAAGCCATCATACTTTGGTCGGCTAGATTAACATCGTAATTCATATCACTGATGTCTAAGCCTTCATCTTGAACTTGCAAATTTTCCGCATTAAATCCTCCGAGTTTTCCCAAGAAAAACCAAGAGTCAAACACTTCTTCAACATACTGTTTTTCACCGTTTGAAGGCACGTTGCTGAACTTCAGCCAAATCCAGAGGTCAAAGGGGTTAAACTCGCGAAACTCTACTTGCATCAATTTTATCAAAGAAAGGGAATGGAATTGCAGGAATTGGATTGCAGGAGAGAGGAAAATTGGGAGAGAGGGAGACAGGGAAAATTTTCCTCCTGACTCCTGACTTCTGACTTCCCCTCTGACTCTTTTTATAGTGGTGGTAAGGCTGCCGGCCCCCAGACTCCATCTGCATCTCTGATTTTATCGCGCATCGGGTCGCAGGCGCGAGATTGGCTGTCGAGACGGTTACGGGTTCTGCACTGCTGAAAGAAGATGTCGGCTACTAAACTGCGCGGCAGTTGGTCGGGTTTTGCTAAGGCTGCGTCGAAGTTTTTGCGGGCTTCCTCAAGTAAGGTTTTGTTGCCGTCTTTCCCCTGGGATTGGGAAAACAAGATTTGTGCTTTTAGATAGAGAACTTCTGGATTATTTGGCGTTTCTGCTAGGGATTTGTTGGCAAATTCTAAAGCGCGATCGTACTTTTTCAAGTCTCGATAGCCTACTGCCATGCCGCGATAAGCTAAATAGCGGGGAGAGGCTTTTTGTTCGAGTCTTTGAATTGCTTCGTTGGGGTTGGAAAAGGGCAGGTTTGTGGCTAGCATTAAGTCCATGTAGCCTTTTATCAGGTTGAGCTCGGGGTCGTTGGGAGCTATTTTGTCGGCGGCTTCTAGGTATTGAAATACTACTCGCAATTTACTCAAAGCTTGAGGCGCGCCTTTGGCTGTTCCTTCTTTGGCTATAATGTTCGCCCCTTCTAGAAAGTGACCTGCTGCTGTGTAGATGTTGCCGCGCAATGGATTAGTTTTCGTCAATTTTTCGCCGACTTCGCGGGTTTTTTGTGCGTAGGAATTCATCGAGTTTAAGTCCTGCTCGATGTAGGATAGGGAGGCTGCCATTGCATAGGCTAGCGGCTCGTTTGGTTCGGCTGATAGCGCTTGTTGAATTTGAGTTTTTGCTTGTTTGTAGTTTCCTTGCTGAAACATTGTTTTGAAAGCGGTTTCGGTGTTGGGCCCGATCGCCTGCGGGTTGCTGGTGCGAAAGGGATCGCCCGCTACTGCTGAGTTAATGCAGAGGCTGAGGGCGATAGCTCCTGCACTGGCGATCGCCCGCACTGTCTGTTTAGAACTTAACATTTGCTTGCAAAGCGATGCTAAAGGGGTTTTCGTCATCGTCAATTCTCTCAATGTAATATACTGTAAACTAGAAACAAGAGAGTTAAATTTTCAGACTTTCGGGCCGCGACCAAAAAAAGAGTGAAATTTGCTTGATTTTTTGTGGTTCTTGAGGTATATTTTAATAATGGAAGTGTGACTTGTAATATATTAAAGGATAGATTTTCATTATTAAAATATACCATGAAAAAACAGAAGAATCAAACGCCACTCCTGAAAAAAAGGAAATTTTTGTAAAGATTTATGTAAAATAATTGTGTGCGATCGGCAACAGCCAGAAACAGCCTTAACTATTAATAGCACAAATCCGTAAAATCAGTTCAATCCCGTAAACTGTTAGTTACCGAACTTCCTTCTCCCCAATTACCAATTGCGTTAATGCTTTATCTAAAAAACTTAGTATATCATCCTACAGCCTGTCCGAATGCTATTCTGAAAAATATTAACTTAGAACTTCCCTCGCAGCAAATGGGGCTGATTGTGGGTCGCAGCGGTTCAGGCAAAAGTACGCTATTAGAAATATTAGCAGGTTTAGCGGAAAAAACTAGCGGCGACATCCGTTGGCGGGAACAAGAATTAACACCGGAACACTTGCAACAGTTAGGAGGGTTAGTGTTCCAGTTTCCAGAAAGACATTTTTGCGGAGGCACAATTTTAGAAGAATTACGGTTGGGGCATCCTGAATTGGGACAAGAACAAATTAACTCCGCAATGTCAGAAGTGGGGCTCGGACATTTGCCGCTGCGCGCTTCCCCCCACGCTTTGAGCGGCGGACAACAACGGAGGGTAGCCCTGGCAGTGCAGTTAATTAGGCAGCCGCATTTGCTACTTTTGGACGAACCGACGGCGGGTTTGGATTGGTCGATGCGGCGGCAGTTGGTAAGCTTGTTGAGTAAGTTGAAAAGTCACTGGACTTTATTGATTGTTACTCACGATGCTAGCGATTTGTTGAGCGTTGCTGACCGATTTTGGACTCTAAACCACGGGGATTTGCAGGAGGTTGATCGGGCTAAGTTAGAAGCTAAGGAAACGAGTTGCGTTTGAGTTTTATGACGTTTCCAATGGTTTGCCGACGAATAGAATTCGCGTCTATACAAACGAAGTCTGCCTAAGCAGACAGCAAGAAAAAAGTGAGAATAGAACTAGATGATAAATGAGATTAAAATGTCTGGGTTGCCCCAGATGAACGAGTTGTGGCAAAAAACGCTGAATTGGCAGCCGGATGAGTCGCAGCAACAACTATTTCAGCGACTTTATGAGTTAATTGTCGAGGGAAATCGCTCCTTGAATTTAACTCGAATTACTGAGCCGATGGAGTTTTGGGAAAAACATTTGTGGGATTCTCTGCGGGGAATTGCGAGACTTCTGCCAGCTAATCACAATTTGGCGGAAAATCCAGAATTGGCCGCCGAGTCGGTGCAGAAAGCGATCGACATTGGGACAGGTGGGGGTTTTCCGGGGTTGCCGATCGCGATCGCCCTGCCGCAACTATCAGTTACTTTGCTCGATTCTACTCGCAAGAAAATTGATTTCTTGGAAACAGTTTTGCCGTCTTTAGGCATAGAAAATGCTGCGACTTTGTTGGGTAGATCTGATGAAATTGCCCGACAGCCGCATCACAAACAAGCTTACGATCTAGCACTTCTTAGAGCAGTTGGAGCAGCTTCTATTTGTGCTAAATACGCGCTGCCCTTCCTTAAAAATGGGGGTTTGGCTGTACTTTACCGTGGAAATTGGACGGTGGAGGAAGAAACGGAGTTGCAAAGGGCGATCGAGCATTTGGGCGGCACAATTGAGTCAGTCGAAGCATTCACAACGCCGACGAGTCAGGGGGCGCGGCACTGCGTTTATTTGCGGAAAGTTGTACAGCAGTTCGAGCGTCCCGTGCGCTAGCTATAGCCGTTTTTCAATACTAACTATGCTTGCCAATAAGATTGCACTTGTCACAGGTAGCTCGAAAGGAATTGGTGCTGGCATCGCCCTTGAATTAGCCAAATCGGGTGCAGATATTTGTGTCAACTATTGCGATTCTCCAACATCTGCACGAGAAATAGTCAACCAGATTCACTCTGTCGGCCGTCGCGCTATCGCGATTCAAGCAGATGTCTCACAGCGCGACCAAGTGGAAAGGATGGTGGATACGTGCGAACAAGAACTGGGTCAAATCGATATTCTAGTGACAAATGCGATCGCCAGCGTCCGAAACACTTTGCTAGAAACTAAATTTGAGGATTTACAGCGGACACTAGAAATAGGAGTGTACGGTGTGTTTCACGTATGTCAAATAGTCGCCCGCCGTATGGTGGAAAGGAAGGCCCAAGGCTCGATTATCCATATCTCATCCCCCCACGCCCATTTTCCGTATAAGGGTGCGATTGACTACAACACCACCAAAGCAGCCTGTCATCACCTCGTTCTTTCTATGGCTAATGAACTGATGTGGCACAAAATTCGGGTCAACATCCTAGAGCCTGGGTGGACTGACACTCCGGGTGAGCGACGCTGGTACAGCGACGAATTGCTTGAGTCGTTTAGCAACCAAATGCCTCTTGGTCGGATGGGCTTCCCGGAAGACTTAGGCAAAGCAGCAGTTTTCCTGGCATCTGATGCAGCTAGCTACATCGCGGGTAGCGTGTTAAAGGTAGATGGTGGACTGTACATTGAGGGCAGCCCGAGTTTGACCTCAGAATCTCAAGATAAGTAGGTAGGCGGCATTAAACGAACCATCTAACAGTATGTAAACAGGGCTCAGTCAGCCACGCTTAAGGCTCAGGATATTTTACAATCGTTTACTTACTTAATTGCGTTTTACAGCGCCTACCTACTTCAAACAGAGTTGTTGGTTGTTGAGCTGTTTGCGCTCGATCGCAATAACAAACTTTGTTGAACTAAGCGCTAGCCTTTTCGTAGCGCTTGTTAATTTCCGCCCAATTAAGAACATTCCACCAAGCTTTTAAGTAGTCTGCCCGCAAATTTTGGTATTTGAGATAATAAGCGTGTTCCCAAACATCGTTACCCATAATTGGATAATTTCCCTCCATGAAAGGCGTGTCTTGATTGGCAGTAGTTGTAATCTCAAGTTTGCCAGCTTTATTGCGGACTAGCCAAACCCAACCGCTGCCAAAACGCTTAGTGCCGGCATCGTTAAATTTTGCTTTAAAATCGTCAACACTGCCGAAAGTTTGCTTAATTGCTGTTGCAATTGCCCCTGTGGGTTCGCCGCCGCCGTTGGGACCCATGATTTCCCAAAACATAGTGTGATTTAGGTGTCCGCCGCCATTGTTACGAACGGTTGTGCGAATATCTTCCGGCACTTTGCTCAAATCTCGCAGCATATTTTCCGCAGTGATATTTTTTAGTTGCGGGTATTTACTGACAGCATCGTTGAGGTTTTTAACGTAGGCGGCGTGGTGTTTGTCGTGGTGAA
The DNA here is from genome assembly GCF_036701505.1 of Microcoleus sp. Pol11C2. Lineage (NCBI taxonomy): Bacteria > Bacillati > Cyanobacteriota > Cyanophyceae > Oscillatoriales > Microcoleaceae > Microcoleus > Microcoleus sp. Pol11C2. The sequence goes on from NZ_JAUBQX010000031.1 coordinate 7,989, forward strand.
ATTGCATTGTCCGCGCATCGATGTGCGGTTCTAAAGCATTGTATTCGTAGGGAAGAGGTGGCAGTGTAAAAGGCCCGGGGGTTTGGGCTATTTTTGGACTTTCTGCAACTGGACTTGCTTGCGATACATTATTTCCTGACGCTTGGCAAGCACCTGCGGTAATAGCTCCGACGGTGGCAGTCATCAAATACAAGAAATCTCGGCGTTTGAGAGTCATAAAAAGTACCTAAGTGAATTATTAACTGTTTTATCTCAGATTGAAGCAAAATGGGAGCGAGTTGAGAAAAAAAGTCCTCTCGCCCGAATGGATGAGACGGATGGGCGATGGTTGTGAGAGTTTCTCAAGTATAGGCTAATTGTATGCGCGTAACTAACTCACGTGCTCCGGTTCACCAACCCGGTTTCTGTCTCGAAACCGGGTTTTTTTTAGATTATTCTTGGGACAAGCGCTGGATGGCTTCGCCTCCAAAAAGCCGATCGGCTGCTTGAAGAATACCGGGAATTTTAGCAGCGTGGGGACTGTGGGCTAGACAGCGGCGTAAGTCTAATTCATCGAGGCGATCGGCTTTTTGGCCGGGGAACCAGTGGCTGGCATTACCTAAGAGGTTGTAGCGCATCTTGCAATAGTCGATCGTATCGTAAGCCTGCGCCAAATTCCACAGCCACAGAATTACATAAATATTAATACCTCCGGGAGTATTTTCGATAGTGGGTAAACCGACGTGCCAAGTCTTAAACCAATCTTCTCCTAATTTATCAATGGCTGCTTTTTCTAAATTTTCTAATATCGGTGGCAAAATTTCATCGGCTCTATCTAACAATTCTACAGCTTTAAGATGCTCGTTGAAATCTTCAGGTTTTGAGGCGCCCAAACTCAAAGTGTGTACTTGCGGATGCGACAAACAAAACAAATCATTAAACACCATCGGACTCAGCGGATAGCACAAGTCTACCAATTTTTGCGGCGGGCTGTAAAGTTGACCGCCTTTGTCGGAAGGACTGATAATAAAAACGCCCATATCGTGACGTTTAGCAGCTTCAATAGCCTGCCAATTACTTTGATTGATGTAGTACCAGTGCAAGTTAAGATAATCAAATTGATTAGTTTCAATTGTTTTGACAATCACATCCGTCGGGCCGTGAGTGGAAAAACCAATAAACTTAACTTTCCCTTCTGCTTGCAACTTTCTCGCCACATCCATGCAGCCGCCCGGACGCATAGAATCCTCTAGCAATTCCCATGTATTAATGCCGTGTAGCGACAGTAAATCGACGTATTCCAGTTGCAAATAAGCTAAGGATTTCTCAAATTCTTCGCGAAACTCTTGGGAGTTAGGTTTGGGGCTAACTTTCGTTTGCACTATCAACTTTTCGCGGGAAAAATTCGGAAAAATCCACCCCAATTGCATCTCGGAAGTGCCGTAACCGCGAGCAGTTTCTATGTGATTGATGCCGCATTCAATCGAATAGCTAATCGTCGATTCTAGATTTTGTTGATTGTCTGAGGGAATTTCATTGGCTGGCACGTCTTGCCATTTGTACTGATATCTCATGCCACCGCAGGAAAAGACGGGCATGGATAATTCTGTGCGACCGAATCTGCGATATTGCATCATCATAATCAAAGTCAAAGCTATAGAAGAAAGAAGTTAGGCAAGGGATTTTTTAACGGATGTAACGGATGTCAGTCCGATGGAAGCCGGAAGTTCGGCAACGGATTCGCTTTCTGAGGATGTAACGGATGTAACGGATGTCAGTCCGATGGAAGTCGGAAGAAGGAAGAAGGAATATGTAACAATCCCCAGGGTTTGACTGATTAAGAACTTCTTGAAAGTCTTGGCTGTTGCTATAGGGTAAAAAACCAGGTTTTTTGTATTTTTGCGGATTGTAACTCGCATATTGCCGCATTCTCCTGAACAGGCAAGATGCCTGTTCCACAAAGAGTTTTTGACCACCAGTGCGGCAGTTTTGACTATTTAGAAATCTCCCGTACTACTGGTTTTCCGTCTTGGATTTCGCCGACTAAAACCAAATCTGTACAGTCTACAAACAAACCATTTTCTAAAACACCGGGAATGTTATTCAAGCTTTTTTCCATTTCTCCGGGGTTGGCAATGTCATCAAATTTGACATCAATTACCATATTACCTTGATCGGTAATTACTGGGCCTGCTTTTTTCACGCCCATGCGGAGTTCGGGTTTGCCACCCAATTTTTCAATGGCGCGCATCACTGGTGTTAATGCCATCGGTATAACTTCGATGGGCACGCGAAAAGTCGAACCCAATTTATCTACGATTTTGGAACTGTCAACTACTACAATAAATTGAGTTGCGAGGTAATCGACTACTTTTTCGCGGGTGTGGGCTGCGCCGCCACCTTTAATTAAGTTGAGGTGGGGATCTACTTCATCAGCGCCATCAATAGCAACATCAATTCTATCAATTTCATCGAGTGTTGCCAGCGGTACTCCGTACTGTTTGGCTAACACTTCTGATTGAAAAGATGTCGGCACTCCCTTGATATCTTTGAGTTCACCTGATTTTATGCGATCGCCCAATGCTTGAATAGTATAAGCTGTAGTTGACCCGGTGCCGAGTCCGACAATCATACCAGATTTTACGCGATCGGCTGCAGCAAAGCCGACTTGCTGTTTCATCAATTTTACGGGATCTTGTTCTGTGGTCATGTTCGGTACTCCTTAATAGTTTTAAGATTATACCATTTATTATGGATTTATTTAACCGCAGAGAGCGCAGAGAACGCAGATAGGAAGAAGAACAAGAGAGGGAACTCGCAAATTATTTCAAGTGGGAACTTCTCTCTTTTTTATCGGGCCCCTCTGCGTCCTCTGCGATTAAATAAAAAAAATCTAGTTCACAAATCGGCGGATAATTGCCACAATGAAAATCGGATTTCTCGATACCTACACTTGGGATTACAATATTGAAACTCCTTACTGCCAACCTTTGGGCGGCACTCAGTCGGCTATTTGTTACTTAGCTGAGGCGTTGGCTGCACAGGGAAACGAGGTATTTTTACTCAACAATACTTCTGAGTCGGGGCTGTCGCGCGGCGTTGATTGCAGGCGCAGGGTGGGGGACAAATCTAATTTAGAATTGCTGCGATCGCTCGATTTTTTAGTTATAGTTAATATAGTCGGCAAAGCACTGGAAATTAAGCCGCTTTTGGGGCATCAAACTAAGTTAATTTTGTGGATTCATAACGAACCCGGCTTTGTATTCCTCCAAGATTTCAATAATCAGCGAGAAATCAATGCTTGCGATGCTTTTGTATTTGTCAGCGAGTGGCAACGCGAGCAATTTCGCCAGCGGTTTGGGATTGAATTCCATCGCAGTTGTGTTTTAAGAAATGCGATCGCACCTTGTTTTGCTAACATTTTCGCCGATAATCGTTCTATCCTCTCTCATAAATCTCAACCGCCCGTTCTAGCTTACACTAGCACTCCTTTTCGCGGTCTCGATATTTTGTTAAAAGTCTTTCCCGAAATTCGTCAAGCTGTCCCCGGAACCACATTAAAAGTATTTTCAAGCATGAAAGTACACCAAATAGACGACAATGATAACAAGCTTTTTTTCGGCCAACTTTACCGCCAGTGTCAGGAAACAGAAGGCGTCGAGTACGTCGGTTCCATACCCCAACCCGATCTCGTCCGGCAACTGCGTTCAGTCGCGGTTTTAGCTTACCCGAATACCTATTTAGAAACCTCATCTATTGCCGTGATGGAGGCGATGGCCAGTGGTTGCCGGATTGTGACGAGTGAATTGGCAGCTTTGCCGGAAACAACTGCTGGATTTGCCCGTCTAGTTTCAATGTCAGGGGTGAAAAATTTTGCATCGATAACTAATTGGAAGCGTGCGGGCCAACCTGATTGGGAGGGATATACAAGGCGGTTTTTAGAGACCGTAGTCGGAGTTTTAAATGAGGGCACGGATGCGGGGGGCGCAACTGCTGAAAATCATCTGAGGCAGCAGGTAGAATATATAAATCGAGGGTGTACTTGGTCTGTGCGATCCCGAGAGTGGGTAGAATGGTTGAATATTATTAGTGTAAAACCTGTAAGAGTGGCAGAGCAAATGATAACGGAGTCGTTGGTGGATTTAGAAGCAGCTAAAGCATATTTTGTAAAGGGAAATCGGCTGAAAGATGCAGGGAATCTCGGTGGCGCAATCGAGGATTATCAGAAAGCTTTAGAGTTTAATCCAGGAGATGCGGAAGTTCATAAAAAGTTGGCGGAAGTCTATGTTTTACAAGGAGAATTTGAAAAGGCGATCGCCTCTTGCCATGTCGCTCTTAAATTTCAACCCAATTTTGCTCCTGCTTACTTAACAATAGGCAATGCTTTGCATAATCAAGGCCAGCTGGAAATGGCAATTGAAGCTTACTTGCAAGCTTTAGAAATTCAGCCGGAATTTGCTGAAGCCAGCGCGAATCTCGGCAGTATGTATTACAAGTTAGGGCAATTGGAACAGGCGGCCAATTATTACCAGAAAGCTCTGGTAATTAATCCTCAATTGTGTTCGGTCAATATGATGCTGGGCAGCGTTTTGCAGCAGCAAGGAAAGTTAGAGGCAGCAATTATTTGCTATCAAAGAGTGCTGCAATTGCAACCGGGAGATGCCAGCGCTGCTGAGAAACTATCGAGTTTGCTCGCACAAAAACAGCGGGAAACTACAGACAGCAACTTTATCGAATTAGAAACAGAATCAGGCGAACAGCAACCAGTATCTGTCAACAAAGATGAAGGCTACGGCTTGCAGCCTTCGAGCATCAATTTGCCGCCAGCGCCAACCACGGAGACTTTAAATACTCCGTTTACAAACCCCGCCGAACTTTCCGATCAAGTTACCTCGCTCAATGTTCCAGATAGCGGACAAGTTGCCAATTTTCAAGAAGTAGAACCGTACAATAAACTCGCCGAAAACTTTTTAGTTCAAGGTAAAATTAAAGAGGCGATCGCAGCTTGTCAGCAAGCGCTAAAAATTCGACCGGATTTCATCTACGCTTACGTCACTTTAGGCAATGCCTTGCAAGCAGGAGGCAAAACTGAAGCTGCAATTCGATCGTATTCTCAAGCCCTAGAATTGCAGCCCAATTTTGCGGAAGTGCGCGCCAATATCGGCAGTATGTATTTCAAAATGGGGCGTTTGGAAGAAGCGATCGCCCATTACCAGCAAGCCATCGCCCTGAGTCCCGATTTAGCGGGAGCTCACTGGAATTTAGGGAAAGTATATCACCAACACGGCAACATCGAAGCAGCGATCGCCTGTTTTAAAAGAACATCCGAACTCAACCCGCAGCTAGTCGGTGCAGACTTCCACTTTAACTTAGGTAATCGACTTTTCAGCCAAGGAAAGCGCGACGAAGCCATCGAAAGCTACGAAAAAGCGATCGCCATTAAGCCGGATTGGGCAGAAGCTTACGGTAACATCGGCAGCGCGCGATCGCAACAAGGCAATCTCGACGCCGCCATCGCTTACTATCAGAAAGCTGTAGCTTTTAAGCCGCACTTAGAAGTTTTGCACTTCAATATAGCCAATTCTTTTTTGCAGCAAAATAAGTACGACCAAGCAATTACTAATTATCAAAACACTCTGAAAATTAAGCCCGACTGGCCGGAAGTTCACGCTAACCTCGGCAGTTGTTTTTCCATGCAGGGGCGGCTGGAAGAAGCTTTAGCCAGCTATCAGCAAGCTTTGACATTAAAACCGAATTGGGCAGAGGTTTACTGCCGGATGGGACACATTCAGAAACAAGATAAGCCGTTGGAGGCGATCGCCAATTTTGAAAAGGCGATCGAATGCAACTCCAAATATAGCGAAGCCTACCAACAACTGTGCGACTTGCTAAGCCATTCTACCAACCTCGCCGGAGCCCGCAGCGTTGCCGACAAATACTGCGAAAACTGCGGCGACAATGCCCCAGTCATGTCAGCTACAGCCTACGTCTTTTCCTACCTGCAATCAGGTGTCAGCAAACAGGCAATTCAGAAACTCGAAGAAATCGAAAAACTCTGCTACGAAAAGGTCGAAACCTTTAGCGTAATGGAACTAAAACTGCTCTACGAAATCTTCCTGTTTGCAGTTTCCCACCTGCGAGACAACCGCGAAAAGAATGCCAGTTTCTACAGACTTATTGCCAAAGAATACTACCAAAAAGCCGTCCCTAAGCGCCAGGACATTAACAGAATCAACCTAGCAAATTACCAAGCAAAAGAACAGCGTCCTTTAAAAATTGGTTTCCTTTCCAAACACTTCCGCCGCCACTCAGTAGGCTGGTGCAGCGAAGCTTTAATTCGCGAATTAAGCCACATCACCCCCCACGTTCACCTTTACGTCACCGGGAAACTCCACCGAGATGAAGTTACGCAGCGGTTTGAAGACATGGCGGGCAAGTTTTACTGGCCTAAAAAATATCCAAACGGCTTTGCTGATGGCGGTGAAATCTTCGCCGAAGTAGCGCAAGACAACTTGGATGTTTTGATAGACTTAGACTCAATGACAGTGCCAACAAATGTCGAAGTGCTGTATCAATATCCTGCGGGGATTTGCGTTTCTTGGCTGGGATTCGACGCACCCTACATTTCAGATAATCACTACTTTCTGTGCGACGAACACACTCACCCCCCTGGTGTTGAAAAAAATTACTTAGAACAGTTAGTAAGATTGCCTGCTTGTTCGGTAGCAATTGGCGCACTGCAAAGCATTCCTGTGAATCGAGAGGCGATTAGAAACGCTCTCGGAATTGGCTTAGATCAAATGACTTATCTGTGCGTAGCGCCAGGTAGAAAAACCAATCCAGAAATGGTACGAGCTCAAGTTACAATTCTGAAGGAAGTACCAGATAGTGTGTTAATCCGCAAAGGTCAAGGCGACCCCGACGTTATTCACAGCACTTACCGCCAAGAATGCGAAATTCAGGGAGTAGATTTTGCTCGGATTAAGTTTATAGGTCAAACCCGAAGTGAGGAAGAACACCGGGCTATTTATTATGTAGCCGACGTGCTTTTAGATTCGTATCCTTACAACGGCGGGACTCATAATTTAGAGGCTTTGTGGGCGAATTTGCCAGTGGTAACTCGCTCCGGCGACCAATATCTTTCGCGCATGGGTTACGCTTTTCTGAAAAGTGCAAATCTTGATGTTGGTGCGGCGTGGAGTTGGGAGGAATACACGCAGTGGGGAGTTAAGTTTGGCCGTGATGCGGGTTTCAGAAATGGGGTGAAAGAGCATTTAGTAACATCTAAGCAGCCAGAACATCTCGCACCTTTGTGGAATCCTAAAAAGTTGGCTGAGGATATGTATGAGGTGTTTCAAAAACTGTTAGCTAAATAGGTTAGTCAGTTGTCAGTTGTCAGTTGTCATTAGAAGGAAAAATTTCCGCATCTCTCACTCTTCCCCTCTTTCTGTGAAGTCTTGTAACAATATTCGTGGAAATGCGTAAAAATTCCGCGCCGAGTCTGATAGATAAATAGCTGATTCATAGTACCGCGATCGCACTAACTTTATGCCAGTTAGGGCGATCGTTTTTTTTGTGGTGCGAGAATTCCGCAAAGGTTAAAGATTGCGTAATTTTTTTGCTCGCAGCTAGAAAAACGCTGACACTGATCAGTAAATTGGCTAAGCTTGAGTTCTAAAACTCAGCAAAATCATCTACCTTTAGATACATCATGCCCAACATTACCCTCTACGACGCGATTACCAACCTTTCAGCCGGAACGCCCCCCGGCATAGGGACGCCCAATGGCACCGCTCTTGCTTACGGACAAATCGCCCCGCCCGGTACGCTGCTCCCCACACCTCCTTTCCCTGCCGGTTCTACGGCTTCTCTGGCTGGGGGTGCGTTTACGCCAAACACAACGGGCATCAATACTGCCACCATCTACACGCCTAATAGCAATCGTGGCTATGCGGGTTACAACAATTACGATCCAAAATCCCTACTTACTCCTACGCCAGCGATACTGCCGCCTTTCACCGCCGCCACATTAGACCGCACGGCTGGTTATACGATATCTTTTAATGCAGCAATTCCGGCAGAAACTAGCAACGCCAACCGCGCGGGTTTCAGTGTCACCGCAATTAGTAGCGACGGCTTGAACGGTTTAGAATTGGGTTTTAAAAACAATAAAATTTTTGCTCAGTCAGATACTTTTGTCGAAGCTGAAACTGCTACACTTCCGGCGGGATTTGATCTAACTTCAAATAATAATTATGTCTTAAAAGTACAAGGCAGCAATTATGAACTTTTTGTTAATAATTTCCCAACTGCAATCCTCACAGGGCCACTGCGTCAAATCCAGTTTAACCCCGCTGCAAGTTCTCCTCCTTTAACTTTCAATCCTTACAGATTGCCGAGTTTCCTATTTTTTGGGGACAATACTGACCAGGGAAGCGCTACATTTCGCTTGGGCAGGATAGCTGTTAATGACTTGCCTGTTGCTACTCCAGACAATGCGGTAACAACTGTCGGCACTCCTAATCTTAAAATTAATGTCCTGACAAATGATACGGGCGGCGCAAAGGCACTGAGAGTGCAGAATGTTACTCAACCAACAGGCGGCACTGTTACTGTTGACGATTGGATTTATGCAGGAGGAAATTTTACAAATATTGGCGGGCAGCAGCGCAATTATATTGCTCGCTTGTACGGCAGCGACGGCACGGCAGATCCTACTTTCAATCCCAATCCGAATCGTTATGTCAATGCGATCGCGATCGATGCGAACGGTAACCCAGTAGTAGGGGGTGGTTTCACAAATATTGGCGGGCAGCAGCGCAATTATATTGCCCGGTTGAACAGCAGCGACGGCACGGTAGATCCTACTTTTGACCCCAATGCCAATAGTGATGTCAGGGCGATCGCGATCGATGCGAACGGCAACCCAGTAGTAGGCGGCGTTTTCACCAATATTGGCGGCCAGCCACGCAATTATATTGCCCGGTTGAACGGAATCACTGGGTTGGCAGATCCTACTTTCAACCCCAATGCGAATATTTTGATCGGGGAGATCGCGTTCGATGCTAACGGCAACCCAGTAGTAGGGGGTGAATTCACCAATATTGGCGGGCAGCCACGCAACAGAATTGCCCGGTTGAACGGAACCACTGGGTTGGCAGATCCTACTTTTAATCCCAATGCGGATGTTGGTGTCAATGCGCTCGGGCTCAATGCGAACGGTAACCTAGTAGTAGGTGGCCAATTTACCAATATCGGCGGGCAGCCACGCAACAGAATTGCCCGGTTGAACGGAACCACTGGGTTGGCAGATCCTACTTTTAACCCCAATGCGGATGATTTTGTTTTCGCGATCGCACTTGATGCTAATAACAACCCAGTAGTAGGGGGCCGTTTCATCAATATCGGCGGGCAGCCACGCAACAGAATTGCTCGGTTGAACGGAACCACTGGGTTGGCAGATCCTACTTTTAACCCCAATGCGGATAATTTTGTCGAGGCGATCGCACTTGATGCTAATAACAACCCAGTAGTAGGTGGCCCATTCACCAGTATCGGCGGGCAACCCCGCAACAGAATTGCCCGGTTGAACAGCACCAACGGCACAGCAGATCCTACTTTTAACCCCAATGCCGATAGTGCAGTCTTTGCGATCGCGATCGACCCCAAACGCAGCATTGTCTACACCCCTAACCCCACTTTCAACGGCCTCGACACCTTCTCCTACACAGCAAGCGACGGGTACAGTACCAGCACCTCAACTGTTAACGTCCTTGTCAACGATTCCCCAGTCTTAGACAACTCTGGCACGCCTAATTTAACAGCAATTAATGTCAATGAAACCAACAATACTGGCACATTAATATCTGCTATTATCGGCAGCAGCATCACCGACCCCAACGACGCCATTTCCCCGCGTCCGAGAGGCATCGCCCTCACAAATTTAGATACTACAAACGGCAGTTGGCAGTATACGACAGACGGCACAACTTGGAACAATATTACTACTGTTCCTACCGCTGCAACTGCCCTGTTGTTAGCAGCAGACGCGACAACCAGCCTCCGTTTTGTTCCCAATAGCAACTACACCGGAACAGTTACTGACGGCATTACTTTCAATGCTTGGGATACAATTACCGGCACTAACGGCGACACGGCAGATGTGACAGCGGACTTAGAAAATAATGGCGTTTCTAGTCCTTTTAGTACAGCCAGCGAAACAGCCAGCATTACAGTTAGTCCATTACCTGTTATTACTAATATCACATCCGATCAGGCAGATGGAACCTACGGCATCGGTGCAGTAATTCCCATTACCCTCACATTCAGTCAACCAGTTACTGTTAGGGTTACGCCGCAGCTTACCTTAGCCACAGGCGGTGCAGGTACTGTGATTAATTATGCCAGCGGCAGCGGCAGCAATACTCTGACATTTAATTACACAGTCACAGCAGGCAATAGCAGTCTCGACTTAGACTATACCTCGACAACTGCCTTATCTCTCAACGGCGGTAGTATTAGGAATTTGACTAATGCTGATGCTGTTTTGACTTTGCCGAATCCGGCTGCTGCTAATTCCTTGGGCCAAAATAAGGCAATAGTAATTGATGGGATTGCCCCAACTGTCAATCCGACCACTATTGCTGATATTACGGTGGCGGGGGGAACCAGTCAAGATTTTACTGTTAGTTTTAACGATGATAGTGCGATCAATGTTACAACTCTAGACAGTTCTGACTTTTTAATCAATTGGTCGGGCGGTGGTATTCCTGTTAACTTTGTCAGTGTTGATACTAATACTAATGGCTTGACGCGGACAGCTACTTATTCATTTACTCCGCCTGGGGGAAGTTGGGATATTACAGATAATAATCCAACTTACAGTATTAATCTGCAAGGTAATCAAGTTAAAGATACTGCTGGGAATCCTGTAAATCCTACGATTTTAGGAACTTTCAGCGTTAATATTACCGCGCCAACTCCGACTCCAACACCAACTCCCACTCCGACTCCCACTCCGACTCCCACTCCGACTCCCACTCCGACTCCCACTCCGACTCCCACTCCGACTCCCACCCCAACGGAAACACCGACTCCCACGCCAACGGAAACTCCGACTCCGACTCCAACTCCGACTCCGACTCCAACTCCGACTCCAACGGAAACTCCGACTCCGACTCCGACTCCAACTCCGACTCCAACTCCGACGGGAACCCCGACTCCAACTCAAACACCAACTCCGACTCCGACTCCAACTCAAACACCAACTCCGACTCCGACTCCAACTCAAACACCGACTCCGACTCCGACTCCAACTCAAACACCGACTCCGACTCCGACTCCAACTCAAACACCAACTCCGACTCCAACGGAAACTCCGACTCCAACGCCAACGGAAACTCCCACTCCAACAGGAACACCGAGTCCGACTCCAACGCCAACGGAAACTCCCACTCCAGCAGGAACACCGACTCCAACGCCAACGGAAACTCCCACTCCCACGGGAACACCAACTCCAACGCCAACGGAAACTCCCACTCCCACGGGAACACCGACTCCGACTCCAACGGGAACACCAACTCCGACTCCAACGGGAACACCGACTCCGACTCCAACGGGAACACCGACTCCGACTCCAACGGGAACTCCGACTCCAACCGGAACACCGACTCCGACTCCAACGGGAACACCAACTCCGACTCCAACGGGAACACCAACTCCGACTCCAACGGGAACTCCGACTCCAACGGGAACTCCGACGCCAACGGAAACTCCGACTCCAACCGGAACGCCGACTCCGACGCCGACCCCAACCGGAAGGCCAACGCCCACTGAAAGCGATTGCATTTGCGATACTATTCCGCAGCCCAATTTCAACCAACCCAATCCAGTTGACAATATTATCAACAGCAATGGTAGCGGTGAAATTCAATTAGGCAGTGGGGAAAATGATGCTTTTTACGGCAGTCCAAATCCGAACATATTCGATGGGGATTTAGGCGACGATAACCTCTATGGCGGTGAAGGAAACGATATTCTTTACGGGAACCGAGGCAATGATTTTATTGACGGGAACAAGGGAGATGATATCCTTTTTGGAGGAAAGAATAATGACATCATTTTTGGTGGTGAAGGTGAAGATATCATTTTTGGCAATCGTGGCAATGATTCCATAAGTGGCAAGGAAAATAACGACTTAATTTTTGGCAATGAAGGTGCTGATTTTATCGACGGCGGTAAAGGTAATGATTCTGCATTTGGTGGCAAAGGTAATGATATTGTGTTGGGTGGCAAAGGCAATGATCTTCTCTACGGCAATTTGGGCAGTGATACTATCTGCGGAGGTGCTGGCAATGATTTCTTAAGTGGGAATCAAAGTAGCGATTTGCTAGATGGCTGCGAGGGAAATGATACTATCTTTGGCGGGGCTGGTAGTGACACTCTCACTGGCGGTTTGGGCGATGATATTTTAATCTCTGGTTTGGGGGAGGATAGTCTAATTGGAGGTCTAGGGAATGACACGTTTGTGTTAGAAAGTAACGGCGGATTTGATGTTATTTTTGATTTCACGAAAGGGCTGGATGTGCTACAATATAAAGGTGCAAGTATTGGGGGATTGGCAATAAGTCAAATTCCAGAAGGCACTTTAATTAGTAAAGCAAGTGGGGAACGTTTGGTGCTGTTGGTAGGGGTGCAAGCTAGTGCGATCGCACTTAGCGATATCACTGTACTTTAGTTATTGGTTATTTGTTGGTTATGAGTTATGGGAAACAAATAACTACTAACCAACAAATAACAAGTAACAAGTAACAACTAATCACTAATCGCCACTCGATCGCGCCCGCCAGACTTAGCTCGATACAGTGCCTTATCCGCAGCTTCAATCAACATTTTCGGGGAGTTTTGACTTGGCGAAACGGCCGCAACTCCCAAGCTGAGAGTCACACAATCACTGACAACCGACTTGATGTGGGGAATTGCCAAGGCTTTGACGCGGCTGCGGATTCCCTCAGCAACAGCCTGTGCAGCGACGACATCTGTATTTGGCAAAATAACCGCAAATTCCTCGCCGCCGTACCTAGCAGCCAAATAGAGGCGTTCTGCGGGTGCGTTTGTGCAAGCATCCCCGATCGCCCGCGCCACTTGCTGCAAACAAGCATCCCCGGCTTGGTGGCCGTAATTGTCGTTGTAAAGTTTAAAACAGTCAATGTCGCACAGAATCAAAGATAGCGGTTCCGAAGAGCTCGACTGCTCCCATTCTCGGTTGATCACCTCGTCAAAACGGCGGCGGTTAGCTAGTTGAGTCAGACTGTCCAAATTCGCCAACCCGTCCAACCGCTGGTTGGCCGCAGCTAGCTGCTGGTAAAGTAAAGATTGTTCGATCGCGATCGCAACTTGAGTACCCAACTGACTCAGCAAATCCACATCAAACTGCTGCCACTGGCGGGGTGCCGAACAGTGGTGGGCAATCAGCAAACCCCACAACTTCGGCACTTGACAAGAACCGTTACCTTCCCTCGGTTCTATTCCCTGCTGGACAATCGGCACCACTAAATTTGCCTTCACCTGACAAGTCTCCAAAAATTTAAGGTGACACTCGCTCAAATTAGAAGCATGAATATCCTCTATGGCGCGAATGCGGCCCTTTAAATACTGTCCGATGTAAGTATTGGCAAAACAGCAATCGTCAATTCCCATCCCTTTGAGTGGCATCCATCCTTCTGCAACCGACTCCACCACCACATCTCCGTTCCAGTCTGGTCGGAAGCGGAAAATCAGCACGCGATCAGTTACCAAAAACTCCCGCACTTCCGCTACTGTAGTGTTGAGAATATCTTGGAGATCCAGAGAAGAACGGATGCGCGATTGAATCTGCCCGATCAGGCGTTCCCGTTCTATTTGTTGGCGCAGCGCGACTTGGGCTTGCTTACTTTTAGTAATGTCCCGACCTTCCGGCAGCAACAATACTATTTTGCCCGTTTCATCCGCGACCGGTTTGAGAGAAAAATCAACAGTTGCCGTCCGATTTACACCTTGAACTTCCACTTCATAGCGAACAAATTCACCTCTTGCCGATCGAGAAATCGCCTCTTGCAACTGTTCTTGAACTTCCTCAGAATCTCCCCACCAAGGCAACATCCAAAACGGTTTATTGGCCACATCCCGCAGTTTAATTCCCGCAAAATCCAGAGAAGTTTGGTTAGCTTCCAGCAGAGTGCCGTCCGGTTTCAATAAGCTCACAAATTGGAAAGAAGAATCAAAAATTGCCCGAAAGCGCCTTTGAGAATCTCCCAACATTGCCGTCACCTTTTCGCGAGATGTAATATCGCGGAAGCGCCACACCCTGCCAATAATATTTTGTCCGACTCGAATCGGCTGCGTGTAGCGCTCAAAAGTGCGGCCGTCTTTAAATTCTAGAATATCGCAACCTTCCGACTCCGTATCACTATAAAATTCTTTAACTCTCTGCAAAAAAGCTCTCGGATCTTTAACTTGCTTTGTGAGAAATGCCAGTCGCACCGTTCTATCCATTGAGTTTCTAACTTCTTCATAAATTCCCCACATTTGAACTAACTTTTCGTTATAACTAATCATTTCTCCGGCGGTAGTAACGGCGAGAATGCCGTCTGCCGTTGCTTCTAACGTAGCGTGCAGCAAAGACCGCGATCGCTCTAATTCTGCTGCGGTCAATTTCCGTTCTGTGAGGTCTCGGACTGCTTTAACCTGTACTAAACGACCTTCCCAAAATACGAATTTGCTGCGAACGTCAGCAGGAAAAGCAGTTCCATCTCGCTTAAGAAAAATCGTTTCACAGACTGTATTGCTGGCAGCAGAAATCATTTGAGGCGCCTGTTTGTATGATTTCGGCGACAGTAGTTCCAGCAAGCTCATTCCCACCATTTCCGCAGGTTCGTAACCGAAAAGTTCGGCAAAATTACTGCTGACGCTCAAAATTGTGTCGCGGTCAGCCACGGCAACTGCTTCAAAATAAGCTTCGCATTCGAGCAAGCGCGCTGCTGAGTAGCTGCTGCCATTTTCGCCAGAGGAGTAGCTGTTGTTAATTAACTGTTGCAATTGCGTATTTGCCGAGTACAAAGCAGTCATGGCTTGCCTGTACATAGCAGTACGTTTCTCGACTTTTTCTGCAAGGCGATCGCGATATTCTCGCAGTTCTTTTTCGACTCTAATTAAATCAGTAATATCTACTGCAAACACGATTACGCCAGCGACTTTACCTGTGTCATCCCGGTAAGGTATTTTATCTGTCCGCACCCAGCATTTTTGACCTGAAACTGTTGGTAGCAGTTCGACTTGCCCCTGTTTGGGAACGCCGGAATTGATTACTTCCAAATCTTCTAAATAATATTGCTCTGCTTCGTCTGGATAGATTTCATAAAAAGATTTACCTTCTAATTGAGCTGCGGGCAAACCTCTCGATGCAGCGGCGGCTTGATTAATTCGCAGCAGGCGACTTTCGGTATCTTTGAGCCAAATCATCGCCGGCACGGAATCAAAAATAATTTGCTGTTCTTGTTGCTGCAGGCGTAGTTCCGCTTCTGCTTGTTTTCTTTTAATTATTTCTTTTTGCAGTTTTTGGTTGGCTTTTTTGAGTTCAGCAGTGCGTCTTTCTACTCTTTCTTCTAGTTGATCATAGTATTGGGTCAGCAAGTTTTGCTGCTGTTCGTGCCGCATTGCTTCTAATTTTAACTTTTCGCTAGCTGACAAACTTGAGGATACAAAATCTGCTAATATTTGGGTAAATTCGTGTTCTTCTTCCGTCCAATCACCGTCGGCCCCCTGGCGTTCGGCGCTGACTATTCCCGCCATTTTACCTGCTAGCACAATCGGGACGTTTAACAGGGAAGTCGTGCCCTGATCGACGAAATAAAGACCGACAAGTTCTCGCGTTCTGGGGTCATTTTCGGCGGCCACTGTTGCGATCACACTGGCAGATTTTAAAGCTTGAAAATATGCCGGACAGTCGGAGGATGTGATGATGATTTGTACGGAATGGAGTTTAGTATTTTGTTCATAAAGGTCGATGCAGTGAAGCTGCGTTTTGTCTTCGCCATACAGCCAAATACTAGCTCGATCGCAGTTGACAATACTGACAGCGGTTTCTGTTACTTCGCGGATGAAGTCTTCTATATTGTTGCGTTCTTTAAGTTGACTTTTGGCTAATTTTGCGATCGCCAAAGTTGGACTGCGCCAATTTCCTCTCTGGTTGGGCGACGTGGGTGACTGCGAAGCAGCCTTAATTTCTTCGCAAACTAACAGTACAGCCGGCCGTTGGAAATTGGCAATTGAACGACCGTTAGTATTTTCCTCTATTTTCCAATCTACCGCCGGCATTGGGCGCGCGGTTGCTTTTACCCTAATAATCCTGCCGTCTTTGCAAGTCAAGCAGCCTTCCCAACAGGCTATTTTTGGAGTTGGCGTACCGTTTTCCGGCTGGGTCAATCCGGCAAATTCTGCCTGCATTTTGCCCTGCTCTTGGCAGTAAAATATGTTAAAAATTGAATGACAAATTAATTCCTGCGATTTGTAGGCAAGGCGAGACGCGCCGAATTGATTGAGCGAAAAAACTCTTCCCAAAGCGTCTAGAACGAAGTAAATGCCCGGAAAATTCTCATAGAGAGTTCCATACCAATCTTGTTCGACTTGGTGGCTGCACGAAAGTTTTGCTGTCGCGAACTCGCCGTCGGTGTCGAGCAAGTGAGAATAGTTGGTTTCGGGGTTGCTTGAATGACTTTTTTTAGCAAACACTTTTAGCTTAAATCGACTGTAATTAATTTTACTTTCTGGAATTTAACTTTTTTGTGAAACTAAATTAAACCTGTTGTTTGAAAAAAGTTACAAGTTGTAACAAAAATACCACTTGTCCAGCGTGCTGGTTTTCGCTTCCCCATCCAACCACTGTGTTTGTTTCTAGTTGGTACACGGTCTGCCGACAATATTTCCCGCTAATGGCAATGCCAGCAGGTTTAGCTGCAATTACCCAGTCTGTACTTTTAGCATCCTAGACAATAAAAAAAACCGACAATCAATGGTTTTAAGTATATATGATAACACTCAAATACCTAGTATTGGAACTGACCTACTTCGGATTCGGTTTGGGATATTTGCCGGGGCGGCGGATGAACCGTGTGGCGGTTGCAATTATCGGGTCAGCTTTTGCGGTGGCTTTGGGGATACTCGACCTGAAAACTGCTTGGGAGCCGATCGACCCCAATACGATCGTTTTGTGTTGGGAATGACGATCGTGAATACAGTTAATTTGACAGCTTAATAAATATTTGCAATAATTAAGTTAAGTAAATCTTATAATGCACAATCTGTCACGGGCTTTAGTCCTAGAGTTTATACTTAATCTTGTCCAGCAAACGCTAAGGAGGTAAGGAAGAGTGAGTACCCAACCCGCTGCGAAACCCAGACTTAATTCTGCGTTCAAACAACTGATGTCTCTACACTGGGCGATGTCAGCTTGCTATTTAGTGCTGTTTATTACCGGTACTTCTATGGCTCGATGGCCAGGAGAATTGTTTATTCGAGGCCCCCTTTACGATTTTCACAAATCCGTAGGAGTGCTGACAATGGCTTTACTGACTTGGCGGATCTTAACTCTGCTGCGGGTATGGTGGAAAAAATATACGAAACGCCTGCCAAAGTTTACAAAGGAATGGTACAAAAATTTTGCTTTGCACGCAACTTTGTACGTTTTTATGTGGCTAGTTCCGGTTGCTGGCTTCTTGGTTTCTAACTCTTACAAAAGTAACAATGTGAAATTTTTCGGAATTGTTTTGCCGGATATGTTTCCGCAAAATTCCGCAATGGTTGATCTGGGAAGGAGTTTGCATTTTTGGCTAGCGTACACATTTTTAGCATTCGCGATTTTGCATATTATAGATGAGAAGAAAGTTGTGAGAGCTAATTGGCGCAGGTTGGCAAATTTTGTTCGCACTAAGTTCGCAAAGTCTCAAAAGGTGGGATAAATTTGCGATGGGGCACTATATCTCAATTGGTATTGATAAATTTACTGCAAAACTGGCTATTTTCCACGGTGATATTTAGCGCTAGTTGCAATGCCAGCAGGTTTAGCTGCAATTACCCGGTCTGTACTTTTAGCATCCCAGACCATGGAAAAAAGCGGCACTCAAGGATTTTAAGTATATATGATAACACTCAAATACCTAGTATTGGGACTGACCTACTTGGGATTCGGTTTGGGATATTTGCCGGGGCTGCGGATGAACCGGGCGGCGGTTGCAATTGTCGGGTCAGGTTTTGCGGTGGCTTTGGGAATACTTAACCTCAAAACTGCTTGGGAGGCGATCGACCCAAATACGATCGTTTTTTTGCTGGGAATGATGGTCGTTAATTCGGCTTTGGGAGCATCGGGTTTTTTTCAACTCGCTTTGGAGTTTTTAACTCGCTTTACTCGTTCTCCTTTCGGCATTATGGTGGCAGTTACTTTTGGCAGCGGCATTTTATCGGCATTTTTTCTCAACGACACTACTGCTATTTTGCTGGCCCCTTTAACGCTGAGTCTGACTCGCTCTTTGTCTCTCAATCCTATCCCTTATCTTTTAGCTTTAGCCGGAGGTACTAATTTAGGTTCAGTGGCGACTGTGAGTGGCAACCCGCAAAATATTCTCGTCGGTTCTTTTTCGGGAATTAGTTATTTGGAATTTGCCCGGTCTCTCGCACCAGTAGCTTTAATTTGTTTGCTGGTTCAAGTAGCTTGGCTGTGGTTGCTTTATCCAGAAGTGCGTTCTTGCAAATCTTTGCCGCAGGTTACTCAAGTCAGGTATCGATTGTTCAAGCCTTTACTAGCAAAAAGTTTGTGGGTGACAGCAGCACTTTTAGTAGCTTTTTTAGCGGGTGCACCTTTAGCAGAATCTGCCTGGATAGCTGCCAGTATATTGTTAATTACTAGGCGCGTCAAGTCCGATCGCATTTTGCAAGGCGTCGATTGGAATTTGCTAGTAATGTTTGCAGGATTGTTTGTGGTGACTAAAGCCACTCAACAACTGGGTTTGTTGGACAATTTAACTAATTTGACTAATACACCGCTGAGTTTGTTGGGAGTTACCGTAATTCTTTCTAACTTAATTTCTAACGTACCGGCGGTGTTAGTTCTGCAATCGGTAATTGTCAAAACAGATACCCAAGCTTGGCTGTTGTTGGCGGCGGGTTCTACTCTGGCGGGGAATTTAACTTTGTTGGGTTCTGTGGCTAATTTAATTGTAGCTGAAGTTGCTGCACGGAAATCAGGCGATCGGCTGACTTTTAAAGAACATTTGCGGTTCGGGATGCCCCTGACTTTCGTTACTTTGGCAATAGCTTATTTTTGGATAGTATTCGCAGAGCGATCGACACTACCCTAAGTTTTAGCATTTAACCTGCCAATAATCCCCTCATTTCTTCCCTTCCCCTTCTTCCTTCGCGCCTTCGCGGTTCGCTACAACTCCAAAACTCGCGATTTTCCAAGGCTCTATCTTAAATCCTCGCCCTTCGGGCAGCTTTTCAGACAAATTGCCAGGTCGTTCTAACAAATCTACTGGCCCTACAATTTCTAATCCCAAATCACTCTTGAATTCTAGCACAGCCTCTTTCCCCTCGGATTCGCAACAGCGCAAAATCCACACATTAGAATCGTCTTCGGATTGTTTAAACGCCATCAACACTAAATTGTCTGCCGACAAATTCAAGAATTTACCAACTGCGGGTAAACTCTTGTTTCGATTTTCTCCTAACTGCGGCAACACCTTTACTAGCAGCGGCAAATTCAACTCATAGCTGCGCCGAACTGTGCCGGCTTCTTGCCAATTTCCAGCGTGGGGATAGACTGCACAAGTAAATTCGGAAACTCCTACATCTGCTTGTTCATCGGGCCAAGTCGAACCACGAAGCAAACTTAGGCGAATTTGATTCGGTTGAAGGTCGCAACCGTATTTGCAATCATTGAGCAAACTGACTCCAAAACCGTCATTGCTGATATCCGTCCAGCGCAAAATCGGCACTTCCCATTTGGCTTTTTCGGCGGGTGTTTGCGGCTTGGTGGTGCGATCGATCGCACCGCCGGGAATTTCGCAAGTTGCAAAATCTGCTTCTACATTTAACCCAAAGGCTGCTTTTACTAAAACGTGCTTTTCTTGCCAATCTGCAACTGTCTTGATTTTCAGCAGCGGCGAACCTATTTCTACTATATAATCTTGGCAAAACTCCGATTTGCCAATTTGTCGGACTACGCGCAAAATCTGCCGTATTTCTCCCTGTGCTATCCAGGAAATATCTTTCAGTATCGGCGCTGGTTGTTGATGTTTTTCATAATTTGGGTCAATGTTCCAAGCATCCCAATATTGGCCGCTGTCTTGAAATGCTTGCAGTTGATTGCCGCCTGCTGCATTCAGGACTTCTCGGTTATTTACTTTATCCCAAATACTGGATAAATCCCCGATTTGTCCGTCTACTGTTGCCCGAATAAATTCATTTTCTAAAACCATTTGTGCGGCTGCAAAAGGCGTTTCTTGACTAACTGTGTTTTTTTGTGCTATACCGTATGTAAGTTTTGATAACTCTGTCTTTTTTTCGGTTTCTGGACTCGCGGACGCATTATCCACAGTTTGAGCGTCTTCGCGACACAGCCAAAACACCTGGTAGCCAACGGCGGGGAGATTATTTGCCCAGAATAATAGTTTAGATTGCGATTGCGGTCGATCGCCCCTGACAATCTGCGAAGCCAATCGCCGTCCTGAAAAATCGTAAATTTGCCAAGCTGAATCAGCGGAATCGGGAAGCGGTACGGCGACAACCTCAGAGCGCGGCCAATTGAGGGTATTGAAAATCAAAATCGGTTGAGCGTCGGGCTGCGGAGGATTCGGCAGAGAAATTTGAGCCGAGATGGCATCCAAAGATTTTAGCAGGATTTCGCGACAAGTGCGATCGACCTCGGCAAAGGCTATATTAGCATCCGCGTAAACTTGGGCGATCGCAGAACCGGGCAAAATATCGTGAAACTGGTTAAACAAAATTTGTTTCCAAGCCGATTCTAATTCGGATTTGGGATAAACCGCACCAGTACAAATCGTTGCCAGCGCAGACAGCAACTCCGCTTGGTAGAGCAATTCTTCGCAGCGGCGGTTTTGGCGTTTTTGGTCGGCGCGAGTCGTGTAGCAACCCCGGTGGAATTCTAAATAAAGTTCGTCTTTCCAAACGGGGAGAGTGGGGGAAATAGTTTTGAGTTGTGAGATGGAATGATTTGCATCCGAAATTACCGATAAGTTTGACAATTCTCGCGCCTGTAAATTCTCCTGGTTGTCCGATTCTGGAACATAGCTTTCGGACTTAGTTGCCATAACTTCCGGCAAAAACTGACTCTCAATCAAAGACAAATAATCAACCGCTTTCGCAAACTCCAACTTCGGGAAAAAAGGCGACATTTTCCAGCGTTTCGCCACCTCCAACATATCACGAGTCGGGCCACCGCCGTGGTCGCCAACCCCAGGCAGCCAAAGAGCATCTTGCAAACCAGTCTTAACTTGCCAGTCAAAAGCATAACTGGCCATTTTCACTGATTCTATACTTTCGCCAATTGGAGCAGACATCATGCTAAATATTTTAGTACCGTCCAAACCTTCCCACCAAAATGCACCGTGGGGAAATTCCGTTGTATCGTTCCAACGCAACTTTTGAGTCACAAAATAGTCAACTCCGCCTTGCCGCAAAATCTGAGGTAATTGCCACCCAAAACCGAAAGTATCGGGTAGCCAAGCTACCCGCATCACTTCCCCAAATTTTTCTTTTGCGTAACGCTGTCCGTAAAAAACTTGCCGCACCATTGATTCAGCGGAAATCAAGTTTAAATCCGGTTCTACCCACATCCCGCCGACAACTTCCCAGCAACCAGTGGCCACCTGTTTTTTAATCGCAGCAAATAAGTCCGGCCGATGTTTTTCTATCCAAGCATAAAGCGCGGGAGTTGAATGACAGAAAATCAAATCGGGAAATTCAGATTGCAATTTCAATACCGACTCAAAAGTTCGCTGTGCCGCTTGCCAAGTTTCCGGGACAGGCCACAGCCAAGCTAAGTCTAAATGAGCGTGACCCACCAAATAGATTTTACCTGTATATATAGATTTCAGAACACCACTTTCTCCTATATATATAGATGTAGCATTGCTATTTTTTCCAAGCTCAAAAACCGCATCTTTTCTTCCTCTCTCTGCGCCCTCTGCGCCCTCTGCGGTTCCCTCATCTAAATCCCCAGAAAAAGTCCGCAGATATCCCAGTAAATTGTGCCGCAAAACAGACAGCGAGCGATCGAACTTTTCGCGATCGCCCACGGCCGACCAATCAATCAAACCAAGCGCCAAATCAATCTCTGATTTCAGCGTTTCCCCCTTGACAAACATGGGGCGACTTGCTATTATTTCATGGGAGAGGTATTGGGAATTTACATTTTCTAAATTTTGAGTTAGCGAATTCTGCAAAATCTCTAATTCGGCAGCCACAAAACCCGGATCGAAACAAGAAGAGTCAGCAGCTTCGTACAAACAAATCGATCGCACTAAAGCACCGTTATCGTGACCCGGACTTACCAACCGCAAAATAACTAAAAATTCATCTCCGGGATTGGCCGACGAACTCAACAAAACTCGATCGGCAAAATCAAATAAATCTCCCTGTCCGACTAACTCGCCGTTGACAAAAATTTGAGCATCTTCTGCCCACCAAGTCAAACCCAGCAGCAACCGCAAACCAAACACAGGATAGCCGTGCAAATTGTCAGGAATTACAAATTGCTGGCCCAAATACAAAACTTGCTTCCCAGACGGCCAAGCAATATGTCCTTTGGCGTTAAGTTCGGCAATCGGCTTGTTACAAATATTTACTGAAGAGACAGCCGAGTCAGAATCGCAGAACCTCCAACCAGACTGAACCTCCACTTGACTGAGGCGACGCAACTTTTCGACAGTGACCGAAATATTGTTGCTAGCAGGTGACACAGAAGCGCTCATATTTCGCTAAAATAGGAATTGTGTATTAATCAAAGATCGGATTGAACCGCGAAGACGTGAAGGACGCGAAGAAATAAAGGTTTCAGAGGGTTTGAAGCTGCGATTATGATCTCGCTTTGATTTTACAGCAATATTCAGCAGTTCCGGCGCGAATCAAAAATCTGAATTCAATAATTAAACTTATGTCCAACGGTTACTACGGCCCATACCAAAGCCGGCTATTAAATTTTATATCGAAACAGTCCCGCCAAGTCGCTGACAATTGCGATCGAACTTGGCGTCAAATTAAAGAAGCAACTCTCACCGCCACCCAAATTCTGCTTTATCCAGCTTATTTGCTGGTGCAAAGTTCCCGACTGCTAGGCCGACAGTTGCGGGAATCAAGTCAAAAAGTAGATTTACCGGAACTACAAGAATTTGTCGGTGACGAAAATCCCGATGGGCAACAAAATTGGTATCAGGGGGAAGTTTTCGAGGAAAGTTCGATCGCGCAAATTTTACACCTAGCCGAAAATTTACTCAACTCGTCGCAAACTGCGAAAACTGTAGCCACCTTCCCGCTGTTAATTAATCAGGGAAATACTGCTAGCGATTTACCTCCGGCAATCAATTTTAGCGGACAAATCACAAAGCATCAAACAACTTCCGTCTTAGAACTCCCGCTTGCTAAAACTGAATTAAAACCGCAACCGAAAGTTAAGGGAATTGCCAGTTTTATCCCAGCCCGCACTTTAGTATTGGTCGGAAAAGAAAATCAGATTTTAGATATTTTGACACCCCAACAGCAGGAACTGCTTGAAGGTCGCATAACTTGGGAAGTAGCAAACTGCGGGCCCGAACGGCGGGAAATTACCCAAAAAGAATTAAAATTTAATCTCGGTTTGGAGTCGGCTGCCAAAAAAGCGCAGTTGCCGCCGATGCGTCGTTTTTGGGAATTGATGGCATGGCTTCAGACAAGCCCGGTTGCTTTGAAAAGAAATCAGTTTGGAGAATCAATCCTCGCAGTCAAAAAATCGATCGACCGCAATGCCATCCTAGTCCAAAAAGCCCGCGCGCAGATTGAAGCAAAAACCGCACTGCAGTCAATTGCGGCATCGAATTTGATCGACCACAATACCCCAAAACTAGAAACTAATTTTAACAGCAAGTTCGATCGACCCGCTCTTCCTATCTCCTTTGTTACATTACTCGATCGCGCCGCCGTCAACCTCGAAGAATTTACCCTACCGCCAGCGCTAAAAACAACCGCCGCACCAACTGAAATCCCCGGAGTAAAAATTAATACATCTGGCACAGACGCCAATTTAGATTTTTCCGCCCGCGAAATCCTGGAAAAATACGCGCGAAACATCGAAGGAATTATTTGGTCGTCAGTAGACCACCTCCTAGGCAAAGAAACAGCCGCTAGTGATAATACGGAGAAATCCCTCTCAATTAAGTATTATTTGCAACAGCTCCAAGAAGAAAAAAACACGCAAAAAAGCCTAGAGGTCGATCGACCGTGGCTGAACTGGCAAGACTTATTCGGGGAAGCAGCACCGCAGCATTTAATCGACGGAAGTTCCGAAACCCCTGCCGCTCAAAGCAGCGCTAAAGTCAAGGAGAAAATAGCAGAATTAGGAGAATTGGCAGAAGGTCGATCGACCGCAGTCTCAATATCCCCTTACCCCGAAGCACTTCACAGCCTGCTGGGGCAGCTAAAACAGAGCTTGCTGACAAAAAGCTCAAAAAGTCAACCTCAAACAGCATCTGATTTATCTGATTTAGCAGTTACTCAAAAAAATAGCTCTGCACTCGCAGCAGAATCAACCCCAGGGCGCGCGCCGGAAACCCAAGTGCCAAAAAACACAAACCCGAACACCCGACAAAACAACCAATCCCCAGCAGCAATCACCGCGCAAACCCACAGATACACCCCCGCAACCCCCGCCGCAGCCGAACCCAAAAATCCCAGCTCAGGCGTCCAACCCGAGGGCGAATACTTAGAAACAAAAGCAGAATCGATGGGATACATTAAGCACCCGCTAGAACAAGTGCTCGAATGGCTCGATCGAGTCATGCTGCGGCTAGAAAACATCGCCGAGCAACTATGGAATTGGGCAAAAATCAACTTGCCAAAAATCCTCAAAAGCAAAGATAAAATTGACTAATCTTTAGCTTATGATAAAAAAGTTGCTGCAACAGCAGCAAATCAGCTCAGTATTATGCCATCTTTGGAGACTCCCACAGTGCTAACCCTCAAAATCGTAGTTAATGTAGTTGTTTTATTTTTTGTTTCCCTGTTCATATTTGGATTTTTGTCCAATGACCCAGCCCGGAACCCCAACCGCAGAGACATGGAATAAACAAGTTATCCCGCCCGCTGGCTGGGGGGTACGCCACCGCAGCCCCCCAGCTAGCCCGCAAACCCGCAAAAATTAGTCGAACAAAACTTGACCTCGCACCAGCAGCGAGGTTATCTTGTGGCGAAAGCAAGTTCTCAAATCAGCCATCTTTCGGCGCGCCAAAGCCACTGCAAATTTTAGATGTCAGATTAATGTCTAAACAGTTGCCTTTTAGATGCAAAAATTTTCAATAATTTGCACCCTATAAAATCTAAAATCTAAAATCTAAAATCTAAAATCGGATGACTTACCTGTTATAACTATGCCCTATCCGGTACCGCCGCCAGAACCCCCTGGCATCATCTACATCGCAAAGCCAAAAAAAGTCGCCCTCACTGTCGCGGCCGGCGATGGAGACACCCGCAGCAACCCCGCAGAAATACCGGAACCCAGCCCAGATATTGTTGAGCCAGAACCCACATCAGCCCCAGCAGAACCAGCAGCCACACTCCTCGGCACTACCCCAGCCACCGACCAGCCTCCAGAAATCGCCGACCCCCTAGCTGCCGTGGAAAGCGGCGAGGCAGTGGTGGGATTTCAGCGTCGGCCTCCTGTGGGAGAACCCGAAACTGCGGAAACTCCGAAAGATTCCTCGTTTACTGCTTACCAATTGGGTTCGGTAGAAAATGCCCTTGCCATTCGCAATCGAAAACGAACCGCAGAGGCGCAGAAACAACAGGAGAGGAATGTTGTCGGAAAGCAGGAAAGTTGGTATCAGGCCCAAAACCGACAGTTAGAAGATAACCCTCCCGAACCTGCGGAGATTCCCGTTCCAGAACCCGCCCCGGAACCAGCACCCAGCGGGCAACAGCAGTTCGACATTCCCACACCAGGAACTGCCCCCGCACCGAGAACACCCGCTGCGCCGACACCGAAACCTAAACCAGCCGCGCCGGGAGTCCGCACCGCGCCTTCTCAGCGGACGGTGCCTTTTCCGGTGACTCCGGCCGATACTATTGAAGTTAAGGCTGACAGCCAAGAATTCGACGACAAGCAGCAAATTGTCACGGCGGTTGGTAATGTCGTTGTGCGGTTCCGGCAAACTGTGATTGATGCCGATCGAGCGATCGTCAACTTAGTCACCCGCCAAGTGGTAGCATCCGGCAATGTCGCCTATACCCGCGGCCAACAAGTAGTGCGCGGCCAGCGGATGGAGTTCAATCTCGGCCTCAACAGCGGCGCAGTCGAACAAGCCAGCGGCGAAATATTCCTGCCTGCTGCAGGTAGCGAATTGACCCCCACACTGCCTACAGATATCAGTGCTGGGACGATTCTCGAACAGCCGCTGAGCGATCGAATTACCAGCCAGCAGCCCCTGCGCGGAGTCAAATCCCCCGGCGCTGCTACAGTGACTATCGGTGGTGGCGGACAGCTAGCAGCCCCCCAAGTGACCGGCGCCGTCAACCGCGTCCGCTTTGAAGCAGAACGCATCGAACTGCTGCCAGACGGCGCGAGGGTAGCAACCAACATTCGGCTTACTAACGACCCGTTTTCCCCGCCGGAATTTGAATACAGGGCCCGGAGGGCGACGATTAGAAGGATTTCGCCCACGGCAGAGGAATTGGTCACAACTAAACCCCGCTTGGTGTTCGACAACCGGGTGAAAATACCCGTGTATCCCCGCAGGCAAGTGTTTGACAGCCGGCAGCAGAGCGGCCCGTGTTTGACCTTTGGCTACGACGGGGGCGAACGCGGCGGTTTGTATGCGGAGTGCGGTTTTGAGGTGTTGCGAAACGGGCCGGTGCGGCTGACTCTGACTCCCCAAATTTACCTTCAGCAGATTGTGGCAGAGAACGGTGGCAATCCGTTTTCTCCCGACAGCTACGGGCTGAAAGCGAGGTTGGGCGCTAGTCTCGGCCCGCGAACCAGGCTGGACGGATCGGCCATATTTCTGAGTTTTGAGAATTTCCCGAATTTGCCGGAAGACAGCTTTCGGGGCAATTTGCGCCTGCGACAGTTGATCGGCACTCACACTCTGGCAGCAGAATACAGTTATCGCGATCGGCTGTTTAACGGTTCTCTGGGCTATCAAACCGTGCAGAGCAGCCTCGGGGCAGTCCTCACTTCCCCAGTCATCCCACTCGGAGGCACTGGCATCAATCTCAGCTACCAAGCTGGGTATCAATTTATCAATGCTGACACCGATCGAGCAGACTTGCTCGAACCAGTGCGGGAAAACAACCGCGTCGATCTGGGCCGTTCCCAAGTCAGCTTCGCCTTAAGCCGCGGCTTCAACCTGTGGGAGGGCGAACCGCTGCCCCGCACTCCCACCCAGGGTTTGAGGTATACGCGCACGCCGGTGGTTCCTTTCTTGCAACTGGCCTTGGGACTCCGGGGAGTTGGCACTTATTACAGCAGTGGCGACAGACAAAATTCCCTCGCCGGCAGCGTCGGCATTCAAGGGCAGTTCGGTCATTTCTCCCGCCCTTTCCTCGATTACACTGGGTTTAACGTGACTTATACCCAGGTGGGACGGGACGGTATATCGCCGTTTTTGTTCGATCGCTTAGTAGATTTGAGAGTCCTGTCTTTTGGGCTTGTCCAGCAAGTTTACGGAGGCTTTCGAGTTGGATTTCAAAGTGCTATTAATTTAGAAAGCGGGGAAACAATCAGTACGAATTACACTTTAGAATACAGCCGCCGCAGCTACGCAATCATTTTGCGCTTTAACCCTGAGCGTCAAGTCGGCAGCCTGACTTTTAGAATTAGCGACTTCAACTGGAATGGGACTCCCGAACCTTTTTCCGGGGACGCGCGAACTGTAGAAGGAGGCGTGCGTTTATCCGATTAATTCAATTGGCTAATAGGGCATTGGTCATTGGGCATGGGGAATTGGTAATAGGTAATGGGGAATTGGTAATTGGGTAATTGGAACCAAAAGACAACAGTCAACAGATAACAGTCAACAGTCAACAGATAACAGTCAACAGTCGACAGACAACAAATGACAGAAGTGACGGCAATATCTGCACAAGCAGCGGCTCTGCTGGTTCACTACGGTTTTGACCTAGGTGGCAAAAAAGCCGAGAAATTGGCGGGTGAATGGCTGACCAAGTATCCCGGCTATTGGCTGCGTTTAGCAGTGGTTGAAGCGCTTTATCAAGGCCGCTACAAGGCTGTTTCTGTGGGACAGCTATTGAGTATGTGGCACCGGATAGGTCAACCTCTCTATCATTTCAATCGCGAGTTTGAACGCTTGGTATGCAATAATTTTCCTCAAAATTTAACCGGGGAAAGTGCTGCTCAACTGTCACCGGAAGATATACTTTTATCGAACCCGGAATCGGAAGTAACTGCCGCAGAGTTAGATTTGCATGGGCCGTCAGAGTCGCAGCAACTGGATGTGGCGCTTCATGCAGAAGTCCCAAACACAGAGGCAGAGGAAACAGGAAAATTACCCGCAGCGGACGATCGCACAAAAGAAAATACAGAATTTGTAGTATATGAAGATGTGGCTGTTACCGCCCTCGCTGATCGAGCAGAAGCTGAGCACAAATTAGCCGACAAACCTGTGGCAAAATCATTCCCAGTTGTCAAACACACAGATTTTCACACCAAGTTAAAAGCCATTGCCAGAGAAGGCCGAAGAAAGAAGGGAGAAAGCAGAAATAGAGTGTAAACTTTGGGAACTAGATAGTTATTTTTCACTTTTCATTTTGGGCACTTACTCCCATCCGAATTTCCGAACAAAAAGATGCTTGTTCCGTACCGTTAGCTTGCTTAACAACGCTAGTCCGCAGCCGCAAATTGGGCATGAGATACCACAGCCTTTCTTCGGCATGGAGGGTGTCTGATTCTGTAATCAATGTCAGCACGTCGTCGCCCATCACGTAGCGACTCTTACCCTTGTCTTGCAACACTTTGCCTTCGCTGGGATTGTCGGGATTAGGTACGATCGCTAGTATTGTAGAACCGATTTGTTTAGCTTTGTCGCGATCGGGAATACCATCCCAACTAATCCGAACGCCCTTTAGCTTAGTTGAAGCCGGGTTAATCGAGTGTTGTTGGCAAAGTTTGACGACTGCTGCATCGCTAGCTGTCAGTATTTCTATGTTGAGGTCGGATTTACCCGCCTGCAATTCCCCAGAATTGAGATTGTGTACGGTACGCTGAGAAAACCATTTACCCGCACTTAACTCGAAAAACTCGATAACATCCATGAAATTTGTCTCTAAAGTCAATACTGCTTTATTTGCGATCGTGACTTGCGCGCTATGGAGTCAGAAACCCGGTTTCTTCCTACCTACCTAGCGGTCCAACCAATGATTTTGTCTAGAAACCCGGTTTAAGAGTGCAAGTCCTTTTCTATATTTTAGAGGAAGGGGGCGCACCTGGAAAGCTTTCTGAGAGCTTTGGGTGAAACAGATTGCAGATGCCGTTGAGGTACGAAACCCAACCAGGGAGACATCTGCCTCGCTGCTGCGGCCGACTTGAGAGAAAATTAGATCATCCGCCATCATGTTTCGTTATAAAAAGTTTTTTTCGCACTTTAAATAGGATTGCGATACCTAAAAATTATTAGGTTTGACAGTGTTGATCAATCGACCATCATCGCCCAAATACCAGCTATGTTAAGAAAAACAACGATATATGTGAGCTTTTGTCGATCGATCGGTAAATTGGGCGTTGCTGAGTTGAATTATATTGGCGGCGATTTATTGTAATCGCACTGCTTGAAAATTCTCAAAGCATACTTCGACTAAAAAACAAGCAATTCATCGAACCATCACCAAACCGAGGACAGCAAGCCCATAGCACATAGCATTCAAATATGTCATGCTAAGTCTAAGAGAAAAGAGTCTTGATCGGCTTTTCGGTAGGGTGCAGCTAGCGATCGTATACATTTGAAAAAGACATCCGTAAATTTATGAGCGAGTTTACACAAGGGCTGGATAAAATGCAGCCTGCAGAACAGACGCACTACCTGGGAATATTGCCCAGTCAGCTAGCAGCGACTTCAGACTCCGAGAAATTATACAGCTTACTAACAGATTACAATTTTATTGAAGCCAAGCTGTCAGCATCGGGAGTACAGGCGCTAATAGAAGATTACGATTTAGCAACAAGTTCCGATATTATTATCTCAGACCAAAAAGCCGACCAACTCAAATTAATCCAAGAAGCAATTCGCCTATCTGCCCACATTCTAGCCATAGACAAAACCCAACTAGCCACCCAACTAATTGCCCGCTTGATGCGCTTTGAAAGTCCAGAAATTCAAGCACTGCTAGCACAGGCAAAACACCAAACAACCCCCTGGCTGCGACCGCTAACGCCCAGCTTTACCCCTCCTGGCGGGAGATTGCTGCGTACCCTCACCGGACATACAGACTGGGTACAAGCTGTAGCAATCACCCCGGACGGCAAGCGGGCAATTTCTGCCTCCTCTGACCACAATCTCAAAATTTGGCACTTAGAAACAGGAGAAGAACTTGCCACCCTCAAAGGTCATCTTACCTACGTCAATGCTGTAGCTGTCACCCCCGATGGCACTAAAGTAATTTCCGGTTCTTGGGACAATAGTATTAAAATTTGGGATTTAGAAACTGCACAAGAAATATTTACTTTTGCCGGCGATACTTTTGCGGTAGAAGCAGTAGCAGTAACTCCCGACGGCAAGCGAGTAATTTCAGGTTCTTGGGATGGCAGTATTAAAGTTTGGGATTTGACAAGCAGGGAAGTAATTTTTAACTTTAAAGGTCACAGCAGTTTTGTCCAGTCCGTAGCAGTAAGTCCTGATAGCAAACGGTTGATTTCAGGGTCGGGAGACAACAGCATGAAAGTCTGGAACCTAGAAACCGGAAAAGAACTTTTTACTCTCATCGGTCATGAAGACTGGGTAAAAAGTGTAGCAGTTACTCCCGACGGCGAAAAAATAGTTTCCGGCAGTTACGACGGAACTGTTCAAGTCTGGAGTTTGTCAGAAAGAAAGCAACTTTTCACTTTAGGAAAACACAGCAGTTTCGTTCAAGCTGTGGCAGTCAGTCCCGACGGCAAACGAGTAATTTCGGCTTCCGGCGACAAAACGCTAAAAGTTTGGAATCTGGCAACAAAAGAAGAACTTTTCACTTTTACCAATCACATCGCCCCAGTGAATGCTGTGGCTGTTACCCCCGACGGCCAGCGGATAGTTTCTGGTTCCTCAGACAAAACTCTCAAAGTTTGGCACTTAGAAAGAGGCAAAGAAAATTTATCATTTGCAGGTCACGATGACTGGGTAAATGCTGTAGCAGTGACGGCAGACGGTACGAAAGCAATTTCCGGTTCAGGAGACAACAGCATTAAAGTCTGGAATCTCAAAAGCGCACAGGAAATTTTTACTATTTCGGGACATCAAGATTGGGTAAAAGCGATCGCAATCACACCGGATAGCAAGCGAGTAGTTTCGGGTTCCGGCGACAAAACTGTGAAAGTTTGGGATATAGAAACCGGAAAAGAAATCTTTACTTTCACGGGTCATACAGACTGGGTAAATTCTGTGGCAGTGACTGCGGACGGAACGATGGCGATTTCCGGTTCGGGAGACAAAACTATTAAAGTTTGGAATCTAGAAACAGGAGAGGAACTTTTTACTTTTTCAGGTCATGAGGACGGGATAAAAGCTGTGGCAGTTACCCCCAACAGCAAGCGGGTTATTTCGGCTTCCGGGGACAAAACTCTGAAAGTTTGGAGTTTGGGGAAAGAAAAGAATATTTTGGCAATTTTATGGAATTTCGCCGTCAAAAATCTACTGTTCACTCTCAAAGGTCATGAGAGTTTTGTGAATGCTGTGGCAGTTGCGGCGGATGGCAAATGGGCGATTTCAGGAGGGCGGGAACACAATTTGAAAGTTTGGGATTTGTCAGGTAGAAAAGAAGTTTTTACTTTGGCAGGTCATGCTGATGCGGTAACATCTCTGGCGACTATGGGAACAAAGGCAATTTCTGTTTCGGACGATAATACTCTCAAAGTTTGGGATTTGTTAAGTCGAGAAGTAATTGCTAGTTTCAGGGGAGATAGTGCTTTGAAAGCTTGCGCTATTGCACCTGATGGGGTGACAATCGTAGTGGCGGAAGCTTCGGGACAGGTGCATTTTTTGAGGTTAGAAGAGGGGAAATAGTCATTAGTCATTAGTCATTAGTCATTATGCCGATCGCACTTTTGCTAAAATTTAAAAGTGCGATCGCTCTTTTCCCCCATCTAGTTTACAATTGTTCCGGGTCAATTCCCATCGATCGCAGTCTTTCTGCTAGCACAGCAGCCCGCTGTTCGGCTTCTTATGCCCGCAGTCGTTCTTGTTCTGCCCGCTGTTCGGCTTGTTCCAAGCTGCGAGAAACCTCCTCATAACTTGTAAACGGTTCGCCATCAGGGCGATAAATTTGCAACTCTTCACCCGACAAATCAAAGCGAATTCCCAGTCGGGGACTGACCCAATTTTCGATCGCATCAATTACGTCCAAACGCCCCTGTGAACGCATCCAACCGCTGAAATCGTTGCGTTCCGGGTCGTACAGGTAATATTCCTCTACCCCGTGGCGATCGTAAAATACCTGTTTTTTATTCATTTCTGTTAGCCTGTTACCGGGAGAAAGAATTTCAAACACTACTTGCGGCGCGATATTTTCTTCTTCCCACTGCTTGTAAGAACCCATATCTCCTTTCGGTCTGCCGAAGACTACCATCACATCCGGGCCCACGCGAATCTTGTTATCTCCTTCGACGGGATACCACAGCAAATCCCCCGCGACAAATACATTAGGGTCATCGGCAAAAAGCCACGCTAAATTTTGTTAGACGATGAGTATCCAGCGAAATTGTTTGGTATTGTCTGACATGGGTAGACAGTCGCTGTCGGGGTAAATTACATCAGGTTTTTGAGGAGACTTGAGTTGAGTTACCATAACTGTTGTCCGGGGTTAGGGACTGTTTAATTTAATTTTAGCTTGTGGCAAGAATGAGAAGTGCGATCGATACTTCTCAATAGAATAGCTTATTCCTCTTTCTGTTTCTTCTTTCTCATCTCTTCCTCTGCGCCCTCTGCGCCCTCTGCGGTAAAAAATCTCATTCACAAAAAAGCACATCGAAAATAGGGCAGACACCGCCCGCCCTACAAAACTACTTCCTCAGCAACTTAACCCCGCGAATCGAATAATCCAAAAGCTCAATAGGGTGCATTAAAGTAACTTCCTTTCCCTGCAACTCCAAATGCTTCTTAATCTGCAAAGAACAACCCGGATTAGAAGAAGCAATCAACTCCGCGCCAGTATTCAGCAAATTCTCCACCTTTTGCACTCCTAATTCATCAGCAATCTCCGGCTGAAGCATATTGTAAACCCCCGCACTCCCGCAGCACAAAGCCGCATCCACAGGCTCTTTTAACTTCACCCCCGGAATTTGTTGCAGCAACTGACGCGGCTGCAAACTAATCTTTTGCCCGTGCAACAAATGACACGCATCCTGATAAACAATTGTCAAATCTCCCTCAATCAAAGGATTGAGTTTCGCGGTAATTCCCGCACTTGCCAAAAACTCTTGCACGTCCTTCACATTAGCAGCAAATTTCTCAGCTTTCTCTCGATAATCAGGGTCATCTGCTAAAATATGACCGTATTCTTTCAAAGTATGACCGCACCCAGCAGCGTTGATAATCACAAAATCAACACCCGTATTTTCAAAGCTATCAATCATTTGTCTCGCCAAAGCTTTCGCCTGTTCCGCTTGGCCTTGGTGTTCCGGCAAAGCAGCACAGCATCCCTGACTTTTAGGAACCACAACCTCGCAACCGTTAGCCGTTAAAACTCGCACAGTAGCCTCATTAACCGGCGAAAATAACAGCCGCTGCACGCAGCCTAAAATCACGCCTACTCGATAGCGTTTCTCCCCTTGTGCCGGAATTACCTCGGGCAAATTATCCCGGAAAGAATCGACAGTAACTTTCGGCAAAATTGATTCCATCGCCGCCAAGCGGGGAAATACTTTTTTCAGCAAACCTGTTTTGCGGACAAGTTTTGGCAGTCCTAATTTTTGATAGATAAACAGGGGTACAAGCAAAGGTCGCAATCTGTGAGGATAAGGGAAGAGATTAAAAATCAGAGTGCGAATTACATTGTCGGAAAAAGTGCGTTCCTGATTTCTAGTAACTTGGTGGCGAGTGGCGGAAATTAATTTGTCGTATTGAACTCCAGAAGGGCAAGTTGTAACGCAGGCCAAACAGCCCAAACAAGTATCGAAATGCTGCGAGGTTGCTTCGTTTAAAGGTGCGTCGCCTTCATTAATTGCATCCATTAAATAAATGCGGCCTCTGGGGGAATCCATTTCTTTGCCAAGTACGCGATAACTCGGACAAGTTGACAAACAAAAGCCGCAGTGTACGCAAGTATCGATTAATTTCGGGTCTGGCGGATTATTAGCGTCGAAACCTGGGATTTCTAGGGTTTCTAAGTGGGGATTTTGTGCTAGAAAATTGCTTTCTTTGGCCGGTCTTAAATCGTCGCTGGGAACTGGAGATTTTTCTGAAGTTTGCATATTATATATTACCTAAGTGTTTTTCTTCGTAGCAAGGACTTTAATCTGTTTAATGGAATTTATGCAGAAGCTTTATATGTATGTTTGCAACGGGAAGTTTGCCGCTATAAGTAGCGTGTAAAACCACTTTTTACATAATTTCTGAACGAATCAAGTCCTGACTACAAACTTTAAACTAAATACCGCTTATAAAACGATGGGGACTCAAAATATTTTCCGGGTCAAACTGCTGTTTAATCCGGCGCATTAAATCGATCGCACTTCCATTATAGCCCCAAACATCTAACTGGTGCTTGATGTCGGTCGGCGCTGCTAAAACAGTCAGAAAACCACCTTTGGCTTCGCACCCTCTGCGTACCTGCAACAGCGTTGCCGCAGTCGCAGCCTCAAACCGCAAAACCCCCAAACCGCTGCCTGCATGAATCAAAGCGTCCTGTACCGGCAATTCGTTAATGGCGGTTACAGCTTCCGACGGTCTGATTCCTATTTTGCAAATAATTGCCGACTTTGTGCCAGAATCCCACATTGTTTCTGGCAATCTTTGCCATAACTGATGCTCATCATTTTCGCAGCAGCTACTGCCTTGCAGACCCAACTTTTCGGCAACTTCCAGTAAGCGGGCTGATTGTTGTTTAACACTTTCTGCGATACTTTGAAATCTGACGATTAATCCCGTGCCCTTTCCTAAGCCTAATTTTGCGACTAATTCAGATGACAGCAAATCAACGGCACTTGGTGTCAAAGCAGAGGATAATAAGATTTGAGCCGTTTGGGACAAAGCATTAGTTTCCCCTGTCAGGACTACGGTTCCCGAGGATTCAGGCAGCGGATAAACTCGGAAAGTTACTTGACTGAGGACGCCCAATGTGCCGTAAGCACCAGTAAACAGTTTCATCAAGTCGTAACCGGCGACATTTTTAACAACTCGACCCCCGGCTACCGCAATTTTACCGTCCGATCGCACAAAGGTCATTCCCAACAGCAAATCGCGAACCCCGCGATAGCGATGCCGCAAGGAACCCGCATCAGCAGTAGCCACAATGCCACCCAAAGTTGCCTGTTGCGGATACGCCGGATCGATCGGCAAAAATTGACCTGCTGCGGCTAAAATTTGCTGCAAATCGGCAAACTTCATTCCCGCTTCCGCAGTCACGGTTAAATCGCCCACAGCGTGTTCTACAAGGCGGTTCAGACGCGCGGTGCTGACGGCCATGAGCCCCCCTGCCCCAGGGGGGTTGGCGGGGTCTAATTTAAGTAAACCCCCCCAATCGAGTTTGCTGCCGCTTCCCGTCGGCAAGACCCCCCACCGATTGTTCCGAGCCGCTTCAATCACCCCCGCCAGTTCTTCCTGAGTATTGGGGTAAACGGTACAATCTATTTTCGTACCCGGGGCAACTGCTTTTTCTACTCGTTCTTGCCAAAATACCTCTGTGTCCTGATGCACACAGACCCCAGCAGTGCCGACAATACTTTCTAATTCTTGTGTGCTAACGTAATTTTCGGTAGAAAAAGATTTCATGAAGGTTATCAGACGCCCGGTAAAAAAAATTATCAAAACACTGCCTAAAACCATTAAATATTAATACGGGCCCGATATTCAAAACATGAAGAAACAAATGTCTCAAAACCGAATTTCTCTGGGAATTACCGGTCTCAACGAAGTGATTGGCGGCGGCCTAATTTCTCAACGCTCTTATCTGGTGCGCGGCGGCCCGGGTACTGGCAAGACTACACTGGGCTTTCACTTTTTGGCTGCAGGTGTGGCTCAGGGAGAAACGCCCCTGTTTATTACTTTAGGAGAACCGGAAGCGCAATTGCGCGCCAATGCCGAAACTCTCGGTTTTGATATGGAAGCGATGGCGTTCCTCGATTTGAGCCCATCCTCAGAATTTTTTACAGAAGTTCAGACTTATGATATTTTCTCCCCCTCCGAGGTTGAGCGAGAACCGACTACACAAAAGATTATCGAGCGAGTCCAAGCTGTCAAGCCACAACGGGTGTTTTTGGACGCGATCACTCAATTTCGCTACTTAGCTGCGGATGAGTTTCAGTTTCGCAAGCAAGTTTTGTCTTTTCTGCGGTTTTTGGTGGAAGGGGGGGCGACGGTGGTGTTCACCTCAGAAGGCACTTCAAGTGCTCCCGATGACGATTTGCAATTCATCAGCGACGGAGTAATTTACTTGGAACTGCGCCCTGAAGGACGCACTCTATCTGTTACCAAGCTGCGAGGCTCCAACTTCCGCAGCGGCCGCCATTCGCTGCGCCTGACTGAGGCTGGTATGGAGGTATTTCCGCGACTGCTTCCGGACAACTATCAACAGGATTTTGTTGCTGAAGCGATTTCTGCTGGGGTTCCAGAAATCGACGAACTACTGCACGGGGGACTGGAACGCGGGACTGTGACGGTGATTAGCGGGCCTAGCGGCGTGGGTAAAACGACGGTGGGGATTCAGTTTATGAAGGAAGCAGCAGGAAGGGGGGAGCGATCGGTAGTTTACATTTTTGAGGAGTCAAGTTCTACTCTGCTGCAGCGCTGCCAATCAGTTAACATCCCGGTTGACGCAATGATTGGGCAAGGAAGTCTTTCCGTGATACCCGTGGAACCTTTGCTGTACTCGCCGGATCAGTTTGCCTGTATGGTACGCCAGCAGGTGGAGCAGGAAAAGACGCGGATTGTGATGCTTGACAGTATTTCTGGCTATCAGCTTTCGATGCAGGGGCAAGATTTGGTGAACAATTTGCACGCTTTGTGTAAGTATCTGAAGAATATGGGAGTCACCGTTATCTTGATTAATGAGGTAGAAGCCATTAGCGGAGATTTTCGGCTGACCGAGATCGGGATTAGCTATTTGGCGGATAATCTTCTGTTTATACGTTATCTGGAGCGCCAACTGCATAATAGGACAGAAATCCGCAAGGCGATCGGAGTAATTAAAAAGCGAGTCAGCAATTTCGAGAGAACTCTGCGAGAACTCGAGATTACTCGCTACGGCATCAAAGTCAGCAAACCGATACGGGGGCTGCGCGGCATTTTGAGTTCGGCGCCGGTGTGGATTGAGGAGGAAGCCGATGAAGATTGAATCGGGGTTTGTCGTGCTGTTTTTGGGCAATTGCAGCTAATGAAGGCAGTCGTGAATCTACTAATCAGTAGGGTGCGCCTCGCGCACCTCACCACTAGCCTAATTCCTGCCAAACTTAAATATATTGGTAAAATTGTGTATTTTCCGACTTTTATAGCAGTTTTCAATTCTCTGAAATACAGTATCGGCACGGGGCACGGGGCCGTATCCTGTGCCCGAGCATCTGTACTTCACTCCACTGAAAACTGATGTAATAGCTCCCCGACAAGTAAGCTAATACCCGATTCAAAAAAGAATCCAACTTTAGGAAAGCTCCAAACCCATATATAATCACTCATGCTCAATTCTTCAATTCTTTAATATCAAATCTAAAATAGTATAATCCGTATTCATAGGAAGCTGATAAATGACTGACAACGCAATAATTTTAGCGGTAGACCGCAATCACAGAAACTTGGAACTATTAGCACAATTTCTCAACAAAGAAGGATACCAGATGATCGCGGCTTATAGCTTTGAAGATGTTGCACAAGCTATCAGTCAGCCTGCTAAGATCGGTATGGCTTTAGTAGATATTTCTGGTTTCGACCGCCGCATTTGGGAGTGCTGCGAAAAACTGCGAAATCACCAAATCCCTTTTCTGATACTCTCGCCGAAACAAAGCGCTGCCATTCAGCACGAAAGCCTCTGCCACGGTGCTCGGAATATGTTAGTAAAACCTTTGATCATTAGAGATTTGCTGGGAATTGTTCACAGCTTGCTAGGAGAAGTTGCGTGAGCCAAATTTTATTGCTTGTCGAACAGAAAGAAAATCGCCGCCTGTTA
Organism: Microcoleus sp. Pol11C2; assembly: GCF_036701505.1. Classification (NCBI taxonomy): domain Bacteria; kingdom Bacillati; phylum Cyanobacteriota; class Cyanophyceae; order Oscillatoriales; family Microcoleaceae; genus Microcoleus; species Microcoleus sp. Pol11C2. Next base: position 46,782 of record NZ_JAUBQX010000031.1, read on the forward strand.
TTAGAATGGCTAGCAGTTTACTATGAGGTATTGTTGCCAAACTCAACAGAAAATAGTGAGGATTTTTTACCATTTAATCAATCTTTTGACCTGGCGATAATTGACGGTCTTGCCCTGAAACGCCACTGGCAATGGGTGGCAGCCCAAAAACAGGCAGAACACCCGGTATGCTTGCCTTTTCTTTTGATTACATCCCGCTCGGATGTAGGGATGGCAACGCAATTTATTTGGCAAAGTATTGACGATTTGATTATCGCTCCGATCGAGAAGATAGAATTGCAAGCGCGCGTGGAGATTTTGCTGCGATCGCGCCAGTTGTCTTTAACTCTCAAATTGTCTCACGACCAGCTCGATCGCACTCTGCAAACAGCCCAAGAACTCAACGAGATGAAAACATCTTTGCTGTACATGATTGCCCACGACGTTCGCAATCCTTTGAATTTCATCATCGGCACTACACAACTTCTTAGCAAGTACAAGTTGACATTAACAGATGAGAAAACACAAGAACTTCTAGACAAAACTCAAGCAGCCGCAAAAGGCATAGATTTGTTATTAGATGATGTGCTGCTGCTGGGGCGTGTTGAGTCAGGAAAAACAGGCTTTTCCTTGCTACCCATAGATTTAGCAAAGTTTTGTAATGAGTTGGTAGGGGAATTTCATAACAGCCTGAAGTTGAAACCTGAAAGTGAGCGGGTAACGCTGATTTTTGTCAATCACAGTCAATCGGCGATGGCGTGTTTGGAGGTAAGCTTACTCCGGCGAATTCTGGGCAATTTGCTGTCCAATGCTATTAAGTATTCTCCCCCAAAGACTGAAGTAATCTTTGAATTAAAACTTACTGAAACCGAGGCTATTTTTTCGGTACAGGATGCAGGAATTGGCATACCTGTCGCCGACCAAGAACGGTTGTTTAATTCATTTTACCGGGCTAAAAATGTCGGTCGAATTCCCGGTACTGGACTGGGGCTGAGCATTGTTAAAAAATGCGTGGACTTGCACGGTGGCGAAATTACTGTGAACAGTGAAGAAGGCGTCGGCAGTACCTTTACAGTAACGCTGCCGATCGCAAAACCTGGAAAAAAGCAAATCTCGCCTGCAACGCCTTAAACTAGATGCAGGCATTATCTTAGGATTTTCATAGATTAATTTGACGCTTGGGTGAGGCTATACGTGGTAGTGTGACCATGAGATTTATCCTCAAAAAACTGAATAAAACTCTCGCTATTTTACAATCCCAGAATTTGAAGAACCCTTAACAGCCGCTCGTCAAGTGATTAAATTGAGCATCGTCGTTCTAGGAGCGATTGACGAGCGTGAGAATTGGCGATCGAGCTGCGACGAACGATCGCCCTCATAAAAAATGTTGAAGGCACCCAAAAATAATTAGATGCTATACAAAACTTATCCCGAATTGCCCGACTTTATATTTCTGAAAAAAAGCGATCCAACAGCCGTCACATCTTAGATGATATGATGAGGATTTTAACACTTTAAAAATGGTTAATCAACTCTTTTCTGAATTATTGTCGGACTACAATCAATCAAGAGTTGAAGACCGATCGCCTGAGCTTTCTGGCCCAGAGTCCAACTGTTCAACTATTAATGGTTGAAACCTGATGTTTCCAGGTTCAATTGGCACTTTTCTCCACCAAGCTGGCAACAAGAGCAGCCAAAACTTACCCAAAGACACAGAACGCTGCTCGCCAACAAAAACCAAGGGCAGGAGAGCCGCCACTCGTAAGACGGCTGAGAGGGCAAACACCCCTGGCAAGCCACCGAGATTAGTCAAAGTGGCGATAAAGCCACCAAGGGTGATTCCCATTGCCCCAGTGACACCAGGAACCGCCGCCGCTATCGCAAAGTAAAGGGACTGATTACGTAGTGGTGCCACCGACATCATCAGATTACCACTGCACAGGTCGATCGCCGCCCACGTGGCACCGCCGATGATGTGCAAGAGCGGGAACCACACCCATATAAAAATTGGAGCCGTTCCAGCTTCTAGCCAGAGCAGAGGGGTCAGAGCCACCAAGATTCCCACTATTATCATGATCGGGCGGTTCCCAACCCGGTCAGCCAGTTTGCCCCAAAAAACCAGCAGCAGTAAGTTAGCACCCGCTCCTAAGCTGTTGTAGAGCGTTACCACACTGACATCTATACTTAGGTTATCCAGCAGATAGAGGTTAAAGAAGGGAGCGCTGACGTTAACGGCAAAGCTCCATAGAGCAGAGTAAAGCAAAAACTTTAAAAAATTGGGTTCCTTGAGAAAGCTAAAAATTGTCCCTATGGATGATTTTTCGCCTCTATCTGAATGCGTGACGTGTACAAGCTTTGGGTTCACATCGGTCATAAAGAACTGACAACCTAGACTGATGATGCCAAGCACAATTCCTAAAACCAAGATGGCACTGTAACCTTGGAGCCTTCCACCGGGCCAGTTCGATACCACTAGAGCCAGCAACGGCACACCAATGAGATTCGTCAAGCTGACAGCACTATTGCGAAACCCAAAATACCGCCCGCGCAACCGCTGAGGTACTAAAACCGCCAACCAGCTCAAGAAGGAAGCACGACCTAAAGATTCTAAGACTTGAGTTACCCAGATGATTGCCAATGTCAACTGCACTAGCTGATGTCCAGCGAGCTGAAATGAGCCTCCCAACCAAATGGCTGGCACGATAATCAGCCACAGCAGTCGCGACAGTCCGAAAATCCAGATGGAATACCAGTGGCGGCTCGGCAGTCGGTCTCCTATATAAGCTCCGAACGGTTGGAGCAGATTTACCAGTTGAGGAATGGAGGCGAGCATACCAATTTCGACTGGGCCAGCTCCTAAATCCAGCAAGAAATTACTGAGCAACGCGCCGCCGATGATGCTGTAAAAAAGCGTAGCGAAGACACTCTCCAAAGTTAGTGATCTGAGGCTTAACCGAGTTTCCGGTTTGGAAAATTTTAGAGGCGGATTGGTCAGAAGTACCGTCTCTGGTAAGGCTATATCCTCTTGGATTTCCTGAAGAGGGAGAGGATTCGTTCCTACTAAGCTGTAATCTTCTTCTTGTGTTTCGAGCATACTGGATAGCTAATAGATGAGATGCTACGCAGCTTAATTGTATAATATAAGGTTAAGTATTTTAAGGAGCACAGCCATAGATGCAAGCTAAAAATCATTTCTCTCAAAAGCCAAAAGAAAGATTACTTAAATAAATTATAAAAAATAAGAATGCCCAAATTACCGAAATATTAATAATAATTATATAAATAGCTAAGTTTTTATATTTTTTTTTCTGCGATAGTAGGTTACTGAATTCTTCAGGATGAACCCTATAAAATAGAGAGCTTTTCAGATGGAAGAAGTCAAGGTAACTTTCGGGAACCCACCTTTTATTATGAATAAAGGTTGCTAAAAATGAGAACCCAATCAAAGTTCTAAAGGAGCAAGAGCGTTAAACAAATTTTCTAGTATAAATCGCAGCAAAGATTGAGTTGCAAATATTAAACCTAATCGCGCTTGGGCGAGTTTTGGCTGTTCTATTTTAACTTCTCCCCAAATTCGGCACTGGCTGTAAAAAATCTGAAAGGCTTCGCTCAAACTATTGGCTAATTTGAAATAATTAACAGGTTTTTCGCGGTTTTTCACCTCAAAAGTAGGATATAAATTGTCTAGCACTGTTAACAGTTGCGATATTAAACGGCGTTCTGCTGGATGCACTAACCGCAGTCGATCGCCCTCGTCAATCCAAGGGATAGGATTTGGACTCGCCAGCGACCAAATTTCCGGCGCTGTAGTGACATCGGGCTGGGCGATCGCAATTATCCGATCGCGGTGGGCCATTCGCAGCAGGGAACAGCAGCGCGCGTGGCTGTATTGAATGGGAAACAGTCGATCGGCACACACAACAGAATCTAATATTTTAGATCCTGAAACTGGAAGGTTCGTTTGAGCTAAACGCTGCAACCAGACTGCTAAACCTGCATCAGTCAACTCCATCTCGATCATTCCCCCCGGCGCTACTTTAACGGCGAAATCTGGGTAGCACAGCGGTTCGAGTGTTTCGGCCAACTCGGCGGCGATTGTCTGCGGTGTCTGCTGCCAAGTTTTAGCCAATTTCAGGGCGATCGCAGACACGTACAGCACCCGCGCGCTATCTTTACTTCGATTTAACGGAAATATTGCACCCTTCTCAATAAGCTTGTTATGGGCGGGCAGGATGCCCACGCCACAATCAAATTCACTCTTTGTGGAACAGGCATCTTGCCTGTTCTTGAAAAGGCTGCCACCTATGGGATTTAACGGAATTTGGGCCAGTGTTCCCTGCTGGGCGATCGCGCTTTGGAACATTGAAAGCAAGAAACACTTCACTGTAACTTCCGGGCACTGTGAGATCTTTGCTGTATCCATATCGGCTCATCCTACCGTAAAAGCAACGATCAACTGTGACCGCTTGCACTTTTCTTGTACGTTAAACTGCGGATGTCAGGGATAGTCGATCGCCTCCCCCGGACGGGGCTAAATCGAATTAATCGGCTTTCTAGCGATTTTGGGGCTAACTATACAATAATTTACGACAAATTTTTTGCTGAACTATACCATTTTAATGTATTTTTTGCTACATTAAATGTTTCGGTAAAACACAGAAAAGTCAGCATAGTTAAGAAGCGTGCAAGCTTGATCGGGGGTTGGTTGTCTCACTTTGTATCGCACTGCTGGCAGAAGCTGTTTTTCTCACTATTAAATATATCCCAGAGCCTCACTTATGCAATCAACTTCCACACCTCTAGAGACTATCGATCGACCTTTTATCACTTGGCAGCGAATTATCGACTGGGCCCAGGAACACTACCGCTGCCGCACTTTTAGCAAAGACGAGCGGATTCCCGCAAGACCCGGACTGCTGTATTTAGTTCAGAAAGGTTCTGTGCGGCTCGTAGGCAGCGCTCAAGTTAGCGCTGCTGCGGCGAAGTCAAAATCCGCTGAAAAAACTACAGAAGAAGCTTTTTTGGGCTTCGTCGGCGCTGGACAGCCCTTTGAACTGGTTGCTCAGTCTCCTTTTACTCTCCAAGCTTACGCTCATGCCGATCAAACTCACGTAGTGTGGATGTACTGGCACGACTTGGATAATTGGCCTCACTTTCGTAGGGAAATTTTGGATGCGTTTCGCTACCAGCACCAGCGGAAACTTCTCTGGCTGAGCACTTTGGGACAGCGCCGGACGATCGACCGACTGTTGGGATTTCTCACTTTGTTGATCGAGGAGTTCGGCGAACCTTACGTAGGTGAGGGCGAACCGGATGTGGTTCGGGGCTACCGGCTGCCTTGGGCCTTGACTCACGCTCAAATTGGCAGCGCGATCGGGTCAACGCGGGTGACTGTGACGCGCCTGATGGGTAAGTTGCGATCAAAAGGTTTGATTAATACTGAGGATGATAATTTAATCTGTTTGCCGGCTAAGTCTAACCCCCAAAAGACAAAAAACCAACAGCAGGACTTAGAAGATTCCCTGGAAGATTCTCTGGAAGATTCCCTGGAAGATGAAGATTCCCTGGAAGATGAAGATTCCCTGGAAGATGAAGATTCTCTCGAAGAATCTGCATAAAATCCTGCGGGAAATTGCCAACAAACAGCGCGTCACTATTAGTTTCGGGGCGTCGCGCTCGTTCGCTCGACAGTGTACGATGAATTGTGTAAATTTTTCCCGTTCTCGAAAGGTGCGACTGACAATGACCGATGACAAGCAAAAATCTTCAATCCCGAACAATCAGCAACGGGTGGTATTCTGCGACTTTGACGGCACGATAACTGTGGAAGAAACTTTTGTGGCAATGCTCAAGCATTTCGCACCGGAATTGTCGTCTCAACTAATGCCTGAAATATACGCTAGAAGGCTGAGTTTGCGATCGGGAGTGCGGCAGTTACTAGAGTCTATTCCCTCTGAATGTTACGGGGAAATTGTGGAATTTTCTAGGGGAAGGCTGATGCGGCCGGGATTGTTGGAATTGCTGGATTTTTTGGATGAGAAAAAGGTAGATTTTGCGATCGTGTCCGGCGGTCTTCGGATTATGGTAGAGACGGTAATGGGCGATTTGGTACACCGGGCGAGCGTTATTTACGCTGTGGATGTGGACGCTAGCGGCCCTCGGTTGCAAGTCAATTCTGAGTTGGAAGGAGATGAGGAATTGGTGGCTAAGGTGCGGGTGATGGCGCAGCATCCGGCCGAAGAACAGGTGGCGATTGGAGATTCGCTGACGGATTTTAATATGGCTTTGCAGGCTTCGTCGGTGTTTGCGCGCGATCGGCTTGCCCAGTATCTAGACGAACAGCAAAAGCCTTATACTAAATGGGATAATTTTTTTGATGTGTTGGAAAGTTTGTCCCAGAAATGGAATTGAAACTATAGCCTTTCTCAACAAAGGCTATATGTGTATTGGTAAAGTGGGCAGTACCCAGCCTAGGTTTACATAAACCCCCGACTACTATTGTCAATAAGCCTATTACGGGCGGGCGAAGAAGTGTTCAACCCACAAAAAAATTACTCTTTGTGGAACAGGCATCTTGCCTGTTCTTGAAAATAGTACAAAATTTCACTATTAACCTAAAAAGTAGATAAAAAACTGAGGATTTATAAAAAATGAGTGGCGATTTGAGATCGGATTTAATTGCAGCAGCCAAACATTTTTACGATCGCGGTTGGATGGTTGGGACTGCTGGCAATCTTTCAGCCCGCTTGCCAGATGGCAGTTTTTGGATTACTGCTAGCGGCCGCGCCAAAGGGCAATTAACTGAACAAGATTTTATCAGAATGAACTCAGACGGCGCAATTGTCGAGAAACCTGTTCCCGACAGCCGCCCTTCAGCCGAAACCAGCATTCATTTAGCCGTTTACAATTGTTTTCCAGACGCTAAAGCTTGCTATCACGTCCACTCCATCGAGGCAAATTTAGTTTCTCGGCTAACAGCAGGAGATGCAGTGCCTTTACCCGCGATCGAAATTCTGAAAGGTTTGGGGGTGTGGGAGGAAAACCCGCAAGTGTCGATACCCCTCTTTACAAATTATTTAGAAGTCCCTAAGATAGCCAAGGAAATTTGCGAATTCTTTGCCATTTGTGCGCCCTCTGTACCCGCTTTGTTAATTCGCGATCACGGCATCACAGTCTGGGCAGATTCGCCAGCCGCCGCTTACAATTACGTAGAAATTGTAGAATACATTTTTCGCTATACGATCGCAGCCCGCCAATTAAATTTAGATTTGAGATGGGAGAGCTGAGATTGAGCGGTGCATGAATTCGGAGGCTGGGGAATTTGAGATTAGGAAACGAGCAAACATCTAGAATAGGCAACAAAAATGGCTAAATATACCAGAATTTTATCCATAGATGGAGGGGGAATTAGAGGGATTATTCCGGCGCAAGTTGTAGTTAGCATTGAGTCAATGCTGCAACAAAAAAGCGGCAACCCGGAGGCGAGAATAGCTGACTATTTTGATTTAATCGCGGGCACAAGTGCGGGAGGAATTTTAACTTGCATCTATTTGTATCCTGACGCCAAAAATCCCACCCGACCTCGGTGGTCGGCCGAAGATGCTCTTAATTTTTCGATTGAGAGCGGCCGCGACGTTTTTAAGAGTTCGTTGTGGCAAAAACTCAGATCTATAGACGGTTGGATAGATGAGAAATATCCCGGCGAGCGCTTAGAACAATTCTTTTTGGAAAACTTTGGAGATTACCAACTCAGCCAACTCCTGAAACCTTGTTTAATCTCCAGTTACGACATCGAAAGGAGAAAAGCTCACTTTTTTGATCAAATAGATGCTAAAGAATATCCAGCCGAAGACTATTTGATTAGAGATATCGCCAGAGCCACATCTGCAGCTCCCACTTTCTTTGAACCTACCAAAATCCGCTCTTTGACCAACGAATCCTACGCTTTAATTGACGGGGGAGTTTTCGCAAACAATCCCGCACTTTGTGCCTATGCAGAAGTTAGAAATAAATTCAGAATTCCCGACGATCGCCATGATAAAGGCCCGACAGCAAAAGATATGGTAATTTTATCGCTGGGGACAGGAGAAGCTCAGAAAAAATTTCCCTACGAAGAAGCGAAAAATTGGGGTCAAGTTGAGTGGGTTCAGCCTTTGATTAATATCATGATGACGGGAGTTGCTGAAACTGTAAATTATCAACTAATCCAAATTTATGATGCGGTTGAAAGACCCAATCAATATTTGAGAATTACTCCAGATTTGAGCCACGAAGAAGACCCGCTGCCGATTGATGATGCCTCGGAAGAGAAGATATCGGCACTGGTGAGAATTGGCAAGGCTCAAGCCGAAAAGAATAATGAAGAGTTGGATAAGTTTATCGACTTGTTACTTGCGGAGTAGTCCTAGGGTTTGAGATTTTAGATTTTAGATTGGGAAATGAGTGATGATTACCACAGAACCAATCACTGCCAATCTAAAGTCTAAAATGGCATAGCGCACCAACTGCAGGGCAAGCCGACTGAAAATATATGTTGACAAATCGTGCAATAATTGCTGTAGGATTGCCGAAAATCAGTAGGTGGCAGTGCTTCGCCCTGTTTGCAATTAATCGCGAACCCTCAGTCATTGGTTAAAAAAGACCAAGAAAAGCCCGATCGACATTTAGATGAAACTTTCAATAACAGGTGGTTTCAGCGGTTTTTCGTGACGTTGTTCCTGGGCGGCCAAGTGCTGCTACGCATACTGCAAGGCAAAATTGACCGTCGCAAAATCATGGAACATTTAGTAACAGTAGGCCTGGATTCTTTCCGATCCGTGCTGCTAATAGCCTTTTTTGGGGGCATGATTTTTACATTTCAATCAGCCAGAGAATTGGTGCGCTTTGGCGCGGTTGGGGCGATGGGAGGTGCGTTTGCTGTGGCATTTTGCGGCGAATTAGCACCACTTTTAACGGCGGGCGTGGTGGCGGGACAAGTAGGTTCGGCCTTTGCGGCGGAGATAGGAGAAATGCAGGTGACGGAACAAATAGACGCCCTGTATATGTTAAGAACAAATCCGGTTGATTATTTAGTAGTGCCGAGGGTGATAGCTTGCTGCATCATGCTGCCGATTTTAACAATTTTTTCGGTAGCGGTGGGGATTTTGGGCGGGCTATTTGTAGCGGTTCATTTTTATAATTTGGAACCGTCGGTATTTTTGGAATCGGTGCGGACTTTTTTGGGGCCTTGGGATTTAGTAACTGTGGTGATTAAAAGTTTTATTTTTGGGTTAATAATTGCCCTTGTCGGTTGCGGTTGGGGATTGACGACGGTGGGCGGAGGGAAAGGAGTAGGCCAAGCTGCCACGGCGGCGGTGGTAACTTCTTGGGTGTTGATTTTTGTGGCGGATTTATGTTTATCGCTGTTGATGTTTCACGAGTTGGGGATTCCTAGAAGTTGATAATCTTGGCGATTATAGCAGGAGTCAAGGTGCTTAAATATTAAGGGTTTGAACAATCATCAACGCCCTACGCCGCCAAGGCGATTGCTATAAAATAAACATGAAGATTTTTTGAGCCGCAGATGAAGGCAAATAAACGCCGATCAAATTGCATCAGCGTTTATTTGCTTTCATCCGCTGAGTTCTGCGGTTTAAGACTCTCAACTTTAGATGGTAGATTGGAGAAAGGAGGGCGATACACTCGAATTGCCTCAATAGGCACTTTCCCATCTGTTTCGGGGACGATTTCGAGGGTGTGTTTGGAGTTGCTCAAATTCTGAGCCAATGTTGTAGAATACTCGCGGCTTGAATCTGCAATTTGTGGAGGAACGTATGAATCCACAAACATTGGTCGCACCTGCCAGGAAATCTCAAAGCCTTTAGGCGTTGGTTTTTTAGAGTATTCATAAGAATTTTTCAGCCACCAGTTTCTCGGTTCAATCACGATGCGGCCGGAGTTTGAGACAAACATTTCGTCGTTTGTACCGCTGCCGTCGTAACCTGTTTTAGAACCTACAACGTCAAATTTAAACTTGCTGGCGTCGCTGTTAATCTCAGTAATTACGGCTTTCCAATCTTCGACGATTAGCGGTTTTTGGCTGGATACTTGGAGAATAGCGGGCCAAGGAACGCCAAGGCTAGCGCTAGGTCTGGTGATGCTGTAAAGTTCAGGAAATTCTGAGGGTTTTTTGCCGTCGATCGCAATTTTAGCAGAAATTGCCTGGCCGTTGAAGGTTTTATCGGCGATCGCATCTATTCTATTTCCTTCAAATTCTAAAACCAACTTGCCATTTTGCCACTTAACATCCCTGCCAACTGTATAGGTTTTCACTAAATCCTGCGGCGGTTGAGAAGAATTTGGCTTGTATCGCAGATGCGGTTTTATCAGAGCAGCTAGGAGAAAGTTTCCCCAATCGTTAAGGTGAATGCTGTCGCTCAATAGCTGTTGTGGCTGCAAGCGATTGTCTTTCAAATACCTGCGCCAAGGTTCGCGAATTTCCGCGATTTCACAGCCATACTTATCTGCCAACTCCGGCAGCAATTTAGTAGAATGAGTGTTGTGCCATTCGTATCTGCTGACTGAATTGGGATCGTCGCTGTTGCCTGTTGGCATCCAGTCGATGTGGTCTGAATGCAAGAGTATTTCGCTAGCAGTCCGGCTGCGGACATTGGCAATTATGGCTTCGTAATCTTCACCGCCTCCGTAGACGTGAAAAATTAGCAAGTCAGGATAAAAAGGATACAAATCGTGTTCGCTGGGACGGATTAAAATCGGCGCGGCAAATCCTCCGATTGCCCGATTTTCCACAATCAAATCTGCATTGGGGAATCGCTGTCTCAAATCCTTCACTACATCTTGCCACCAATCTTGCTGAGTGATGGATTGACCGTAGAATAGGATACGCACTTGGCGGCGGTCTGTTGGAGTGCTAGCTGCAAGTAGCCCCATCGTCCTTTGAATCCTCGCTCCAAAAGTAGCACTATTTTCAATAGGAGCGGGTGGGGGGAATGGCGTATCGGCAGCTATTTTTTTGATGAGCGGAACTAACAGAAAGCTCAGACACAAAAAAAGCAGCAACAAGTAGCGATAAATCTTGGATTTTCTGCTATTTCCTTGGTGTTTTGCCATTGTTTTATTTTTTCCTGTCCGTTTCACTTCGCTCAAGGCGACTGTGGGATGAATGCTACGCCTCTAATCAGTAGCTGTAGCCTGCTTGTGGGCGCACCTCACGAGTAGCTGTAGTGTAGGCTGTATGGAAATATATTACCAAATTGAGCGCGACAAAAAGTGATATAATGCCAGCTAATTAATTGCAGGAGATCGATCGCACGTCAAATGGATTACAAAACAGCCCGCAGTTTTCTGATCGACCAAGGAACCGCCCTGGAAACCAAGAAAAATCCCGACGCCTTCCTGATGCGTCTCAAACAAGGTCAACCGCCCGTACCCGGACAGGTGACATCGATTTTATTAGCTTTAAAAATATTGTTTGAAGGGCTGCAAGAATCTCCAATGCTCGATCGACAATTGATCTCGGCACTGCATTTACTGTCAGTAGAAGGTTTGCAGCAATTTGAAGCTGGACTCCGCAGAGGAGTTTCTTGGCCACCGCTGCTGAAGGAAGACTTAAATCGAATTGCGATCGCAGTCAAGAATATATTTTCCGGTGTCTGGCAATAATTAGCTCGGCAACCACCGATCCCGATACCTACCGCCAGCCGACTGAATTTTTTTCTACAATTTTTTCTACAATTTTTTGTAAAATTTTATGTTAAAATTGCTACATTTACCCTCGAATTGTGGCATCTTAATATAAGAATCAGTTCTCAAAAACAATTGGAGAAACTACTCATGAATACCGAAGAAAAAGCTAGACAACTAATTGCACGAGAAAGACAGCATAGCGAACACTTGCAAGACTCTATGCTCAACCGTTCCTCCCACGAGCTAGAAACACCTGGGGAGGGAATTGCTGAAGAAAAAGCCAGAGAATTAATGGCTCAAGAAAGGCAGCACAGCGAACACCTGCACGACTCTATGTTAAGCCGTTCCTCCCAAGAGGTAGAGGCATCGGTCACACCCGATGACACTCACAAATAAATTTTGTTAACACAAGACTTACGGACACCTACCAAGAAACCGGGTTTTTATACCATTTTTCCTACCATAACAAAGGGCTGTAAAAATGTTTTTGTGTAAACAACCAGGTTTCTCCGTCCCGGAAGAGTTCAGTACAGCAAAACTCTACTCAAATCGAGGAGAATTTTAGGTGTAATCAAAACAGGCCTTGCTCGGTTTGCAGCCGCTATCACAAACATCCACGCGCCAAATATAGCAATAGAAAATGCCAAGTTCTACTGCTCGCGAAAGCTTTCGAGGGATGCCAAAAGAGGTGGCAGTCCCGCTAGCGCTGCCGACACCAGAGCCTCATCTTTGTAAACTCGCGATCGGAGAATACGGGTACTTTTAGACGCAGAGGTGAAAGAGCCTCCCCGTTGGGAATTTCCGGTTTCAACCCGCCCTAAATTTTTTGTTTCTCGGGTCACGCAAAAAATAGCAGTATCCTCGCAGTATCGTCAATTAATCCCTAATAGGGGCCCGTAAAAATTTTCATGGCTGGCTAAATATTTCTATTATTACTCAGATAGGTAACAGAGATAAAAGCATGAAATAATTATTCACGATAGCTAGGGCTCAACTTAAACTGCATCACAACTTTTATTAATTTGTTACACGGCGCGTTTGTTTAAGCCGATCGCCCACAGAGACTCAGACACCAGCAACCAAAATCACCGATTTCACAGGAGGAACGCGGATCAATGATGCTAACTCTTAGTCCAGTAACAGTGATAAGTCAAATCAAGCCGACTGTCGAAATCTTGCGCGACGGAGACTACCGCTACCGAGACTCCTTTGCGATCGATCGACCTTTCAGAGAAATTCAATTTCGCAAACAAGACAGATACATCACCGGCAGCGATTCAGACAAACGCACGGGCAAAAGTTACTGCTTCCGTGGCATCCCCCAGCACAACAACATTATTAACATCACGGTAGCGATCGAAATTTCCCCAAAAACAGCACAGCAAACCGAGTGGAAATTAGCACCGGGAAACCCCATTAATTTCGACAGGCTTTATCCCCTGCAAGCTGGACCGGGATTAGAATTGTACAAATGTTTGACAGCATTTTTACTTAACTTGAAAGATTAGTTATTCGTTACTTATTAGTGGTTATTTTTTAATCGCTTTGGCTTGTTAATGACCAACAACATTCGTTAACAGTCAACCGTCAACAGTCAACTGTCAACAGCCAACATTTAACTCCCTAAGCACCAGCATTTTCCAATTCTTCCCGCAGCATTTCCCGGTAAACTTTCGGCAAACGAGAACTCATAGAATTGTTCTCAATTCCATATCCCAAACTCGTCCAAGTTCCCGAAAGCATCCGCAATACGTCCGTTAATCTTTCCTGCCGCAACATCTCAGAAATATCAGCTTTCCAAAACTTGCGATCGCTCAACCAAGCATAAACCACAGCATCCTGATCTTCTGGTTCAAAACTGTAATCTTCCCAAAATAAAAAATTAGCACGACGGGCCTGATAGCGCTTAGCCTTCTCCTTCCAAGTCGTAGTCAGAAATTGATACCTGCCCGCAGCGGTAGTACACTTGCCTCGATTCGGGCCATTAACAATCTTCACGCACCAGTCAGGATGCCGGCTCAAATCTAATATATATTTGCCACCGTAAACCACGTGATAAGGCCGAGAAACATTCGACTCGCTAGCAGAAATAGTTCGCATCAAGGCCCGAATATAAGGATCGCCCGTTTTCATAGCCAGCGGCGGGAATTTTCTCACCCCGCTTACCGACTGCGACAACTGCTGATTTCCCCGCCAACTGTCAACCAAAAAAACACCGCCGCCAATCACAGCGCCGATTAAAAGTATAAATCCGAGGATTTGAATCTCCGATCCCCTCAGCAAACCTCTTTTTCGACGGCTCAATTTCTCAGCTTCCAGCAAGGTCATTTCCATTTCCGCAAATTCGGCTAATTTTCGAGCCGCCCGCATCCGGCGCACCCGAAAATCGTATTGATATAGGGGGGCGGCTACCAGCGTTAGACTCGATAAAACCCCCGCCAATTTAATCAGCCAGAAATCTAATTCACCGGCTACCGCAACATTTGTCAGAGTAGATATTCCTGTTAGTAACTGAGCCGGATCGATCGATCGCGCTGGCCAATAATAAATCGCAAGTTGCACCAACAGCGACAGATTAAATGCAAAAAAAATCACTACAACAGCATTCAAGCCTTCTCGCAAGTGCGATCGAATACCAGTGTGCCGGCGCTTGAACTTGCGCGCAACGCGAAAGCGCCCCGGCAGCATAATTAGTAAGGGATTTAAGATTTTGACGGCGAACAAATGAAAAACAAAAAACACAGGCAACTGAATCAGCCAAGCCGCCAGCAGTAGAGTCAGAAAGCCGATATCGTCGCTGACAAAAGGAATGCCCCTGCGAAGGACAAAACTAAAACTCTGAGCGAGAGCAAATGCCCTTAACCACGAAATCGGATAGGGGAACCAAGCTGGCCACTTGAGAGTTTTCATGCTGGGAGAGAGAAATTTCAACGGCGAATCGTAAAACTATTAAGATTTTGCCAGATTTGGCGATCAGAAATTTTGGAAGTGCGATCGAGCTTACATCAGACACCAATGTCAGTAACAGGCTTTCCGGCCTGTTCCACAAGACTTACAGGTAAGATGCCCACCTCACAAGAACTTTGATTTCTTGTGAGGTGGGCATCTTGCCCGCCCCAAAGATACCAGTTAAATGCACAAAAGCTGATGAGCTCTAATCAAATCACACTGGCAAACAACTCCTCAAAACTCTTTTGCGGAGCCTCCGACTTCGCCACAATTTCCACAACCTTATTGCGAGAAGCCGGCTGAAACAGCGCCTCCACGCACACTTGGGCTACCTTGGTGCGGGGAATGCTGCTCTCAAACATTTTGTCCGCACCAGTCATGACGATCGCATCTGAATTATCCTCATTTTTGAGACCGCCCGGACGGACGATCGTATAAGTCAAACCGCTTTTTTGCAAATACTCCTCGGCTTGCTTCTTCCAAACCAGAATCAGCCAGAACAAATTCAGCGGGTGAAAAAACTGAGAGACGCACAGAGAAGTCACCAGCACAAAATGCTCAATGCCCTTAGCATTAGCTGCATCCACCAAATTTTTAGTACCTTCAAAATCCACCTTGTAAGGCGCTGTCGGGTCAAAACCAGGGGCGGCCCCTGTCGCACACAGCAATACCGTACTATCGCCGATGGCATCGCCCAGGGAAGTCGCATTTAATACATCCCCAGTCACTAACTCAGCCTCCGGTGGTAAAATTTGTCTAGCTGTGTCTAGATTTCGGACTAAGGCACGTACGGGAATACCTCGCTTGACTAATTCTGCGACGATGCGGCGGCCAGTCTGACCTGTGGCTCCTGCTACAAATGCTTTCATAAGTCGAGTTATGCTGGATTAGGGTAAGTTTTGTTACTATCAATTTCTCAATTGTAGGGAGAAAACTCCCTTAACACATCCCCAACCGGATCGATTGGCGTGTATAACAGGAGAGCATACGATGAAGCAGGATTCCGCTGAATATCAAACTGTTGAAGCTTCTGACGAAAATTACTACCCAGATGCGAGTTTCCGACAGCCGGAAAGTCAAAGCGCGGATGCAGGAGAGGAGGAAGTTGAGCCGATTTGGTTTCACACGCATTTTGAAGACAGCATGGAGATGTACGCCGATGCGGAGACGGTGGCAAACCATTTGAACAACCACAAGACTTGGTTTTGCCAGTGCGCTTCGCCGATGAAGGCCGAGCCGCTCGGAGAAAACGGCTACGATTTATTAATCGGGCGTTTTGGGGCTTTCGGCTACCGTGTTGAAGCGAGAATTGGTTTAGAGTTGCTGCCACCTGACGCTGAAGGCTGCTATTTGATTAAGACTATTCCGGTTCCGGATTATACCTCGCCTGGGTATGAAGTGGATTTTCGATCGGCAATGAAGCTAGTGGAGATACCGTCTCAGGAGTTTGCCGCCGATTGGCCGAGCTCGGAACGTGCTAAGCTGCCGCCTGCGATTACCAGCGCTACGTGGAAGCTGGATTTGGCTGTGGGAGTTTGCTTTCCCAAGTTTATTCGATCGATGTCTCAACCTTTAATAGAAAAAACCGGCGATGCGCTTTTGGAAAAAATCATCAAACAAGTTAACCGGCGCTTGACTTATAAAACTCAGGTTGTTTTTCACGAAAGTTTGGGCATTCCTTTTCCGAAAAATCCTAAGAAACATTAACAATACTTACGCTCTAACCTGTACTGCATTTAAATTGTATGTTAAGTGCGGCATCTCCTGCCCACCCCACAAGAGTAAAAATTTATTTTTCTCTGCAATTTAAATGCGGATTAGCTTAACTCACATTTGTAGGGTGTGCACTGCACACCTTACTCATAATTGCGATCGTAATAACTCATACCATTGTAGATTTTCGACTTCGGCGTGAGCGCTCAGTCGCACAATTTTAGATTAAATTATTGGGAATAACTGATTTTGTATGGGTTGGGATCACGAGCAGACAGTTGCTTTTTTGAAACTGATATCACCGTCTCCTGGTGCTTAGGGCGCGCCTTATACCTATGTTTTTAAATCCAACACTTGCTTGAGCAGTTAATCCAAATAACCAAGTTATTGCTAATAAAACTTAAGGGTAAGGTCATGATTGCATTTGACATATAGCAATCCTTGCAGGAGCCGTAAATTTTTTACCCCACCCCAACCCTCCCCGAACCCGCTGGGAGTCCGTAAGAAATTCACAAATGATTTATGATTGCTATATGCTGATTTATTATCATCGGAATTAGTTTTTATTATGGGTCAATTTAGCACAGGGTTGGACACAAGAGTTTCAAGTCAGATGCCATCAAGTTCGACAGCATTGTTATTAAAAGATTCTGCTTCTGTCATAATGCTTTCCCTCCTTATTGCCTCATGATTAAGCAGTGTAGCCGACGCAGTTCAAAGCGGGTTCCGAGCGCCCTCCGAAACTAGCAAGTGTCTCAGATCACAAGGCCGATCGATCGCCCTCACTGCCCAAAAACATAAAATTATGTCACATTAAGTAAGGAGTTATAAAATAACTCTTGCCATATCCCTAGAAAGTTATGACAACGAAACTAAGAGCTAAACACACAGAGAAAATGGAGAGAGACTTGCACCAGTTGAGGGCAGACCAAGAACTGATTCTCAATCAAGTAGACAATGCGATCGCTCTGTTCGACTCGTCTGATTGCTTAGTTTTGTTTAACAAAAAATTGGCGGGAATCTGGGGACTGTCCCCAGAATGGCTGGAAACAAAGCCGAAGTGCCACTTGCTGTTTGCGGAAATTGTCGATCGGGGTTACTTGTCAGTTCAGCAGTGGCAAGAGTTTCAGCAAGCGCTCGAAAAATCTCAGCAGGAAAGTTTATCATTTTATTTCGAGCAATCCAATGCGGTTTGTTTGGAGGTGTGCGCCACGATTACCAACAGCGGCGGACGGCTGTTTACCTTTCGAGACGTTACGGTATATCAAAACTCCCAAGCTAGTTTGAATGCAGAAGTCAGACGGCTGAGATTTCTTTTAGGTTTAACCGAACGCCTGCAAAAGTCTGACAATTTGCAAGAAATAGGTCAGTTTGCCCTCACCTATTTAGTAGAGGCAATGAATGCAGCTTTCGGAGATGTCAAGGTGATTAACGGCAAGGGAAACGATCGGCAAGCGGCGGCGATTTCCAACCACATTTCTGGTCAATTTCTGGCTACTTACGGGGAACCAGTAGTCGCAGCAATGCAAGAATTGCTCGACCAAGGCATTCCCTACGGCATCGGTTTGCTGTGGGAAGTGGTGAAAACTGGTAAACCTTTGTTCGTAGAGGATTATGCCCAACATCCCAATGCCGTGCCGAAATTTCGGCATCCAGGAATTGGACAACTGGGCATTTTTCCGATCGCAGCCACCGACGGTACAATTATTGGCGTACTGACGCTGGAGTCCCGCAACGTCAAAAAACTGCAAACCGCCCTCAACCAAGAAGTGCTAGAGGCTGCTTGCCGGACTCTGGGGGCGGCGATCGAGCGGGCTCAGACACAAGAAAACCTGCGCCAAGTTAACGAACAATTAGAGTATTCTTCTCAGTTGAAATCTGAGTTTTTAGCCTCGATGTCCCACGAATTGCGGACGCCTCTCAACAGCATTCTGGGCTTTTCTGACTTGCTGCTGCGGCAAACAGCCGGACACTTGAGCGATCGACAAATCAACTATGTAGAACTGATCGAAAAAAGCGGCCAGCACTTGTTGCAGCTAATCAACGATATTCTCGATCTTTCTAAAATTGAAGCGGGGAAAGTAGAACTAAACTTACAGCCTGTTCGTATTCAAGAACTCGCGACAGACTGTCTGAAAATGATGCAGCCACGGGCCGACAAAAAGCGAATCGGTTTGTCTTTAGAACTCGACAACCGTATTACTAAAGTTTGGCTCGACGAACGGCGAGTGCGACAAATTGTGATTAATTTACTTTCCAATGCCATCAAATTTACCCCCGAACAGGGACAAGTCAAACTCAGCGGGCGTCTGGCCTACGGCAGCGAAATAGACGGCGACTACCGACCGGATTGTTCTCCTATAAATGCCAGCACTCCTTATTTTTGTGTTGAGGTGAAAGACTCCGGCATCGGCATTCCTCAAGACCGCTGGCACTTGCTATTTCGACCTTTTCAACAGGTGGATTCTTCCCTGACTCGGAGGCACGAAGGTACAGGTTTGGGTTTGGCTTTGACTAAGCGTCTGGCAGAATTGCACGGGGGAACTGTTTCTTTTCAATCTGTTTGCGATCGGGGAAGTCTTTTCCGCGTTTGGCTGCCGTTGACGGAGATGCGTCAACAGTTGGGAAACTTTGCTTCTTGCGCTTTGGATACCAAGTTAGTTCCTGCTTCTGCGATTGCTTTACCAATTGCCAGGAAGCGGATTTTGGTTGTCGAAGACCAGCCTTTTAACCAAATGTTAATTTCTGAGGTGATGGAATTGGAGGGGTACGGGGTAGAGATACTCGCGGATGGGAAGGCGATGGCCGATCGTATTCTCGCCGCCTCAGCAGCCCCGGAGTTGCTGCCGGATTTGATTTTGATGGACATTCAGTTGCCGGATGTTGACGGCTTTGAGTTGATGCGCCGAGTTAAAGCAGATCGTGTCTGGGATTCGGTACCGATGATTGCGGTGACGGCGATGGCGATGCCCGGTGACAGTGAGCGATGTTTGGAAGCTGGCGCTTCTGCTTATTTGAGCAAGCCACTGGATTTGAATTTGACGATCGCTACTGTCCGTTCTTTTCTTGGCTAACAATAATTATTTGCAGTTCCAGCAGTGCCATTTATGATAATTGATAACAACAAAGGTTAAACTCAATAGTAGATAAATATCTATATGACTTGCCCGCACTTGCCTCCGAAAACCTGTTCCTACGAAAAATATCGAGTTTAGTAAGGAGAAATATACCAATCAACCCGTTTTCGAGCTTCCCCACGCGCAACTCCCGAGCTAAATTCAATATATTATATCATATTCCATGTCAAACAAGTCGCCCTGCATCATGTTGGTTGATGACGAGCCAGCTAATCTGACTTTACTGGAAGAGTTATTGCACCTGAAAGGATACGCTACAGTATCAGCGCTATCTGGCCATGAAGCGCTCTCCCTTGCCCGCGCCTCTCGACCCGATTTAATTTTACTAGATATTATGATGCCGGAGATGAACGGTTTTGATGTGTGCGAGATCCTGCGGAAGGATACGGCATTGCAAACTGTACCGGTGATTTTTTTGACGGCCCTCGATGACGATACCTCTCGCATCAAAGGGTTAGAAATGATGGCCGATGATTATTTGACAAAGCCTTTTAACAGTCGTTTGTTGCTGGCAAAAGTGGAAAATATTTTGCAGTTGAGTCAAATGCGATCGCAAGCTGTATCTTCCCTATTCAACCAGCAAGTCAGAGAGCAAAGCAAACGCCAAATCGCCGCAGCTTGGGAAGCCAACGAATATCTTTCAGAAAAATTTCAGCTATTTGTGCCAGAGCAAATTCTCGAGCGAATTGCGCCGCAAGGAATAGAATCTATTCAGTTGGGCAATGCCACAGAAGAAGAGTTGACTGTTTTATTTTGTGACATTCGCGGGTTTACTACGATCGCCGAATCTCAACAAGCTCGCGAGACTTTTGAATGGTTGAACGCTTTTTTTACTAAAATGAACGAGTGCATAACGTCTCACGGCGGGTTTATTGACAAATACCTAGGGGATGCAATCATGGCAGTATTTGACAAGCCAAATTCTCACGCCATGGATGCGATAGAAGCCGCAGTAGCAATGCAAGAAACTTTGCAAGAATTTAATGCCAGTCGCCACCAATACAATTTAGAATCTCCCGTCAATATTGGTACGGGAATTAACACAGGTATCGGCATGATCGGCACTTTAGGTTCCGATCGCCGCATGGACTCTACAGTCATCGGCGATGTGGTAAATACAGCTTCTCGTTTAGAAAATTTAACTAAAATATACGGCTGCCAAATTATTGTTAGCGAAAATGCCATTGTTCATGCGAGAGAATTTCTAAATGGCATAACTTCCAACTCCCACTCAAAAGAAAGTCTATTATTAAAGTGCGACTTAGAAGTGGAAACACAGGAGAGTATTATTTCTACTTCTGGGGCGACTGCTGCTGACAGCCATTTGCCCCGCAACAATTATTACTATCGCTGGATCGATCGAGTAACCCCGCGCGGCAAGCAGGAAGCTATTGAAATCTACGAAATCTGGAGCGCCTCCTGTCCCGACTCGGAGGCAAAGCAGCTTACCCAGGGTTTATTTGACAAAGGAATTCAAGGATGGCAATCCGAAAGATTTGTCGCAGCATTGGGGTATTTTCAGCAACTAATCGAACAAAACCCTGCTGATACAGTCGTCAGTTTTTATATAAATCGCTGCCAGGAAAAACTAGGTTTTCTACCTGCAAATAGCAGTTCATAAAGATTTAACTTCTAGGGCGGGCTAGAAGCCCAGCCCACAATAGTTTAGACCTATTGCAAAAGTCGCTAACTATCCTGTATTGCATCTGCGTTGCGTCTGTGCTTTCCGTATCAATGAAAGATTTATGCAATAGGTCTACTCTAATTGGAGTTAGCATCAAACAGTCGTCAAAACTTGCTCTCTCAACTTCCCGATCAATTCATTCACCCCCCCCGAATTCAAACGGTAACTCAGAGGATGACCGATCAAATAAGCTGAACTTTCAAACAAAACATCAATTTCCACTAAACCATTTTCTCGCAAAGTTTTGCCAGTCGAAACCAAATCCACAATTGCCTCCGACATACCCGTAATCGGCCCTAACTCCACAGAACCGTAAAGCGGCACAATTTCCACCGGCAAATTCAAATTGTGAAAATATTCCCTTGCACAGTGTACGAATTTTGAAGCAACTCTACCGTGAGGAGGTAAATCCACAGTTCGTCGATAAGAACTAGATTCCTTCACCGCCACCGACAGCCGACACTTGCCAAATTTTAAATCAATTAAATTGGCAACTTTCGGCTTTTTTTCCCGCAAAACATCATAGCCAGCAATCCCCAAATCCGCTTGACCGTATTCCACATAAACCGGTACGTCGTGCGTCCTTACTAGCAAAGCTTTGGCAGTGCCTGTCGGGTCATAAATTTGAAGTTGTCGGTTAGAGGAATCGAGAAAAGCACTGAAGTCTAATCCAACCGATTTAAACAGCCGAATGCTATCTCCTAACAATCCGCCTTTGGGAAGTGCAACAGTAATCATGTCAATTTTTAGAGTGTAAATTTCTCAAGTTGGGAAGGGGGCGATCGCGGTATAAGCAGAAACAGCTTTTACCAAACTCAGAATAACACATAGAGTTCATAGCAAAAAATAAATTTTTGGTCTTGCTCGATCCTTTGTTTGGGTATATATTATATTTAGTAACTTTTTCTTGACTCACGTTTTTCAAGGGCGGTCAGTATGGAAAACAATCAAGAGTTTGAGATTCAACAAATTGACGGAAATTTTCACAGTGTAGACCTGGATTCCCTAAAAAAAATTACAGTAGATGAAATCCTCTCAGGCGGTGGTGTAGAGGTCAAGGAAATGCCCTATATAGTGGCCGTACCTACCGCTAACGATGCCAAAATCCACCGAGACAGATCATTTAATGCCAAATCAAGTGTGTTCGATACAGCCCTCCGATCGAAGTTTGCAGAAAAACGCGGAAGGCTGGGAGGGTGTTAATGTAAAATGCTTGCAGAGGCTGGTGCAGACCACGGGGCGATAGCCCGATCGCCATTGTGTGTCACGCCTTTGTGTATTCAACTCTAAAACTTAAAATTTAACTGGCGATCGCCAATAGCTGACAGCTAAACTATGACCGAATTGACACTTGTTATTGGTAATAAAAATTATTCCTCTTGGTCGCTGCGCGCTTGGCTGGTGATGAAACAAGCTGGACTGGAATTTGCCGAGGTGAGAATCCCCTTAGACTGGCCTACAACGCATGAAGAAATTCGGCGCTATTCTCCCTCGGGAAAAGTGCCAGTTTTAATCGACGGTGATCTGAAAGTGTGGGAATCTTTAGCAATTTGCGAATACGTTGCCGATCGCTTTGCAAATGATTTGTGGCCCACAGATGTAGCGGAACGGGCGATCGCCCGTTCCATCTGCGCCGAAATGCACGCGGGGTTCCAAAATTTGCGCGAAAATATGCCGATGGACTGCCGCAACCGCTATCCGGGAGAAGGGATGACTGCCGGTGTCGAAGCAGAGATCGATCGCATCTTTTCCATTTGGCGCGAATGCCGCCAAAAATTCGGGACAGGCGGCAATATGCTATTCGGAAAATTCACAATTGTTGACGCTATGTTTGCCCCCGTTCTCATGCGTTTTGTCACCTACGGAGTCAAATTCGATTCAGTAACAAAAGCCTATGCGGATGCGATTTTGACCTTGCCTGCCATCCAGGAATGGGTAGCAGCAGCTTGCAGCGAAACGGAAAGTATTCCACATATTAAAATCTAGTACAAATCAGTTTACTTAACCTAAAATCTCAAATCTCAAATTTAAAATCAGGATGCGGATTCTTTTAGTTGATGATGAAGTTGAGTTAACTGACCCTTTGAGTCGAGTCTTAACGCGCGAAGGTTATACAGTTGATGTGGCATTTGACGGAGCAAGTGGCAGCAATTTAGCAATGCAGGGCAATTACGATTTGCTAATTTTGGATTGGATGCTGCCGAGACAAACTGGACTGGCAATTTGCCAGAAGTTGCGATCGCAAGGACGGAATACGCCAGTGCTATTTCTCACCGCCAAAGATACCGTAGACGATCGCGTACAAGGACTCGACGCGGGTGCAGACGACTATTTAGTCAAACCTTTTGAACTGCGAGAACTGCTAGCCAGAGTCCGCGCCTTGCTGCGGCGGCCTCCTACTTTTGATGTCGAGCTTGCTATCGGGCGGCTGCAAGTTGCAGATTTACAGCTAGACTACGACAATCAATTAGCTTATCGGGGCGATCGCACAATTGACTTATCTGAAAAAGAATGTCAGTTATTAGAATACTTAATGCGCCATACTGGTCAATTGCTAACACACGAACAAATCCACCAGTATTTGTGGAGTGAAGCAGAAAAACCCAGCAGCAATGTATTAGCCGCTCAAATTCGCCTGCTGCGCCGCAAAATAGAAGCCCCGGGCGAATCGGTGCTAATTCACACAGTCTACGGCAGAGGCTACCGCTTTGGAGAAGCAAATTAAAAATAATATAAATTGTACAAAAATCATTTTTACTTTTTCCCTCTTCCTTCTTCCTGACATCCGTTACATCCGAAGAAAGCGAATCCGTTGCCAAACTTCCTTTTTCCTTCTGCTATATTATCTATTATCAGGAAAGTATGCACCCTAAACAAGCCTTTACGTATCTTGACAAACCAAAGTAATTACTGTCACCTCCGGGGGACAAAATAGCCTTCCCGGCGAATAAGTTCCCAAACCCCGATTCACGTACAGCAAATTACTCCCCACCTGATGCAAACCGCTAGCCCATTCCCAGTGAGTAACTACTCGATCGCAAGCCGACAAAAAAGGAATGAACTTTCGGATTCGTTTAGGAATAAAATAGCCAATTTTTCTGACCCAAGCGTACAAAGGGCCGATACCGGGAATAACGATTTGACCGCCGTGAGTGTGCCCAGACAACTGCAAATCAATCCGCCAATTTTGCAGCTTTTCAGCAGTATCAGGATTGTGAGACAATACAATCCGAGGAATCGCGGGATTGATTGATGCCATTACAGGTTTAGGCGCAAAATCGCCCGACCAAAAATCTGCTAACCCAACTAAAGCCAATTCTGAACCCAAAGGATAGATTGCTTCGTTGTACAAAACCCGAATCCCGACGCTATTTAAAGCATTAGCAACCTGTGTTTTTGCCTTCGGCCAATAGTGGTCGTGATTGCCCAAAACCGCGTAAATTCCCACCCGACTTTGCAAGTTTTTCAATCGCTGCACTAAGGTGTAAATAGGTGCGGGGTCGTAGGTAATAAAGTCACCAGTTAAAACAATCAGGTCGGGTTCGGCTTCATTTGCTGCCGCAATCGCCTCTTCTAGCAACCATTCCGACAGCCGCACCCCGTCATAGTGAAAGTCAGTAAGCTGGACAATTTTAGTACCGGATAGATTTGCTGGAAGATTAGCGATCGGTATTGTTAAATACTCTATTCGCAGTTTCCCAGTTAATAACCTGTGCATAAATCTAAAGTTTATTGATGACAGAGCGCCACCTTTAGCTTAGCAAATAAACAAGCAAGACTGCAAAACTAGATATTCTTCCCTTTTCCTTCTGTCATCTGACTAATAACTACTAATTGCTGACTAATGACTACAGTCCGGGACGCAAAAACCGGAATTACTCAAGAAAATTGAAACAGAAATTCTCAATTTTCCTTTAGGCTTTATTTCAAAATTGTTTTGGTCTTACGCGCCCAACTAATACAGCATTTTTATAATCTTATGACTTGCGTAACGAGCTGTTTAAAACGCGCTCGCTCTTCTTCCGACTGGCATTCCCCGCCCCGCATCTATATTCTTTTGGCAATTGTCAAAGCTGAGATTGGTGCCGCATCCCCATCGCATCGACCTACCACGGGGGATTGCCCCTACCAAACACTATCTCATCACTAATGATTTATTACTGAGTAGATGGAAATAAACATGGTTTGGGGGAGGCAGAGTTTTGCATTAATAATAAAGTGGTGGCTAGTATAGATCATTAGCTTACCAGCCCCTAAAATTTTTTATTTTTGGTTGCGTATGCCTACTTTTTAACTAATGACTTTTGACGAAAGCCGCTTCTTCTCAATATATTGCTGGTGGTAATCCTCTGCCATATAAAATTCACCAGCAGGTTTGATTTCGGTGGCAATGTCTTTGTCGTATTTACCGGAACTTTGCAATTTGTGTTTGGAGAGGCGAGCGGCTTTTTCTTGTTCGGAATTGTGATAAAAAATTACAGACCTGTACTGTTCGCCTCTATCGGGGCCTTGGCGATTGATTTGGGTGGGATCGTGACAGTTCCAGAATACATCTAGCAGTGCTTCGTAACTCACCTGCGATCGATCGTACTCTACGAGCACGGCTTCAGCGTGACCGGTGACTCTGGCGCAAACATCTAGGTAGCAGGGATTCGGCCAGTGACCTCCGGTGTAGCCCGCAGCAGTCGAGACGACACCCGCAACAGCGCGAAACTTGTGTTCAACTCCCCAAAAACAACCGGCGGCAAATGTGGCTTTTTCCATTGTGTTACTCATCGTATTGCGCTCAAACTCGGCACTAAATTATGCTTGACATATTCCCATTAGTGTGCATTCCCAAACTAATCGCGGCTGTACGTAGTTTAGCAAATATTGTCGTGCTTTCTCCAAGGGTTCTAAGGGCGATCGACTAATTCCCCCTGCCAAAAATTGCTGCCAGTAACAGTGTTGTAAATAATCGATTAACCACAACTGAGATTCAGTATCTAAAGTTTTATCAATTTCCTTGGCCAATTCCAAAGCCGACCGCAGATTTTGAGGCAACTGCTTCACCTTTTGCAGCAAATCATCCGGTATTGATTGCAGTTGCTGCCAAATAGCAATTGCCTCGCCAGGACTGCCTTGAGCCATCCCCAGTACCTCGGAATGAGCCAAAATCTCCGCGAATCCGGCTTGTTGCAAAACTTGTGCCATTGCTTCGGGATTCAGCCGAGAAAACTGAATTTTTTGACAACGAGAAATTAAAGTTGGCAGCAAAGCTTCCACAGTCGGAGCCATTAAGATTAGCGCTGATTTTCCCGGTTCTTCCAAGGTCTTCAATAAGCCGTTAGCGGCTCCCTCACCCATTGTTTCTGCTTGTTCCAACACTACGACTGAACGCGCAGCTTCTAGCGGCGGTCGGCTGAGAAAATCACCTATTTCTCGAACTTGTTCTAAGCGAATTTGTGGTGGTGCTTTCCGCTTTAAACCGGCTTCCTCTGCTTCCTTTGGTGTAAGCCGTTTGCCTTGATTCATATAAGTGGGTTCTACCCAGAGTAAGTCTGGATGATTTCGCTGCCTCACGCGATTTTGCACGGAGGCTATTAGTCTGGTTTCGGGAAGATTGGCTGAGAATAAAAGCTCTATGAAAGACTGAGCAGCTAAACTTTTGCCGATGCCGTTAGATCCGACAAATAAATAACCAGGAGCAATTCGGTTGCGAGCGACTGCTTGAGTTAGCAATTCTACTGCTCGCTCTTGTCCGATTAATGATGTAAAATAATCCATGTTTGCTCATGCAGAAGGAAGAAGGAAGAAGGAAGAAAGAAATCTAGGGTTTCAACAGTAATTAAGAATATCCTAAACCTCGGGCGCGGTTGCTATAATACCAAAACGTTATTGTGTTTTAACGGACTGCTAAATAATTGTTTTGAGTTAAGAATGTTAAATTGTAAGTTGCCGGAGGGGGACAGGCTATTGCCGTTTCCCTACAGATTATGTAGCGCTATTTTTCAGAATTGGTATTATTTAAATATCCCCAAGCTTCTAACCAGCGAGTTACAATAGCTTGAATTTCCTGAGCGACTTCATATTCAGGGCGATCGGCATTAATCCGGACAATTCTAGATTTATTTTCCTGGGCTAACTCGGCAAAACCTTGCTGCACCTGGTGGTGAAACTTTAAATCAGCTTGCTCGATCCGATCGCACCCTCCCCTAGCTCTTACCCTCGCCAAACCCGCCTCCACATTAATATCCAGCCACAAAGTCAGATCGCTTTCCAAGCCGCCGGTGGCAATTTCATTCAACTGCTTAATTAAATTTAAGTTAAGACCGCGGCCGTAGCCCTGATAAGCAATCGTAGAGTCAGTAAAGCGATCGCATAAAACAATCGTTCCCTTAGATAACTCTGGTTTAAGAAAAGTTTCGACGTGTTGAGCGCGATCTGCCGCGTACATGAGTAATTCTGCTCGATCGGATACCAATTCCCCCGAATCTTGTTTCAGCAGCAAATGTCGCAGCCCTCTTCCCAGCTCAGTACCCCCCGGTTCGCGAGTAGCCACCAAGCGGACTGTGAGAAAGCAACTTGCTTGCAGCCACTGTATCAGCCGCTGCATTTGCGTAGTTTTACCGGCACCTTCCACCCCCTCAAACACAATAAGTTTGCCCTTCATTGCCCTAACTTTCCACCTGAATAAAATAAATCCATATTGTTCTGTGCATCTGTTCTAGGTTCGGTATGATAATAAAGTCTAAATGCCTCACGGCTGGAGTTGTCTATGGCTCGCTATACTGGTTTTTTTATCGTTGCCGTTCCGATCGACCGTCTGCGTCAATCCCTGATTGAAATTTTAGAGTCATGCAATCTTGATATTATCTACAATACAGGAGATTCCGTCATGGCTCGCGAACTTCCCGGTCAAGTTTCGATTGCCAAACTTGTCACCGCAGAAGTCCTAATTGAGAAAAACACGGCCAGCGACTCAGAGGTTCGCATGAACTTCGTGATAAAAAACGAAGAACTGCCCCTGCAAACCAACAACCACTGCCGTCAAATGTTCGAGCTAGTGAGTCGTTCAATTATGAACAACAATAACTGGCGACTTTTGGAAAGTATGGCACTCTAGCCATCAGTCAGTCGTTTTTACATTTTAGATTTTAGAGTGACTCCACAGATAAATCTGGGGCCTCGAACTAACGTCGAAACTTCTTTGGTCTCGACTCCTGGTGTGGGGGGCTTGTATCCGTATTGGGATGAGGCCATAAGTCATTAGTTTATAGCTAATGACTTATGGCCTCCGACTTTTATATGCAATCCCTAAATTTAAGCTCGAAATCCCCGGCGCAAAAACAAAGAATTTGTAACCACGCTAACAGAACTAAACGCCATAAATGCTCCGGCCGCCGCAGGACTGAGTAGAATTCCGGTTGCAGGCAGCAAGATACCCGCTGCCACGGGAATTCCCAGAGTATTGTAACCAAAAGCCCAAAATAAATTTTGGCGAATCTTATTAAAGGTAGCGCGCCCCAGCTCGATCGACTCAACAACATCCATCAAAGCATTTCGCATCAGCACAATTTGAGCTGTCTCAACTGCGACATCAGTACCGCAGTGCAAACCAATACCGACATCAGCTTGAGCCAAAGCCGGGGCGTCATTGATACCATCCCCCACCACAGCCACTTTACAGCCTTGGGCTTGCAAAGCCGCGATCGCCCTCGCCTTCCCCTCCGGCCGCACCTCGGCCAAAACATCAGCCGCCGCCAAACCTAGCTGCTGCGCCGTCGCCGTCGCCGCCGAAGCCGTATCCCCCGTCAGCATCATCACCCGCAATCCCATGCCCCGCAAACGTTCCACCGTCGCCTTAGCATCCTGCCTGAGAGTATCTTTTAGCCCGATTACCCCCAGCAAAACGCCCCCAGAAGCCACGTAAACCGCCGTTTTGCCTTTGCAAGACCCCGACAATTCCGTCGCCACAGCGACCCCTTGCTCCTTCATCCACTCGGCATTCCCCGCGAACACCCGTCGGCCCTCCACCAAAGCAGAAACCCCGAATCCCGGTTCCGTGCAGAAATCCTCAGCAGCTAGCAGTGGCAAACCTTGTTGTTGAGCTTCCTGCAAAATCGCTGCGGCGATGGGATGACAAGCGCCCCTTTCCACCGCCGCCGCAATTTGCAGCAGTTTTGAGTCAATTGTGGAACAGGCATCTTGCCTGTTGCCAGAAGCCCCATCAATTGTGGAACAGGCATCTTGCCTGTTGCCAGAAAATCCATCAATTGTGGAACAGGCATCTTGCCTGTTGCCAGAAACTCCATCAATTGTGGAACAAACATCTTGTTTGTTTCCAACATTAATATCTGAGTTCAAATCCCACTCCGAATTCTGGAAAATCGGCAAATAATCTGTGAGTGTGAGATTTCCGGTTGTCAGAGTGCCAGTCTTGTCAAAAACCACCGTATCTAATTGATGCACCCGTTCTAAAACATCACCACCGCGAATTAAAAGTCCGCGCTCCGCCCCGATGCCA
Source organism: Microcoleus sp. Pol11C2 (assembly GCF_036701505.1). NCBI lineage: Bacteria > Bacillati > Cyanobacteriota > Cyanophyceae > Oscillatoriales > Microcoleaceae > Microcoleus > Microcoleus sp. Pol11C2. The sequence continues at coordinate 76,435 of NZ_JAUBQX010000031.1, forward strand.
GAACCGACTAAAATTGCAGTTGGGGTAGCCAGTCCCAAAGCGCAAGGACAAGCGATGACTAAAACTGCGATCGCCAATTTCAAACTTAACAGCAAAGGCGATTGATAATGAATAATTGGCAATTCACTTCCCATATTCATTGCCCCGTGTCCCATGTTCATTGCCCCGTGTCCTAAAAGCACAGAAGGCCAAATATGAGTGCCGGCAAAATACCAAAATAGGAAAGTTAAAACCGATATCCCCATTACCCCATACACAAAATATCCCGCCACAGTATCAGCTAAATTTTGAATCGGCGCTTTGCGAGTTTGAGCTGCCTGCACCAAAGCCACCATTTGAGCTACAGTTGTTTCCTTACCGGTGCGAGTTGCCCGCATCACAACTGCCCCGGATTTATTGATAGTTCCCGCCGCAACAGTATCTCCTGGCTGCTTCAAAACCGGCATTGATTCGCCAGTCAGCATCGACTCATCTATGGTTGTTTTGCCTTCGCAAATTTCACCGTCTACGGGTATTTTTTCCCCTGGCAAAACTTGCAGCCATTCTCCGACTCGGACGCGATCGGCGGGAATTTCAATGTATTGTGGATCGTAGACCTCTGATGTCGAGTTTAAAGGCAATTCTTCCGATCGCAAATCTAAACTCGAAAGTTTAAAATCAACTAAGCGGGCTTTCGCCGGCTGCAATGCAATTAAAGCTTGCAAAGCAGAGGCAGCGCGCCGTCTGGCTTGCTGTTCGAGAGTTTTGCCCAACAAAATAAAGCCCAGCAGCATCACCGGTTCGTCAAAAAAGCACTCCCATCCCATCCGTGGAAACAGCAGCGCCGCGTTGCTAGCCGTGTAAGCTGTGACAGCGCCTAAAGCTACCAAAGTATTCATGTTGGGTGCATTTCGCCACAAACTGCGGCACCCGTCAACGATAATCGGGCGACCTGGTAGCAGCAAAGCTAGGGTGGCGAGTCCCCAGTGAAACCAAATATTGCTGAGAAGTGGGGCTTTTGTGCCGAGTACGTGACCTAAACCCGATAGAATAATGAGGATCAGGGCGATCGTCAATTGGTTGATTTGCTGTCGAATTTCTTGCTGTCGCCGTTCAATTGTTGCCGCTTCTGCTTCCCGCTGATTTTCACCTAAACGAGACTGAGAGGGAAATCCATTATCAGTCAACTTTTTCGCTAAAGCCTCTGCATCGACAGTCCCCGGTTGACACTCAACCGTCGCGACTTCTACGGCTAAGTTAACGCAAGCTGAAATTACGCCTGAATACTGCATGAGTTGGCGTTCCACAGCTTTCGCGCAGCCGGCACATTTCATCCCGCCGACATCGAAAGTAACAAGTTCTGGCGGTGATTCTTTAACTGATATGATTTCTGGTTGAATTTCGGGGATTGTTTTGGGTAGAAATTGCATTGTTTTTTGGTATTGATTAGAATATTTCGCCACTTCAGAAAGGGTTTAATGCACTGTTTAGACAAATGTCTATATTTTGATCATAGATAAATATTGTGGCATCTTCCAAAAGTGTTAGTTTTTTTTAATTCTTATTAGTTGCAGGCGGTTAATTCCGCATTTTGGCAGGGGTTGAAATTAATCGGGGACTGCGGGTTTAATGCTAAGACACGCCTTGGACACGGCAGTGCCGTTTCCCTACTTGATATAATGGCGTTGCTGAATTAGGGTATGATACGGGCAAAAATACCAGAGGGGAGCCGAAAATGATTTCTGGGGTTTTAATGGGGAATTGGAACATCTCCAAATTTTAGATAGTAGACCTCTTGCAAAAATCCTTTTCATCAATTGATGGGACGGGCAAGATTCCCATCCCACAAGAGTTATTTTTTCTTGTGGGATGGGCATCTTGCCCGTCCTAATTATTTTTGCCAAAGGTCTAATGAATTACTAACTTAAGGATCGTGAATTAAATAACTTACCATTTTAATTGTGATTGTGGGATGGGCGTCCCGCCCGTCCAAAAAGGGCGGGCAGGACACCCCACTTTCCTTGTGTAAATTATTTAATTCGCGATCCTTAGAATTCGCTATCTTAAACTAAGAGAAAATCTTGAGCAGTAATTAGCGAAGCATTAACACCCACAAGATTCGCAAGTGTTCTTCCACTTTGCTTAATCGTCAGCAATGTTCCATCATTTCCCTGTGTAATCTGGAACTGCTCAAAGGTGAATCCTCCTGACAATCCGATCGCATCTTCCCCCTTAGTAAAATCTGCAATTAGATTAAATTCCACTTCAGGACACAAGACAAATATATCATTTCCTACCCCCCCTAGTAAACTATCAAATCCACCAACCCCAGACAAAATATCATTTCCTTTGCCTCCAAGGAGTGTATCATTCTCACTGCCTCCACACAGGGTATCATTTCCCTCTTGTCCTAACAATAAATCCTGTGCTTGTTCCCCCAGTAGAATATCATTGTCTTTGCCCCCGTATAAGGTATCATTTTCTTTGCCACCCTGAATAAAATCATTACCAGCATCGCCATAAATCAGGTCATTTCCTTCTCGCCCATTCAGAGAATCCTTCCCTTGATTTCCCCGAATTACATCTTCCCCTCGTCCACCGAGAATAATATCATTATCTTTGCCACCAAAGAGGGAATCATTGCCAGTACCACCGACAATAAAATCATTACCTTCATTGCCATTCAGTGTGTCGCCTTCGTCCTCAGCAAATAAGTTATCATCCCCTGGCAAAGCATCAAAAAAGCTAGAGGAATTGTTGCCATAATAAGCATCATTTTGGTTAGTGCCTATTCGGATATTAGGATTGCCATTAATTACATTATCGGTGGCATTGGGTTGATTGAGATCGGGGCGAGGAATGCGATCGCAAAAACAAGTTGAGTCAGGCGTTACCGCTGGTGTAGGTGTGGGAGGTGGTGTTACCTCTGGGGTAGGAGTTGCTGTAGGAATTGGTGTCGGATCTGCTAGAGGAATTGGCGTCTGTGTCGGTGTAGGTGTAGGAGTTGTTATAGGAATTGGAGTGGGAGTTGATGTTACCTCTGGTGTAGGAGTTGCTGTCGAAATTGGCGTGGGAGTTGGTGTTACCTCTGGTGTCGAAATTGGCGTGGGAGTTGGTGTTACCTCTGGTGTCGAAATTGGCGTGGGAGTTGGTGTTACCTCTGGTGTCGAAATTGGCGTGGGAGTTGGTGTTACCTCTAGTGTCGGAGTTGGCGTGGGTTCGGGTGTGGGAACACTATCGTTATCAGTGATATTAGCTGTGACAGCAGGTACGGCAATGCCGCTATAATTTGTATCCGTTGAAATGGCGGTATGAGTAATACTTCCAGTATGACTTCCTTCCACTAATGTGTCATCAGCAGCCGTGACAGTTACGGTTTGCGGTGTATTCCAATTAGTTGAATTAAAGGTGAGTGTGGAAGCTGAAGTAGCGGTTTGAGCAGTGTTGCCAATTGCTAGACTAACATCGGCTGTGGGTTGTGATGTTAAAACTACTTCATAACTACCAGTTGTACCGCCTTCTGTAGCTGTTGTAGAAGTGGGAGTGATTGTGATTGCTGCACTATCATTATCAGTGATATTAGCTGTGACAGCAGCGACGGCAATGCCGCTATAATTTGTATCCGTTGAAGTGGCGGTATGAGTAATACTTCCAGTATGACTTCCTTCCACTAATGTGTCATCAGCAGCCGTGACAGTTACGGTTTGC
>NZ_JAUBQX010000031.1:80221-80736 GCF_036701505.1 Microcoleus sp. Pol11C2
GCCGCTATAATTTGTATCCGTTGAAGTGGCGGTATGAGTAATACTTCCAGTATGACTTCCTTCCACTAATGTGTCATTAACAGCCGTGACAGTTACGGTTTGCGGTGTATTCCAGTTAGCTGAAGTAAAGGTGAGTGTGGAAGCTGAAGTATTAGTTTGAGAAGTGTTGCCAATGGCTAGATTAACATCGGCTGTGGGTTGTGATGTTAAAACTGCTGTGTAAGTACCAGTTGTACCGCCTTCTGTAGCATTCGTAGAAGTGGGAGTGATTGTTATGGCTGAAGTATCGTTATCAGTGATATTAGTTGTTACCGAAGCGACGGCAATGTTGTTGTAATTTGTATCCGTTAGTGAAGTTGCCGTATGAGTAATATTTCCTGTATGGTTTCCTTCGACGCTGTTATCATTAACTGCCGTGACATTTACGGTTTGTGGTGCATTCCAATTAAGTGAGGTAAAAGTAAGTGTGGCAGCGTCAGTAGTTGTTTGAGAAGTGTTACCAATGGCAAGAGTAA
>NZ_JAUBQX010000032.1:0-17161 GCF_036701505.1 Microcoleus sp. Pol11C2
AAATACATCAATATAATTGCACGGATAAAATTAATTAGGATTGCTCTAGGTATAGAAAATCATTTAGGATTGCTATATTGGCGTATTACCCGGAATATGATAAAGAACAACGCAGTATGCCTGCTCACCTTCGTCTGCATTTAATTCAGAACGCACTCCAGTTTTTTGCACCACTGCCTATTCACTTTGATTTAGAGCAGCGATTCTCGCGCATGATCCGAGTGGGATATCAGGCACGAAATCCAGCATTAGCAGGATTTTGGGGAGATGTTCAAGCCAGGATTCAATCTTTAAAAACAACCCGTCAATCTTCGCGTTCAACAGCTACAGGGTTCACTATTGTTGGAATTAGTGGAGTGGGTAAAACCACTTCTATTGAGGCAATTTTGTCGCTGTATCCACAGGTAATTCTCCACAATCGTTACTGTGAGAATGATTTCAGTTTTACCCAAATCGTTTGGCTCAAGTTAGATTGCCCCTTTGATGGCTCTATTAAGGGGCTATGCTTAAACTTTTTCCAAGCTGTAGATGACTTATTAGGAACTCGTTACTACGACAATTATGCGGGTGGGCGCAAAACTGTAGACGAACTATTACCTCGCATGGCGCTTGTCGCTTCTTTGCACTCGATTGGCGTGCTGGTTATTGATGAAATTCAACACCTCAGTCAAGCTAAAAGTGGCGGTTCTAGCAAGATGCTAAACTTTTTTGTCCAATTAATCAATACGATTGGATTACCTGTCGTATTGGTTGGCACTTACAAAGCTATATCTGTTTTAAGCGGAGAATTTCGACAAACTCGTAGGGGTACAGGACAGGGCGATCTTGTTTGGGACAGAATAAAAAAGGACGAAACTTGGGAGTGGTTTCTGGAATGCTTATGGGGATATCAGTACGTGCAGCAACGATCTCCTTTAATACCAGAATTAAGTGATGCTCTTTATGATGTTACTCAAGGGATTACAGATTTCGCCGTTAAAGTATATATGCTAGCGCAAGTTCGGGCGATCGCCTCTGGAGAAGAAGCTGTAACTGCACAGGGAATTCGCTTGGCTGCTCAGGAAAGTTTGCGGATGGCTAATCCTATCCTGCAAGCCCTGAGAACAGGTGATACTCGGATACTGCATACTGTCGAAGATGTGTACCCCATTAATTTAGATTCCTTTTTGCAAGAAGCCCAAAGCAAGCTGAATAAGGCTGAACAACTCGAAGCATTGACTAGAACCAGAAAGGTATCGAGTGCTAAAGAATCATCACCGACTAAGGCAATTTCTCAAGCTGAAACAGTAACAAAGACTGTTGAGACTCCACCCAAGACTTCTAAAACGCGCAAAAAGAAAAATTTAGCTGCAGAGAGCTTACCTGCAATTGCGGCGATAGGAGAGAAACAAAAGCTCACTGCCTATGAGGCTCTCAAACAGGCAGGTTTGATTCGTCCGGCAACTGAGTATTTACTAGAGGAGGTGGGCTAATGATTGGCTGCTTTCCCGATCCTTATCCTGATGAATTACTTTATAGTGTTTGCGCTCGTTTCCATGAACGAGTTCAGTATCCTAATAAGAAAAATACCCTTCGGGAATTGTTTGGTGATGAAGCTGCGATCGCAGTTGTCGATCTTCCTAGCAATCTGAGAAATCTTGCCTCAGCATTACCTGCTGGAAGTCCCTACACAGTTGAAAGATTAATTAATCAACATACCCTACTACCCTTCTTTGCCCCTTTTCTCCATCCCAAACAATTTCGACAACTTGGGGCCGATATGGAAGGTTCGCGTGGCCCAGCTATTCATATGCGTTCTGGATTAATGGCTAGTGTAGTTCAGCCTCCAGAATGGTTGAGGTTTTGTCCTGAATGCGTTCAAGAAGATAAACAGCAATTTAGTGAGTCCTACTGGCATCGTCTTCATCAAATACCAGGAGTAGAAATTTGTCCTCAGCACCAAGTTCGGTTAGTTGATAGCCAAGTTCGGGTACAGAATCCTACTACTCGCCATGAATTTATTACAGCAGAGCAAGGAATAAAGTTACCAAAATCTCAGTCATATACTCTAAAATATTCGCATCACAATATCCTATTAAAGATTGCTCAAAATGCTACTTGGCTTTTAGAAGAACATATTTCGCCGCCAGGATTAACGATTCTACTCAAACGTTACCGAGAGTTGCTGGCAGAGCGCGACTTAGCAACTTATAGCGGTAGGGTAAGAGTGAGTAAGCTGCTAGAAGAGTTTAAACGCTTCTATCCAGATGAGCTACTACAAAGACTTCAGTGTGAAATTGATACAGAAAGCGAACATAGCTGGTTGTTGCGCTTAGTGCGAGCGCCAAAAGGTTCTCAGCATCCATTACGCCACCTGCTACTAATTCAATTTTTGGATCATAATGCCGAGTCATTCTTTAAACTTCCCAAACAATTTAAACCCTTTGGGACAGGGCCTTGGCTATGTCTAAATCGGACTGCTAGCCATTTCCGCCAGCCTGTAATTGAAGAATGCGAAATCACCTACAGTCAAGAGCATGGTAAACCAATAGGCACTTTTTGCTGTACTTGTGGATTTAGTTATTGCCGTACTGGGCCAGATCGGACAGAAGAAGATCGATTACGCATTACTAAAATCAGAGCTTTCGGTTCTATATGGGAGAATATCCTTAGAGAACTTTGGCAAGACCCAACTGTTAGCCTCCGAGGAATATCTCGTCAGCTAGGTGTCGATCCAACTACTGTCAAACTCCATGCTGCAGCACTATCTCTAGATTTTCCCCGCCATAGTAAGCGGCAAACTAATCAGAGTCAAAGGAAATTAGTTGGTAGTGAAAGCAAAAAGCAGCCAGTTCCAGAAATTACTTTAGAGAAATATCGCTCAGAATGGCTAACTGCCAGAAAAAATAACCCTGAAGCCGGAAGGAATATCTTACGCAAGCAATTCCAACGAGTTTACACCTGGTTATTAAGGCACGATCCCGAATGGTTGGAAGCCCATCTGCCAGCTATACAGCAGAAAGCGCCTCCTCCTGCTCGTGTGGATTGGGAAAGTCGAGATACTGAATTGGCTGAGTCAATCAAACTGGTAGCGGCAAATCTTTATAGTAAAGTAGGAAAACCAACGCAGATTACAACTGCGGCGATCGCTAGAGAACTGGGTCAATTGGCCCTAATCCAGAAACATCTTGATAAGCTACCTTTAACAGCAAAAATTCTAGCAGATTTAGTTGAAACACGAGAAACCTTTGCAGTGCGACGAATTCAATGGGTGGTAGAGTGTTACCGCCAAGAGGGTTTTTGTCCGCAAAGATGGCAGCTTGTTCGTCGCGCAGGGCTACGTCCAGAGGTGGAATTGCTACCATCTGTACAAAATGCTATTAATGAAGCTTTGGATGTTCTAAAGCAGATCCCGCACCAACATGGCAGAGATTGTCCGCCTCAGCGAATGGCCCTTTGATGAAGATGAATTTGTTACTCTGTGGTGGCTGCGATCGCCCTGGCGAGAGTCTACCCATCGGCAATGGCGCACGACTGCGGTCTTCAAACAAGAGTCAGGTGAATTCAGAGAGGTGGATTTTCCTTGGGGGTTAATCTCTTGGCTGCGATTGGGGCAAGTTTTTCAAAATGGGCAACCTATTTGGAATGAATCGACGGGCAAGGTCTTTAAGCTGGTTATACCTGATTCATCCTCTGCTACATTATCAAAGGCAGCAGACATCCCAACAATAGCCCATTATCTGCTTGAAGGCGAAAGTAATCTAGCAGAGTATTGCCTCAAGTTTCAAACCCAAAAAGGTATTACGCTTGTCCTTCCTGTATTAGAGTGTATTCGAGCTTTTTTGGTTCCAAATAAAACATTAGCGTTTGGATTATTGGAACCCAACTATTTTGAGCGTGTAATTACTCGAAATGAAATTATCGACAGAAAAATATTTTTAGATTTTTCCCAAGATATAGCTAAAAAAGTCTTAAGTAAACCTTTTGCTTTTTGTGTGGCGCGGTTGTTGCATGACTCATCGTTTCGCTCTGCATGGGATCGGGTGTATCGCGATCGCCTCAGCCAAGCCTCACAGGTAAATTGGAATACTTCGATACCACTGATGACCAATTTACCAAGTTTTAGTTCTACTTGGCACGTTAGAGGTCTGCTAACGGGGCAAATTTTATGGGTTCAGCAAATTTTGGAAGTTGCACCTGCGCGATCGCTACCTTTTTCAGAACTTGAGTTTACCCATCCTGGGATCAAAAAGCGAGAATACGTTGAAAAACCTGTCACCAAGCGACAGAGAAAACCCAAAGCAGTTAAGGAAAACTTAATTGAAATTGAAGCAAGCCCTCCTGCTACTTCAAAGCCAGTCCGTAACCTTCCTCGTTTGAGAAGCTCGATTATTGAAAAGCAGAAGCTCAAAATTACTCAAACAGGGGCAAGTTCCATCACTGTTACAAAGCCAACTGCTGATGTCTCAAATGGTGTTGACAATCAAGACTTGGAACCGCTTTTGAAAAGCCAAATCGTTAATGTTGCTGATGCAGGAGTAGGTGGGCAAAATCCGCCTGCCGAATTTGCCATCCGTTCGCCGATGGATATCTTTATTGCAACAGACGATGGGCTGGATGAGTTTGCCGAAGCTATCCGCTTTCTTGATGAGAGGCATTGGGATATCTCAGTTACTTGGGAAGTGCGAGAGTTGGCTAAAGAAACTCCGTTTGCAAAAATAGTCGATCGCGTTAGAAAGTTTGCTCTGGTAAAGCTGGAAAGCTCAGGGCTGCGTTCTTGCTGGATACTGGAGTTTGGTAGACCTGATAATTTCTCGATTTCTACACTGATTTTTTCCCTATCCACACAAAATGTTAAAGCACAACATGAGGAGATTCTGGATAGACTGTTTACTCAAGCTTTACTCCCTCAAGGTGGATGGCAACGTAGTGTATTTGAAAAGCTCCAAGGGGAAATAGATGGGTTGGTCTTCGCTCTGACTAAACATACCAGTAGCTCTACTGAAGATTGGGGAGAAAGATTATACAAAAAGGCCAAAGAAATTATGAATTTGTAAATGGGTTTATGAGCTTTGAAAAACCCGTAACTGTGCAAAGAGTTCTGCTATTTCTGCTTCATCCTCTATCGCAAATGACAAGTAACTGCTCTTAAGAATACCGTAATTAATTTTACCTTTCTGGCTATTTCTACGCTCTGCAAGCATATCTTCTAGGATGTCTTTTAAGTCCTGCTCGTTTAATTTGCCTGATCTTCGACGCAGCCTACGCCCTTCACGGGGTGACAACGCCGTGAACCCGATCGAGTCAAAGGAGCGATCGCCAGTCTTTCCATGCTTTCCTACACCGGAAAAGATGATTTCCTCAACTAAATTTGACTGCGGAGCAAATATTGGCGGTTGGACTCTAGCGATCGCCCTGACTAGATTATTGACGATGGGGTACCACAACGGCGATCGCACTCGCTCCCCTTAGGTGGTTCTATGTATGCGGTTCGCTTCTGCCTTGAGCTTGATCCGCATGGCTTTAGCAGGTTCAAACTCAGGGTTTTGTTCGAGTGTTTGCGTCATGCACTCGATCGCCCGATCGAGTTGGCGCAAGCGGTAGTAGCACATTCCCATGTTGTACATGGTGTTGGGATCGTCACCATAGAGTTGGCGGGAGTGTTGCAGGTATTCCAATGCCTCAGGGAAGTATTCAATGCTGTAGAGTAGCATCCCGAGGTAAAAGGCAAGATCGCTTTGTTCACCGATCGGGTAGTAGATATCCCAGATGTGTTGCACAGCCCAAAAGAGTTCCTCCTGCATAGATGAAGAAATATCCTCAAGGTGATTTATGATGGTAGGGAAACAGTCTAGAAAAATGGCGGCATCCCAACCGCTTAACCGGAGATAGGAGAGAATTTGCTCAATGGAAAGCGTTTCATAGTGTTTTTCAAGGGCTTTTTTCAGGGTGTAGAAGTCATCGGGGCTGTTTTGCACCATTGCCTGAGTAAAAGCTAAATGAGTTTCGGGATGATTTTGAGGATGAGTCCCAAATAATGCAGCACAAATGTTGAGACTGTTTTATTTTATTCCTAGAGAATGTATCGTTAAAATCTCGAATGACATCGGCTATGAGCCGGATATTATCGTTTTGGATGAACCTCGATGGGAGCGGGAATCGGTTATCACGTTCAGTTGATCGATCAAACTGGTGGTAGAAGTGGTTTCAACCAATTGGCGCGATGATTACCTTGTCAAGTTGGGAGACTATGAAGCGTTCGTTTGGTATTGAAGAGTATTGGATTGTTGATTAGCTAGGTATCGGGGGTGGCGCTACATTGGTTCACCTAAACAACCCACCTTCACCGTTTGCACTTTGGTGGATGGAGAATACGAATTACAGCAATTTCGTGAAAATGGCCGCATTATTTCTGCTGCATTCCCTGAACTAAATTTGACTGCTCAGCTAAGTCCAAAATTGAGTATGGTACTCATTGATTGGCATTTTATATGTCGCAAGAGAATGTTCTGCCGCTGCTGGCGAAGCCTCTGACATTCCGTGAGTTTGGAATGCACTTATCGAATAACACCAATTTAAAATCACCAGCCTATTTGCATTTCTTGCGTCACTGATTAATGTTTTTATGTGCTCTACTGTACCCCGGCCCTGCGGTCGGGTTTCAATTATATCTATCACGTCGAAATTGTCGCCCGGATGTACCGGTTTACCGAGATAGGTATCACTCCCTGCCACGTAATCGCGGTCTTGCTGTGTGTGTCCCGGATCTGCGTAGCCGCCTACCCAGACTGTATCGCCGTATTCATCAACTTCCACCTCCTGTCCTCCAATATGCCCATGAGCCCCTGTTAATATCGTCCAGCCCATCGCTGTGTCCTGGCCTTGGTGGTCTTTTTTATATTGTTTGTGGTAATGCGCCGTCATGTTATGCGTCGGGTAGGTTCCTGACTGCGCTCCATAGGCGAATACGCCGGGTTGTACCTCAATCCAAGACACGCTGCCTTTTGTAGACTCCTCCTCTACATCTTTCAGTGGAGTAATTGACGTTGGTTGATGTATCTTTTCTCGTTGAATAGTGGCGTACTGTCCTCCTCCTTGCTGCGCTACATGGGTTAACTCATGCGCAATCAACTCCTGCCCTTCCCGGCTCCCTGGATTGTAGGCTCCCCCCCTAAAGAAAATATCTTGCCCTGTGGTAAAGGCTTCAGCCTGAATGGATTGGTTGAGGCTATCTGCTATCGAGTCCCTATGCACCGTCACCCCCTGCAAATCCACTCCCATTGCGTGTCCAAATCGATTTTGCAATCCAGGCTCTAGTGGTTGCCCTCCGCCGCGGGCACTACGCTTAATGGCAGATTCAATGGCAGGAGATACTGCACTCTCAGCACTTTCACCTTTGAGTTGTAAGGTTGGTTGCAATGCTTTTAATCGTCTCGACGGAGGATCACTCTGGATTTCAGGCTCGGAGGTTTGCGATGGTTTCCCAAACCCTGGTGTATTAATCTGGTGAACGATTTGAGGAGCAAGACGCTCGGCTTCCAGTTCGTACTGATCGCCCGCTTCCCCAACGATCATCTTTGCTTGAATCTGCATCCGCGACGATGGCATCCCCCACTCCCCCGACAACCCTGGAAACTGCGGTCGTTGAGAGATATCGTGGATTGGCTCAAACCCAGCCCTCTCTTCCGATTGTTTTGCCACCCGCGAGGCAGTCGTCATTTCCCCCAGCGAGAACGCTGCTGCGTGCGCCTTCCCCCGGCTCTGGTGCAAAACTCTCATCATTACAGCTCTCAATAAAAGTGACTAAAATCTGCCCTGTGCCCTAGCGCTAAACATTCTAATCCTACGCCCGATCGCCCCCAGCAAAAAAGAAAATTTGCTAAACCTTTAAGCCGTTTTCACTTTGCTCGTCGTTACAATTTTCAACTGGTTGCCATAGGTACTTTGCATCATATCCCCTTGCACCAGTACCTTCTTTTGCAACTTGGTACTCTTTGCCGTCAGCTTCACTGTTTCCTGCCCCGTTACCGTCACTGAACCAGAAGCAGTAGTCTGAACCCCTGTAAACATAAACTTACATTCCGCCTCATAGATCACAGATTGACCGCCCACTTTCAACTTGGGGTATGCCTTCACCTGTACTGGCAGTGCCGTCCAGGTTCCAGTTTGTGCGGGTGGGTAAGGCATTGCACCTGGCACAGCAACCACGTTTCCTTGAAGGGCGATCGACTTTCCCATGATCTGAACCTCTTACTGATGCCAATTGTTTACCCCCGACTTCTGAACTGGCGATACCAAAAATGTTTCATTAAGAGCAGCCATTCCTATGTTTAGCATGAAACGAAACTATGTCAGGATAAACGGAAGTTTTGAGCTAGCCTGTAAACTCTATCAATCATAACTCAGAGTATGCCATCTGTTTCCAAATCGCCTCTAGACGAGTTGTTGCCCGCTCTCCACCTATTAGATGGGTTGCTAGATCGCAGCTTACACTTGGCAGAAAGCCTGCATAGTGGCGGTAATCAGGAATCCAATTCAGCGCCTCAGAAGGGGGATAGTCCCCCTCAAACCGAACTTGCCCTTCCTCCTGGCTATCCCCGCTACAGCCCCGCCCAATCAACGGAAATGCCCTCCAGTCAGATCCAGCCTTCCTCCCGGTTAGGGCTGCTGCAACAGCAGTTTGACTTATCTGCGTTTGACCTAGACGCGATCCTGATTGCTCTAGCCCTTGAACTTGATCGCCGCTATGAACAAATTTACGCCTACTTACAGCAGGATGGGCGCAGTGTTCGACCCAGCGTCAACCTGGTTCTGAATTTACTATGTACCAATGCAGCAGAGAAACTACAACAGCGATCGCACTTTGCCCCCACTGCCCCGTTGCTGGATAACGATCTGCTGCAACTTTCCCCACCCCAGGCCACCAACCAGCCCTCCCTGCTAGCGCAAGAAATTAGCCTTGACCCAGCGATCGTCCGCTATCTCCTGAATGAAACGGGACTAGATGCCGACCTCAGCCGCAGTTGTTCACTCATTCTGGCAACTGTTCCCCCAGAACAGACAAACTTGCCTGCCCCGCTGGTGCAGCAAATCAGTGCCATTGCCCAAAGCTTCTCCTCTACCCAACCGATCCGGCTCTACCTACAAAGTGCCGATGCCGTCACATCTCACCAATTTGCTCAGGTACTTGCCCACCAATTAAGTCACGCCTTACTAACCGTCGATTTAGATGACTTGATTCGGCAACCCGAACAATTCCGGCAACGGTTACAGCGGCTAGGACGAGATGCCTGGTTGCAAAATACCGTCCTCTATCTGCACCCAGTTGATAGCCTACATCAGGACACCACTAATCACTTGTATCCCTTTTTGATCAACCTCCTAGCAGAAAGCAATACCCCGATCGTTGTTGCGGGTCGTCAACCCTGGCAGCCTTCCGCCGATCGCAGTTTAGGCATGGTGACGATTTCCCTTACGGTTCCTGGCTTTAGCGATCGCCTTGAGTGCTGGAAAACCCATTTAGCTATTGCGGGGCTAACCGTCGAGCAGGGCATCATTGAGACTGTAGCCGATCGATTTCGGTTAACCCCCACACAAATTCAAAGCGCGATCGCCACCGCTCAAAACCAGCTAGCCTATGAACTGGAGCCTGCATCGATCGAAGTATTGTTGTTTCAGGCTGCTCAGAACCAATCAGGACATCATCTCAACAAGCTGACCCAGCCCATCCAACCCCGCTATGATTGGTCAGACTTAGTGCTGCCAGCGATGCAGTTTGAACAGCTTCAAGAAATCTGCATCCATTTGAAACATCGGCGTACTGTATTTGAAACCTGGGGATTCGATCGCAAACTATCTCTGGGCAAAGGCGTTAACGCCCTGTTTGCGGGTCCACCCGGAACTGGCAAAACAATGGCAGCAGAAGTCATTGCTAAGTCCCTGCAACTAGACCTCTACCGCATCGATCTGTCCCAAGTCGTGAGCAAATACATCGGCGAAACCGAGAAAAACCTCAGCCAGATTTTCACCGCAGCAGCAAGCACCAACGCCATCCTCCTATTCGATGAAGCCGATGCTCTCTTTGGTAAACGCACCGAAATCAAAGACTCCCACGATCGCTACGCCAACATAGAAGTGGGCTACTTATTGCAGCAAATGGAAGCCTATGAAGGCTTAGCCATTCTTACGACCAATCTGAAGAGCAATCTGGATGAGGCGTTTACCCGACGCTTACGGTTCATTGTGGACTTTTCTTTACCATCGATTCAAGAACGATCTCGGATTTGGCAGAATATTTGGCCCCAGTCTTTGCCCCTCGACTCAGAAATTAATTGGAGTATTTTAGCTAAACAGTTTGATGTAACTGGGGGAAACATTCGTAACATTGCCCTAGCCGCTGCATTCCTGGCTGCCAACGAAGGAACCAACGTAAAGATTTCCCATATTGAACAGGCGATCTGCCGCGAATATCAAAAGATGGGCAAACCCATCATGAATGAAGTCTTCGACTACCTACCCCAAACAGCTAGCAAACGTTGAAATACCAACCCAAAAAACAACATTACATAGATTGAGAATATAGGTATTAATAATTATGAAGAATTGTTTAGCTTTTTAAACTTAAATAAGAAATGTTTAGTTTGTATTTAAGTATGGTAAATATGGTTTAATTTGTATGGGAGCATGAAATTAATAATCTAAACTGAGCAAACTATTTTTTTTAAATAAGCAGTAGCTCACTTGGGATGTTTAAGCTAATTCATAAATAGGCCATAGGTGTTAAAAATGCTTTATGATCTAGATCGGACGCTTGAAGAATTTCTAAAAGCTGAATTGCCTAATCGATTTGGAGATAGTGTTTCTACAACGCCGATCGCAATCACTTTTGTGACGCCTATAGAGTCTCTGGTTACGCCTCCGGCGCTTAATTTGTTTCTTTACGATATTCGAGAAAACCAAGAACTCCGCAGTGGCAGTTGGTCTGTGGCTCGGCAAAACGATGGAACCGCAGCGCGAGAGCCACCTTTGGTACGAATCGATTGTTCATATTTAATCACCTGCTGGACAAGTGACTCTAAAGATTATATAACAGAACACACGATTTTAGGTGAAGTGATGCAGGTATTGATGAGCTATTCTAGCTTGCCACCAACTGTATTGATTGGAACACTGGCAGACAGTGATCTCCCTTTAAGAACTTCAGTGTTGGGACAGGCAAAGCTGCAAAGCTTGGGCGAGTTTTGGCAAGCTATGGGAGGAAAGCCCAAAGCAACCCTCAACTACACCGTCACCCTTTCTATGCCTGTGAATACAGGTGTACAAGAGCTGCCATTGGTGATGAACTCTCTAATTTTAGGAGAGAGCAATGACTAGAATATTACCCATCAGTCCTCCTATTACTCATCGAGTTGCAATTTATGGTCGAGTCGCGATCGGGTTCAAGTTGCAGGGTGAGGATAATTGGACGCTTTTACCCCAGCCAGTCCAACAAGCTCAAGTAGAAATTATTGATGCTCCTGCGAGTTTTCAACATCGGTTATACCTGAAATCCCTTAGCCACGGTCAAAACTGGGAGTCTTTACCTGCTCGTCCCGATCGCACCCCTATAGCGGTCGATGGCTCTTTCTACTTTATGGATTTGCCACCAGGCAATTACACTGTGAGAGCAGCGCAGATCCAAAGAGCAACCATTCTCCAATCGGCTAAAGCGATTGTCACAATCGTAGATGGAGAGAAGCCATCAGGGATTGATTTAATCCTGACCACAACTGGCATCATTGGACAGGTCACAAATATCGTCAAGGTTGCTAACTCAGGAAAAACAATAAATGCACCTGAAGAAAAATCGGAGATAGCCCCAGTTGCTTATGTACAAGTACAATTGAAAAGCAGTGGAGAACGAACCCAGTGTGATCGCGATGGTAAGTTCCAACTTCTGAACTTAGAGGCTCCAGATAATCCCTCTACCCGCAAGCTGCAACTTCACATTTCTGCTCCTGGATATGATGACGTAGAGATAAAAGATATCGAGCTTTCCCGAGGCACTGTTCACTCCCTTCCTGATATTCAACTCACCAAAAAAGTGCCAACTAGAACCAACGGCATCTTAAGCTAATTATTACTTAAGGAATCACCCACAATGACAACTTATCTTTCCCCTGGTATCTACGTCAAAGAAGTATTGTCTGGCGCTGTCTCAATTGCAGGCGTTGGCACCAGCACCGCAGGCTTTATTGGCATGATTAGCCATGAAAATTCCCCTTCAACGGGTGTTGTTCTTGAGGCAGCTAAACTCATTCCTGTCCAGCTTGGAGGCACCGAAGTTACAGCTACTACTGGTAATGTTACTGATGCTCCCTCTGTCACTTCTCCATCCACCACAGATTCTCATTATCGGTTCCAAAAGGTAGTTGGCGAAGTTGTTGGTAAGGGAGATGGCAAAAAGACAGAATTTATTCTCAGCTCTTACCCAACCGATTTAACAGTAACAAATCTAAAGATTAAATTGGGTAACCAAGAGCAGACCTCTCCCGCTTTTACGGTTAATAACGATCCGCACAAACAAGTATCTACACTTAAGTTTATAACTGCTCCTGCTACTGATCAACAGATTACAGTGGATTATTACCCAGTATCTGTTGCTGCTGGAAAGGTGCAACTATGTACTAACTTTACCGAGTTCAAAAAATATTTCGGTGATTTTCCAATTGTCACAGAGCAATCCAATGATGCAGGGCGATCCAACCTGGCTCATGCAGTTTATGGTTTTTTCCGAAATGGTGGCACTCGCTGCTTTGTGACCTGGGTTGCTAATGAACCTAACATCGACGGAGCATTAGAAGATTTTGCTGCTATTGATGAAATTGCCATCGTGGCAGCTCCCGGTTCTACCAACAACGCGGTATTGGAGAAACTTTCCAGTCATTGTAAGATGTTGGGCGATCGCGTTGCTATTTTCGATGCTCCTCAGGATATGACATCCTCAAAACCTGGTGAAGGTGGGATGCCAGGGGGATCTGATTACGCTGCACTCTACTATCCCTGGATTCAAGTCCTTGATCCTGCTACGAATAAAAAGCAGTACGTCCCGCCTAGCGGTCATATTGCTGGAATCTATGCCCGAGTTGATGCTCAGCGAGGTGTTCACAAAGCTCCTGCCAATGAAGCCATTTTAGGAGCCATCGGCTTACAAGTCGCCCTTACCCGCGTTAAGCAGGATGGGCTAAATCCTCAGGGGGTAAACTGTATTCGCAATCTGAATGGCAACATTTTAGTCTGGGGTGCCCGCACCTGGGGTGGAGACATAAACGGTGAATTTAAGTACGTCAACATTCGGCGTTTGTTCAACTACCTCCGTGAGTCGATCGACGAAGGGAGTCAATGGGTTGTCTTTGAGCCGAACAGTCCTGAACTTTGGGCCAGAGTTCGTCGCAGCGTCACGGCGTTTTTGACGATGGTTTGGCGTAGTGGGGCATTGTTTGGCGCAACACCGGAAGAAGCCTTTTTCGTCCAGTGTGATGAGGAAACTAATCCACCGGAAGTGCGCGATGCCGGGCAACTGATCGTCAAGATTGGAGTGGCCGTGGTTAAGCCTGCCGAATTTGTCATCTTTGAGTTGAGCCAGTGGTCTGGAGGGAAGTAATGCAGACCGAACTTCCTTCGCTACCGGGACTTTACTGGCAGGATGTATTTCCGCCTAGAGCAGTTCTGCCCCTGATAGGAGTGCCTACTTTTTTTGGAATACGACCTCATAAAGAAGGTATTACTAAAGAAGGTATTACTTGTGATATTACTTGTCAATATAAACCCAACCAGCCCCAGGTTTTGCATCTTTGGACTCAGTTTCAAGAAAAATTTGATTCTGAAACACCGGGCAGTTTCATGGCTGATGCGGTGCGGGGGTTCTTTGAAAATGGCGGACGTGAGTGCATTGTGGTGTGGCTGGAAGACGGTTCGCCGCAAGCCCTAGAAAATGGTTTAACAGCGGATTCTATTCTGGATACAGCAGACCTGATCTGTGCACCAGGGATTACTGACCAGGAAAGACAAGCCAAAATTTTAGAGTATTGTGCAGAGACGAG
Source organism: Microcoleus sp. Pol11C2 (assembly GCF_036701505.1). NCBI lineage: Bacteria > Bacillati > Cyanobacteriota > Cyanophyceae > Oscillatoriales > Microcoleaceae > Microcoleus > Microcoleus sp. Pol11C2. Next base: position 14,061 of record NZ_JAUBQX010000032.1, read on the forward strand.
CGATCGCTTTGCCATCCTCGATGCACCACTTGAGTCGAACCTGCATACTCTTAAAGAGAGAGCAGAATTGCTCAAAAAACAGCCGGGTAATGACTACGGAGCCATCTATGGTCCCTGGCTCAAAACTCCACAGAGGGAAGCTGTGCCGCCCTGTGGTCATGTAGCAGGAGTGTATGCAGCGTGCGATCGCGCCAATACTCCCCGCGCTCCTGCCAACATTGCCTTGGAAGGAGTCTTAGATGTTGCAACTTTATCCCGAGAGCAACAAACTCAGTTAGCCCAACTTTCTGATAGCCCGATTAATGGGATTCGCAGTCTACGAGGACGGGGAGTTCGCATTTGGGGAGCACGCACCCTCAGTTCTGATCCTCAATGGCGCTATGTGAATGTGCGCCGCCTATCAATTACTATTCGGCGCTGGATTGCTCTCAACCTGGCAGATGTCGCTTTCGAGCCAAATGACTTCCGCCTATGGGTACGAATTGAACGAGAACTAAATGCCTATCTGCAAACCCTGTGGCAGCAAGGGCATCTCCAGGGTGCAACACCCAATGAAGCCTTTAGAGTTCGCTGTGATGGGGAAACGAATTCTCCAGAGGTGCGCGATCGCGGTGAAGTCATTACATTCATTGAATTTGCCCCGACGATTCCTAATGAATTTATTCAACTGCGACTGATTCATGGTGAAACAGGCGTTGCGATCGCTGCCTCCTAACCCATTTTTGCTTGTCCTGACGTTAATTTAAGGAGAACGACTATGCCCGCGACCAACAAAATTAGAGCCCCGCACCAGGCCGATCCTTATATGGGATATAACTTTTTCGTCGAATGGGAGGGTCTGATCTACGCAGGATTTCGAGAGTGCAGTGGTTTAGCAGGCACCCGTAATTCCCAGGACTACCGCGAAGGTACTGACCCGCCCACAATGCGAAAGCTCGGTGGAATGCTGACTTACCCCAACATCACTCTGCGTCGAGGTGTCACAGATAATCAAGATTTGTGGAAGTGGTGGCAAACCAACGCCAATGGCATTGCACTGCGTCGAGATATTTCTATCGTCATGCTGAACCATGGCGGCGAAGAAAAGATTCGCTGGAATCTGTCACACTGCTGGCCGATTACCTGGACTGCACCTGAATTTAATGCCACGTCTGAAGAAGTGGCGATCGAAGCTCTGGAATTGGTACATGAAGGGTTTACCGTTGATAAATGGTCGTAATGTCTATGCAGGAGATTGTGCAGCAGACGATGCAACAAACTGAATTTTCCTTTGTGCTGCCCCAGGGCTATGTGGATAGTGAAGGCACTCTACACCGAGAAGGCACCATGCGCCTATCCACTGCCTACGATGAGATCGCTCCGATGCGAGATCCGCGAGTGCAATCCAACCCTGGTTACCTGGTCATCATTCTGCTATCGCGGGTGATTACCCAGTTGGGAACGGTGCATCCCATTACACCCAAACTAATTGAAGGTTTGTTCTCCGGCGACTTGATTTTCTTACAAGACTTTTATCAACGAATTAACCAAAACGGTCACAGTCGCCTACAGGTAACCTGCCCTCATTGTCAGGGTGAATTTCAAGTAGAAACCGTTCCTTTGGGGGAGTTGTAGGCTATCCAGCGGATCGATTGCGGGAAGAAATTGCCTACCTGGCTTACCACTTTCATTGGTCCTATGAGGAGGTGATGGGAATGGAACACAGGGAGCGGCAGCAATGGGTAGCCGAAATTGCCCGCATTAACCAGCAGTTGAATGATGAACGATAGATAACAGAGGCAGAGAATATTATGCGTGGACTAACGGGAATATCAGCGATCGCCTCCGATGTATTAGGCGCGAGTTTAAATCCGTATATGCCTTACAACTTTCTGGTGGAGTTGGACGGGCTAGTGACTGGCGGATTCATGGAAGTTTCTGGATTAGAGAGTGAAATCAAACTTGAATCCTACGAAGAAGGCGGACAAAACGATTATGTCCATCACTTTCCTACTCGGATTACTTATCCCAAGTTGGTCCTAAGTAAAGGACTGACTGACGTTTGGACACTCTGGAGTTGGTACGACGATGTGTGTCAAGGCAAAATCCGCCGACGCAACGGTACAATTATGCTGCTCGATCACCAGCGATTGCCCGTAAGGTGGTGGAACTTCAAAGATGCTTATCCGGTGAAATGGACAGGACCTCAATTTAATAGTAGTGCCCAGGAAGTTGCTGTCGAAAAAATTGAATTGGTGCATCGGGGCATCACCATTCCAATGGCAAGTAAAGGACTGTCCAGCCTTCGCACAGCCGATCAACTCGGTCGTCTGGGTGGTTCTCAAGCAGTTGGTAATATTGGCGGTGCGGCGGTCAATCGTGCTGGGAATGAAATCGGTGAACGCACTCGCATAGTCAGGGGTCAGGCAACAACAGGCTTGAATAAGCTAAACCAAGACGCTACAAACGCGATTAATTCTTGAAATTTATGGTTCAGACCTCCTGGCAAGATGCCCTTAATCCACAGCTAGCTCAGCGGCTATTGCAACCACTGGTTTGTCCTGGTGTTATTCCTGACACCCTGGCGATGGCAATTTTTGAGCGATCGTGGCAATTGAAGCAACGCCTTAGTTTGCTGCATCAATTTCAACAGCGCTGGAACCAACAATCAACTCTCCAGGTGCCCGATGTACCGATCGTTTATGCTCAATGGATTGCTCCAGCAACACAAAGCGCTATCTCGCAGAATCCTTCTGATCCAAATCGGCAAGGTGCTGGCGAATCGATGCGGATAGAGCGTGAACATACGACTTCAACTCAAATCGTGACTCAGCAGCCTATCAATGGAGAACCAAATCCGTCATCCCTGCCTCTGGTGATTCAAGCAAAATTGGTGAATCCTGCCACTTCGACTGTTACCTCTCCTTTGCCACCAAGTCCATCGGATTCAAAACCTCTCCTGTCCTCGATTGTTGAGAATAGAGAATCAGCTTTGCCAAGCGTCAATGCGGGTGCAAGTTCCATATCCCAGCGTCCTCAACTTCCGAGCGTTACCCGATCGCCACCCTCGCCCTTACAGCAACAGAAACTTAATAGTGGCATATCTTCCCCAGCAGAAGAAA
>NZ_JAUBQX010000032.1:17261-26980 GCF_036701505.1 Microcoleus sp. Pol11C2
AAGCTTTGGTGGTTAAAGCAGAAAATCAAGCTGTGCTGCCAACTTCACCTCAACTGCGCTCGCCAGTGACCAATCAATTACCGCTTTCGATTGTGACCCCATCGTCACGCTCGTCCTTACAGGAGCAGAAACTTAATAGTGGCATATCTTCCCCAGCAGAAGAAAAAGCTTTGGTGGTTAAAGCAGAAAATCAAGCTGTGCTGCCAACTTCACCTCAACTGCGCTCGCCAGTGACCAATCAACTACCGCTTTCGATTGTGACATCGCCATCAACTGGTTCAGTTCCAAACACTGCGATCGCAGGCTCAGCGCTTGCCTCAGCCCGACTTTTGGAAGAACTGCCCCTTGTGAAGGTAGAAAACCCTGCTGTATTGTCTGCTTCTCAGGCACTTGGACACCGAACCCAGCCGCTGGTGTTTGCCCGCCCTGCGCCGACCCACGTTCCCTCCATCAATAAAGATTTGCCCACGACCGCTTCTAGCCATCAGTCAACCGAGCGATCGCCTAGTGTTAACGCTCAACCTGCTGCTCAGAGACTATCTACCCCAACAGTCTCTCCAACCCAACCACCAGTTGTAGATGTTAGCTACTTAACTCAGCAAGTGGAACGAAAACTGATGCGGAAACTCACGGTAGAACGCGAGCGTAGAGGACAACGAACATGGCATTAGAAAAGCTCACGATTCAACTAGAAGAAAGCAAAAACAAATTTAGTAAGGAAATACCAGTTCTTTATAACCCCCAACAATTAACGATTGTAAAGTCTGGTTGGAACAGCGACAATAAAGCCTTAGTGCCAGATGACAAACCTGCTAGCCTTACAGTTGACCTCTTTTTTGATACCAGTGCTCCCGATTCTAATAGCGATTTACTAAACCGCTTTAACAATCACAATACCCCGTCGATACTTCAGAAAACTAAAGATCAGTTCATTAGTCCTGCTGCACAAGCCATAGATGTTAGGTTATATACTCTCCCTATTTATAACCTCACTTTCACTAATCCCCTCTCCAGGCTTGGTCGGCCTCCACTCTGCCAACTCGTATGGGGAGGTAAACCTAATATTCGACATTTCAATGGATCGGTACTGTTTAAAGGAGTACTTCAGCAAGTTACTCAAACCTTTACCCACTTCACCGCTGAGGGTATGCCAGTGCGAGCAACCCTCAATTGCATCTTTCTAGAGTGGGAAGAACCTGAGCAACAGCAGAAAAAGAAAAATCCTATTGATGATCCGATTCGCATTATCAAACAAGGGGAAACCCTGAGCAGCATTGCTCAGGAAGAATATGGCGACTCGTCCCTGTGGCGAATCATTGCCAATACTAATCGATTAGTAAACCCTCGTAAGTTAGAGGTCGGTAGTTTGCTGACCGTACCACCCTTGCCTCCACAAGGAGGACGCTAGCCATGCCCCAACTTAACTCTGCTTCATATAAGTTAGCTCCAAAAGTCAAGATTCTGATCGGCGATCGCCCTCTAGAAACAAAGGCGAAGACCAGCTTACTGGCTGTAGAAGTCTCAGAAGATATTGATGCATTGGGTATGTTTACTCTGGAGTTAAACAACTGGGACCTAGAGGATCAAAAGGTACTTTGGTCTGATGATGCTCAGTTTGAATTGGGCAATGAAGTCAAGGTCGAGTTTGGCTATGGCAACCGGACGGCAGTCGTCATGGTGGGAGAAGTTACCGGGCTGGAACCTGAGTTTTCTTTAGAGCAGTCTCCTCGATTGATTGTCCGGGGGCATGACTTTAGCCATCGACTAATGCGAGGCACTAAAACCCGAACATTCACTAATACGCGGGACAGCACTATTGTGGAGCAAGTTGCCAGTGCTGCCAAACTAAGCGTAAGGGCCAGTCGTACTTCAGAGTCGTTAGAGTACGTGTTGCAAAGCAATCAGACTGATCTGGCCTTTATCCGCGATCGCGCCTCCCGTATTGGGTACGAAATCCTGGTTGAGGACACTACATTAATCTTTCGCCCCTTGCAGCCTCAGGGGAAAGCAGTACTGACGCTCCATCGAACAGACCTGCTGGAATTTTCCCCCCGCTTGAACACACTGGGACAGGTAAATGAAGTAGAAGTTCGGGGGTGGGATGCCCAGCAGAAAAAGCCAGCGGTGGTAGGCAAAGCTACAGCTAGTGATGTTATAACAATGGGGCAAAACAGTGGCATTAGTACCACAGCCCGAGAATTTGGCAAAACTGCTTATGCCGTCATTGATCAGGCGGCAGCCACACCTGAAAAAGCTAAAGCTATTGCCCAAGGGCAAATCAATCGTATGGCTTTGAGCTACATCACGGGTGAAGGCTCCTGTCACGGCAACGCAGCCCTGCGAGCCGGTCGGGTAATCAGAATTGAGGGACTGGGGAAGCGTTTTAGTGGCAACTACTATGTGACTTCTACCAACCATCGCTATACTATTTCGGAAGGGTATCGCACTGAGTTCAGCGTCAGGAGGAATGCGACGTAATGCCTTTAGGAGATCTGGTCAGTTTATTAACACCGTTAGAGACGAGCGATCGCATCTATGGGGTAACTATTGCGATCGTAACCAATACCCAAGATCCAAAGAAACTGGGACGAGTGCAAGTGAAGCTGCCGTTGCTATCGATGTTAGATCATAGCGACTGGGTGCGGATGCTAACTCCGATGGCTGGCAAAGAACAGGGGCTATATTGCCTTCCCCAAGTAGACGACGAAGTTTTGGTTGCCTTTGAGCAAGGTGATCCAAACCAGCCCTATGTTTTGGGTGCGCTTTGGAACGCTAATGCAAATCCTCCCAAAGCTGCTGTGAGCCAACGCCAACTCGTGTCTCGCAGTGGTCATGCGATTGTGCTGGATGACACGGAGGGTTCTGAACAAGTCGAGATTCGCGATCGTACGGGCAAAAATCGTATTGTTATCACCAGCAAAAACAATAGCCTCGTCATTGAATCTGAGGGTGAGATCACGATTAAAGCGAAAGGCAAGCTAACTTTGTCGGGCAAGGGAGTAGAGATTGATGCTCAGGGGAGCCAGGTCAATGTCAAGGCTAGTCAAATGGAGGTGAAGTGAGCGATGGATAGCAACTTTTTAGGAGTCGGCTGGACTTCGCCTGTAAGGCTGGATGGTAAGGGGCAAATTCAGTTAGCTAAATATGAAGAAGCCGTGCGCCAATCGATTCGGATGGTTCTGAGCACTGCCAGAGGGGAACGGTTGATGCGTCCTGATTTTGGCTGTAGCCTGCATGATCTAGTGTTTTCAACCAACAGTGCCGCGGCGATCGGCCAGGTCATCAGTGCCGTGCAGGAGTCTTTAATTCAATGGGAGCCTCGCATTGATGTATTGGACGTAACGGCAATTCCCGATGCAGAGGAACCCAATCGATTATTGATTGACATTCGCTATTTAGTGCGAACAACCAACAATCGCTTTAATCTGGTTTACCCTTTCTACCTGAACTGAACCTCACTGCATGACTATCCCCCCACCCAAAATCGATCCTCGCACCTATACAGAACTGGTAGCTAGTACTGAGTGGCTGAGCCAGTGTTTTACCGGATATGGATTTCTGATTTTGAAATCTCCTTTCTGGGAACCCTCCGACAGTTATCTAGAATCCATCGAAAAATCCCTCAAAATTGATTTGAGAACCCTCGATAATATTAACGGCCTTCCTAGTGAAGGATCGAATTTGGTAATTGTTGGCAGGATTGAAGATTCTTACCATATTCGTATTTTTGATAAAGATAAAAAACAAATTTTTGACGCAGGAAAGGGAAAACTTTTACCAGACGAAAGCCTGCGTAAGCTTTTGGATCAGGCGTTTGATCTTAAAGCTAAGAATCAACCAATTGATAACACTGTTAAAGACCTTCTAAGGAACCTTAGAAGGCAGCTTGCTTTTCCCAAGGAAGGAAGGGGGCTGGTACTCGTTGGGCAAAATCAAGATTCATATCACATTCGTATTTTCGATTGGGCTGGAAAACAGATTGTTGATAAGGTGAAAGATAGCTTTACGCCTCGCGAAGAAAATCTCCGTCAATTATTAAAAGATTCATTTGATCGTCAATCTTATCAATCAATTGATGATAGAATAAAGATTAAGCTTCTAAAGGAAATTCAGTCCAGTTTAGGTTTAACTCATGCTCTCCAATGGGTACCTCCAGAAGACAAAGCTGATGCGGGGCTTGCCCTGATTCGGATTGTCGGGCGCATGGCGGTAATGGTTAGCGATCGCCTCAACCGCGTGCCTGAAAAGCATTTTCTGGCGTTTCTCAACTTAATAGGTGCCCAACAGCAGCCTCCTCAACCTGCTCGTGTGCCTCTAACAGCCTATTTGGTAGACGACAGCACTGTTGATGCAATTCTCCCTGCATATACCCAAATTGCAGCAGTGTCCCAATCGAATGACACAGAAGTTTTGTTTGAAACGGAAGAAGATTTAGTGGTGGTGCGATCGCAGTTGCAGGCAGCGATCGTTCACCGTAACGAAAAGTACTGCGATCATCTTTTGACCGCAACGACTGTTGCCGCAGATTTTCCAGTATTTGAACTTGAGCAGCCCAATACTCTCTACATTGCTGCTGACCAACTGACAACGGCGGTAGATTCTAAAGAAATTCAACTGGCGATCGCTAATCCAGGTAACTTGGTTGAAGGATGGAAGTGGAGTTATTGGGATGGCGAGACTTGGCAGTCATTAACTCCAATTGCTGATGCTAAGAATAATGAATTAAAACTTACAGTGACCGTTCCTGCACAGGGTTGCAAACCTCCTAAGCCAAAAATGCTCGAAGGTATAGAAGCCCAATGGTTGAGAGGGATTGCGCCTGGAAATCTGCCATCGTTAGCTAAAATTTGTTTGGTACGCGAGGAAACTGTAGAGATCGTCCCTGATCAGGCTTTTTTCAATACCGATGAAATTGACCTGAGCAAAGACTTCTTCCCTCTTGGGGAAACCCCACGATTCAACGACACGTTTTACATTGCCAGCAAGAACGTCCTCTCTAGTGCCGGAGCTACTATTACCGTAAATCTGACTCAAAGCGTGCAGAAAGCCGCCAAGCCCGAAAACGTTGAAATCAAGTGGGAAGTATGGGCTAATAAATCTTGGAACCCTGTTCAAGAGATGAAGCCATTAAGTTCAGCAAATCAAAAGAACGTTAATTCGGAAAATTCTTTTACAAAAGATTTCATCCCTATCACCTTTCAATTGCTTCTAGGAACTAACTTGTTTGAGGTCAATGGCGAAGAAAATTACTGGTTACGGGCAAGGTTAATTGCAGGAAATTATGGTAGTGAACCTCAGTTTAAATCAAAACCAGGTACACCTCCAAATACAGAAACGACGCTAGAACAAGTTGCTGGTACGGGCTATTTTCCCCCCAGCTTGCAATCCATTACCATCAAACGCAGCAAAATTAATAATATTGCACCTAAAGAAGTACTGAAAGCGTTACCATCAGGGGCTTTTGTTCACCATGACGCTGACACTTTTGCTGTCCCCCAGGAAGACCAGGAAGATGGTAGTTTGTATGTGGGGTTCGATCGCCCCTTTCCCAATCAAGCGATTGCCCTCTACTTACAAGTCACTCCACCCAAACCCGGTGAATTACTGAGATCTAAGCCTGTAGAAACGCCTGCAAAACTGCAATGGGAGTATTACGGTGCTCAGGGTTGGCGATCGCTGAGTCTGCAAAATGGCACCCACAACTTGAGTCAGCGTGGCATGGTGCAGTTTGTTGGGCCATCGGATTTGGCCTTGCAAACGCTCTTTGGTCAATCGGGCTACTGGCTGCGGTTGCGGTTACAGGAAGGAAGTTTCCAGATTCAGCCTCGTTTACAACAGGTACTCACGAATACAGTTTGGGCGGTTCAGGCAACGACTCACCAGAACGAAGTTTTAGGTAGTGGCACAGGTGATCCAAATCTGGTATTACATACGCTCCATACACCAGTGCTACCACGACAACAATTGCTCGTGCGAGAACCAGAACTACCATCTGCTGAAGAACAGACTGCGATTAAAAAACTAGAAGGAAATGACGCGATTGCCATTTCCAGCGACAATGCTGGACAGCCGGAAGACATTTGGGTGCGCTGGCACGAAGTCAGCGATTTTTACGCCTCTGGTAGCCGCGATCGCCACTACATCCTCGATCGCATCACTGGCGAAACCCGCTTTGGCGGTGAAGGGCAGGGAATGCCTCCGCCTATAGGACGCAACAACATTCGTATGGCTCGCTACCAGTCGGGTGGGGGAAAGCAGGGCAATTGTGGGGTAGAAACGCTGACTGAACTTAAAACCACGATCCCTTATGTAGATCGGGTAACCAACCATGAACCAGCCAACGGGGGAGCCGATCTGGAATCGATTGCATCTGTGCAGGCATCCGCTCCAAAACAACTGCGCCATCGCGATCGTGCTGTCACCTGGCAAGATATCGAAGACTTGACCTACGCTGCCTCTAGCGACATTGCTCGTGTAAAAGTGTTAACTCCCAAGTTCGAGCTGGTGTCGCAGGACTGGATAGCTACCACAAATAAGCAGGCATTGCCCTCTGAAAAAAACTTACTGGACGCATTGCAGCAAGCAGGCACTGTGACCGTGCTCATTGTGCCACACAGCCCAGCCCTACAGCCCACTCCCAGCTTGGCACTCATCGAAAAGGTCAAACGCTACTTGGGCGATCGCATCGACCCCAGTCTCAAATTACACGTCACTGAGCCATACTGGGTTAAAGTAACCGTGACAGCAACGATTGCGCCCATTTCATTCCATGCTGCCAACTCGCTAGAGGCTACTGTCAAAGCTGCCCTTACAAATTTCCTGCATCCACTCACTGGAGGAACTAGAGGGCAGGGCTGGTCTTTCGGCCGAAATCCGCATGATTCAGACCTCTATGCCCAGATTGAGCGCATCGCTGGAGTTAGTCATGTAGAGTACCTCAGCATCCTCAGCATCGTCAGCGACCCAGAGATCGCCCATCTTGATGCGGACGATCGCGATCGCTTTCTAATTTACTCCGGTCAGCATCAGATCACGATTGGTTCGCCACCTTAAGGTTATTTGCCCAGCTTGTTTCTTCCTGAATGTCTTATTGAATATCTTATGCCCCTACCGTTACCCAATCTCGATGATCGTGATTACGCAGACCTAGTGGAAATGGCGCGATCGCTCATTCCTAGTGAGTGCCCGGAATGGACGGATCACAACCCCTCCGACACAGGAATTATCCTGATCGAGCTATTTGCCTGGTTAACTGAACTGTTGCTGTACCAAACAAACCAGGTGCCTGAGAAATCTCAGGAGGTGTTTCTGCAACTGCTCAAGGGCGATGCAACCTGGAAGAAACCTGAAAATCAATCACTCCAGGCAGCAACCAAAGAGACAATTCTGGCACTGCGACAGCGCTATCGAGCCGTCACGGTAGTGGATTATGAGACTTTGGTGATGGAAAATTTTAAAGTCGGGCGGGTCAAGGCATTTGAAAACCGCAATTTGACAAAACCGCAGCCAACTGATGCGGGTCATATTAGCCTGGTCGTAGTGCCCCAAGATCCGTTTGCTGCTCTCAACTCAACGTTACAGACAGACATCGGGAACTTCCTGGAAGAACGCCGGTTGTTAGGAACCAAACATCATGTTGTCTCTCCTGAATATGTGAAGGTTTCTATCACTGCTGAGCTGTATTTAGAGTCGGGTCGCGTGTTCGATCAGGTCAAAGCGGCAGGCATTAACCAACTAAAGCAGTTTTTCGCTCCTCTATTAGGGGGAGAAAATAAACAGGGTTGGCCGTTTGGTCGAGCGGTCTATATTTCTGAGATTTACCAGCAGCTAGATCAGATAGACGGAGTTGACTATGTGAAAAACAACGTGGTTGTGGAGGTGGAATCACCGGGGCAGGGGAAGGTGCCGTTAAGGGATTACCAATGGCAGGCGCACCAACTTGTGCAGCTCGATCAGCCCAATCTAACTCATGCGGGGACACATAACTAGCCATGACTTCAAGCCCGAAACCCCTCAGCAGCTACCTTGACTATCTTCCAGCCGCGCTTCAGGAAGACCCATTTCTGGGTCAATTTCTCCTGGCATTTGAAGCCATTCTCAGCGGTGTCTCAGTCGAATCTACTCCAATTGGATTTGAGAAAACGTTAGCTGAGATTCATACAAAGTTTTCAGCCAGCACAACGCCGGAAGAGTTTTTGCCCTGGTTGGCAGGCTGGGTTGCCCTAAGCCTGCGCGATGACTGGGATGAACAAGTTAAGCGCGACTTTATTCAGCGCATTGTGCCGCTTTATCACCAGCGGGGCACAAAGGCAGCGATGAAGAAGCTGCTTCAGATCTACCTGCAAAAGCAAGTGAACTCGCAGGATGAATCAGTCACAGAATATGTAGAAATTTTTGAGTTCGATCGAATTCCCCATTATTTTCAGGTGCAGCTTCGTCTCGATAGTCAGGATTTCAACGAATATCGCCGTAAGGAAACCGTTGCTCGCGCCATTATCGATCGCGAAAAGCCAGCCCACACTATCTATGCGCTGCAAATTCTGATGCCAACGATGCGGTTGGTTTCGTCAGAAAAACTCGCGGCAGAAGGTGTCAGCAGTGAGGATCTTCCGAAACGAAGACTGCGGCTTTTCGCAAGCTCTAATAGTCCAGGTTACCAGAGCCATCAAAACAAGACTGCATTGGGCGCGACGGCGCAACGCCCTGAATCTGCCAATCCTGCCCCCTCCACCCCTGACACCCCCTAATTATTTTTGAACCGGAGTACTCATCATGTCGAACGAAGTGAAACCGCAACCCCAATATGTTGAAAAGCGCCCTCGCTATTTTGATGGTCAATACCTGAAAGTCGATGACTTTGTAAGTGAGCAGGAATATCATATCGATCGCCAACGTCGCATTAGTCGGTTTCTGCATGTTTCTGGAATTCTAGAAGGCTTGCAGGTTACTATTGAAAACACTAGCTTAAGAATTACACCCGGAGCCGCGATCGATAACGAAGGGAAACAAATACTGCTTACCAACGAAGTGGCATATGGAAAAGACACATTGAAATTATCAACGAAAAAACAGTTTGAAATTAACATATCGGCGTTAAACCTAACAACAACTCATAACCTGTCAATTGCTTGGAACGCAGTCGGGTCTGATCCGCAATCGGAAGAGGGAAGTCAGGAAGACACCCGCATTTATGAACTTCCAACAATTGAGTTAAAACCTGCATCAGAAGCATTATCATCGTCCTCGGTGTTACTGGCTGTCTTAAAACGTCAAGAGACTAATAATTCTTTCGAGGTAGATTTAACAAAGTGCCAATATTCCGGTCTCAGACTTCCAGCAACAAACGGGCAGGGAGTCACATTACGATCGCAGAACGGAGCCAACGATCGCGCGATTCTCTCTGGCAGTTTGAGTATTACTCAAAATCTTCAGGTTGAAGGCAATGTTGGTATTGGGGGTGATCCAGCCACAGGTACAGAGAAGCTGAAGGTAACTGGGAATGCTGCGATCACAGGCAATGTTGGCATTGGGGGTCCCCCAGGCACAGAGAAGCTGAAGGTTACGGGGAATACCACGATCGCAGGCAATCTCTCCGTCACAGGTAATACCAATACTCTCTCGGTTGCAGGAACCAGCACATTAACAGGCAATGTTGGCATTGGGGGTGCTTCAGGCACAGAGAAGCTGAAGGTAACTGGGGATGCCACGATCGCAGGCAC
>NZ_JAUBQX010000032.1:27080-79666 GCF_036701505.1 Microcoleus sp. Pol11C2
TCTTTCCACCACAGGTACTAATGGCAATCTGACTGTTGCAGGTACTAGCACATTGAACGGGAATACCGCGATCGCAGGCACTCTTTCCACCACAGGTACTAATGGCAATCTGACTGTTGCAGGTACTAGCACATTGAACGGGAATACCGCGATCGCAGACACCCTCTCTATAATAGGAATACGAGATGATTATGCTATTGAGGTAACTGGCTCATCGAGCAATGCTAATACATCTACTTCTTTAAGAATTAGAACTGCTTCTATTTCTATAGACAATAGAACAGGCATCAATACCACTATTTTAAACCCGGACGGAAGTTATAAAGCTAAGGTGACTCACGACGTTTGGGAAACTTGGGGTAACTGGCAAGCGTGGGAGACTTTTGTAACCGCCAGTGCAGCAGATGGAGATGTCGTCGTCGTTGCCAGTTCTGGTGCAGTGAGGCCTGTTCTTTCTTTACCAGAAAGCAGAGCCGTCACAACACTACTCGAATTTAGTGGTGCAGTTTATCCGTTCAGCCCAGCTTTCCAAGCCAATGTTTCCTATGCATTGGTGTTTGTGAAAGGACGCAAAATGAGTGCGCAAGAGATGTTTGAAAGAAATGGTAACGTCGCGGTGCTTAGAACGAGCTATAAAAGAATAGCTAGCAGCCTCCTAATCAGAGGAAATACCGCGATCGCAGGCACTCTCTCCGTCACAGGTAGTAATGGTAATTTGATAGTAGCAGGTACTAGCACGTTAACCGGGAAGGTTGGCATTGGAGGTGATACAAGCACAGGTACAGAGAAGCTGAAGGTAACTGGAGATGCCGCGATCGCAGGCGACTTATATCTAGGAAATAATACCAATAATCAAAAATTTGTCATACATCCAAGGACATCCCACTCTGGAGACTTTCTTCAGATAACTTCTGATGCAGCTGATGGAAACTGGGCGTGGAGGGAGGGCATTATTCTAAAGCGAGACGGTAATGTTAGCATTGGTACTATTTATAGCCAGTCCTCAAAGGCTAAGCTGGAAGTAGAGGGTCAAAGGAGTTGGAATGTGACGGGGGCTACCAAGAGTTACCTTAACCAGTCGCCATTGGTCGAGAATCTTGGAACAAGTTTGGGCGTGTCCATTTATGCGAGCAATCGGATTGTCTGTGACGCAGTTAGTGTGTTTTCGGACAAGCGGATTAAAAATATTCAAGGCCGCTCAGAGAGCGCCTCAGATCTTAATACGTTGCTCGGGATCGAGATAACCGACTTCCGTTACAAAGATATGAGTGGCAAAAGCAACGCCTCGCATAAGAAAGTCATTGGCCAGCAGGTCGAAAAAGTCTTTCCTCAATCCGTCAGCAAGCATATTGACGTAGTACCTGATATCTATCAACTTGCACCAATAACGGACGGCTTGGTGGCGTTGGCGACAGACCTGAAACTAGGCGATCGTGTGAAGTTGATTGCGGAGCAGGGAGAAGAAGGTATCTACGAGGTAATAGAGGTAGCCGAAGACAAGTTTCGTACCGCTTTTAAGCCAAAGGGGGACAAAGTATTCGTTTTTGGTCGCGAGGTGAACGACTTTCGTATCGTGGACTATGATGCCATTGCCATGCTCAATGTTTCGGCAACACAGGAACTATACAAACGGCTTGACAGACTACAATTGGAGGTAGAGCAGCTCCAAGCTAGTCTCTATCAAGTTAAGCCAGAAACGCTGGCTGATCAGGCAAGCAATGGTCAACATGCCACCGCAATCCTTTCTGATCTTCCCTAGCATTCGGGCGAGAACACTAACTGAGATAGAAACGGCTTCATTGAACTCATAAACCATGCAAGAAAAACTGCAACAGCGCCTCCAATCCCTTAAAACCGAATACGAGGCAGGTCAAAAAATGCTGGCGGATTTGGAAGCTAAACAAGCCAACTTGCGAGACACGCTCCTCCGCATCAGCGGGGCAATTCAGGTGTTAGAAGAAGCCCTCAGCGAAGCAAACGAATCAGATTTGGCTGACAATGAAGCGGTTCCAGTAGAGGCTGTCAATGCAAAAACAGAAGTAGTCTAGCCAGCTTGGTAAGCTTGATGCTTGATGCCCTTTGTTCGGTTTCTCAAAGGAATGAGCAAAAATGAAATACTCCTTTACCAAATTTTTCAGGGCATGGTTCACTAACCTGCAACATCACATTTTTCGAGACTGGTCTGCCACCAAAACCGAACGTAACAGGCTTGCGCTCAATCAAGCCATTATCAGAGCCGAAAATGAGCTTTGTCAGGCACGTATGCGAGTCATATCATGTCCGGTCTATTGACCGCGATACGGTAGACAGTTAATTAACGTCAATGCTCGACAAATCAGAGGGCTGATTGTCACGCTCCTCCTCCTGTCTTGACTCCCTAGCGATCAATCGATAGTCGTGGGTCAAAACAATCGGGTAGGCGATCGTGGTCTTACATTCAGGTAAGCCCAAGATTCACTCCCGCTATAGCAAGCCCCAGATTTACAGTGTACAACTTTATTTTCTCAACTTTGACTCATTCACTGCACTAATTCTCCGCTAGTGTACAACTTTAATTTCTAAAATTCCGTACTAACTTACGCCATAGCAGTGATTTGCTCGATTTTCAGTGTACAACTTTATTTTCAGAATACATCATTTGTACGCTGAAAATAAAGTTGTACGCTGAAAATAGCTGGAACTATTGACACAGCCTACAAAATTTTAAGGTTAAAGTTGTACGCTAAGCGCTGAAAGCTTTGCCCAATAAGCGTTTCGGATTAGTGTACAACTTTATTTGCGTTTAACATCATTAGTGGGTTGTTGGTTGTTGGTTGTTCGTTCTAATAACCAATAACCGATGCCCGATGCCCGATGCCCGATGCCCAATGCCCGATCGCCTATTCCCTCTGGCTGACTCCGCAAATTGCGGCTAACAGCAACCAGCTTGTAGTATTGAGTCGAAAATCAAACAGCGTCACATCTACAGTGTTAAAAAGCGTACAGGCGGCGAAGGCTAATAAATAACTGAAAAAAATTAGGCGATCGGCCGCTATTACATCTTGATAAGCAACCTCGTTTGTGATATGAATTATAGATTTTTGATGGCTCAATAAAGCATTTTTTGCTACTTCCTGTGTTGCTATTTTCTCGTGTTTGATATTCGCAGGAAAAAGCGACCAATTCGCCAGCAGCCAAACACCCCTAGCCAAAACCCAGCCGACTAAACTAAACAACAGAAGCGTTGCCGGTATTCCCGTTTCGGCCGTCAACATCAGTATCAAACTGTGAGGATGACCAAGCCATTCTTGCATTTGAGCTTGATAGAGAGGCGTAAAATTTCGCAGTCCCCAACCAGTCCAAGGACGCTGCTGAGTCAT
Organism: Microcoleus sp. Pol11C2; assembly: GCF_036701505.1. Taxonomy (NCBI): domain Bacteria; kingdom Bacillati; phylum Cyanobacteriota; class Cyanophyceae; order Oscillatoriales; family Microcoleaceae; genus Microcoleus; species Microcoleus sp. Pol11C2. The sequence continues at coordinate 30,440 of NZ_JAUBQX010000032.1, forward strand.
AGACCAAGCAAATTCCCACTGAGTTTTTCTCAAAGTGGCAGTCGGCCGGTTTGGGAACATCTCGTCGGTGAGTCTAGCCCAAAAGAAAGCCGGAACAATTCTTCGTAAAGATTGCCGCAGTGGTTCTGGGCCAAAGGCAGACAAAAAAATTGTGCTAGCCACACTCAAAACCGCAGCTAAGAATTTTTTATAACCCGCATAAAATGCAAAAGCCAAAACTGCCAAAACTGCCAGTCCCCAAGCATTGCGAGAATTAGTAAAAATCAAAGCCACAGCATTTCCGAACACGGCCAAACTTAACAATAGGAAGCGGTAATTGGGAATTGGGAATTGGGAATTGGGCATTGGTAAGTGGTGACGACTGACAACTGCCAACTGACAACTGCCAACTGACAACTGACAACTGACTTCTTCCATCCACAGTCCCAGTGCTAAAATAAAAGCAATTGTCAGATAGCAAGCTAAAATATTAGCGTACATAAATACAGAAGCCATACGGCCGGGGGGATTGCCTTGGGGTGCGAGTACCCAGCCAAAAACAGGCTGCAATTGCTCGATGCCACTCCAGCCTAAAAATTGCTGTCCCAGGCCTAAAATTATCACTGGAATTGAACTAATTAAAATAATCCAAGACAATTGTCGCAATTGAGGCAAAGTTTGAATTAAACTGCTGAAAGCAGCAAACAATATAAAGAATGGCAAGAAATTGTACAACCCTATAAAAGCCTCAATGCGGTTGTGGGCAAAAACGGCTGTGATGACTAGCAACGCGCTCAGAATTGCGAATCCTTGATTCAGCGGGCGGCGACTAATTTGAGGGAACTTTTGCTTGCAAGTGCCGGCCAATCCCAGGAATAAACCTAAAGCTCCCAAAATCGGAATTAAGGGAAAAATCAGCATCCCCACTTGGGCGAAATTCCAAGGGATTTGCAGGCGGGGATCTGGATGTTTTTGGAGGCTAAACTTGAGATTTTCGGCTGTCTGTTTGGCAGCTAATTTCAACCGATTTTTGATATTCACCCACACTCCCAATCTCAAATCTAAAATCTACAATTTACCATCGTTAAGCTAGTTCCCAGACGCATTCCGATCGCGTCAGGCGTATTTGAGCTAAGGCAAAAATGGTCGGGATAATGCGGCCGTAGTTCGTGGAAATCGATCGCCAACCCAAATCCGCTAAAAACCAAGTCCACATCACCGGGCCGACCAACGAAAATACGCTCCGCGTCGCACCGTAACGAGCTGCACTCACCGCCATACCGCGCCGCGCCGTCTGAATTGCGACATAATTTTGAAACTGGGTTGCTGCAGTTGCAGTGCCTGCAAGCACTCCTTGTTTTGCCATTTGATAGGTGGCAAAATGCAGCGCAAATTGATTGGCCATTAGTTTGAGCAGCATTGGTTTTAAGATGGAACTAACAGCTAAAGCGCTGCCACCTTTGAACAGCAAACCGAGCGGGTCTTTTTCTGCCGAAATTGGCAGGGGTTCTGAGAGTTTAGAATCAACGATCGCTCGCTGTACGCGCACTGTCAGCGCTTGCTGTTCATCTGCCGGTAAACGCTTCCACGCGCGGCCCATTAAGTGCAGAAATACTTCTGCCTCTAAGTCGGTGGTTGACAACTGTCTGGGATAAGGGATTTTGAGATAGCGACAAACTTGAATTAGTGCTTGTCTGTAAGTTACTTGTTGGGTTCGCCCTCTGAGTACCGTCAACCCGTCGGCTGCAAGATAGCGAAACCGCTGTTCTACCGCGTCGAGCCATGCTTGGCGATCGCGACTTTGTACATCTATCGGTGCGGGGGTTTGCACGTAATCTAAAGGGTTAAACTTGCGACTGAACAGAAGTTCTGTTAGTTGCTGCAATTCTTCTTCTGTTGTCAATTCGAGTGCTGCTCTGAGTTCGTCCAAAATTTGGCCCTCCCCTATGCGATTTTAGATTTTAGATTTTAGATTTTAGATTGCTGCTGGTTGACAACCATTAGGATTTAGGATTTACCTACAGTGGCATTTTTTGATTTGGTCTTAATCATGGATTCGTGCTGTCCTTTATTCTACTACTTGGTGCAGGGCGATGGCGTCGGGCCCCGGAAGCTACGGCTCTTTTGAGTCGTGGGTAAGGTACAAATTCAGCTCGCAGCCTTTAAGCTGATGTTTAGATTCACAAGGCTGACTGATTGATTATGTTCGATGTTGCGGTGATTGGTGCGGGTATGGCGGGGCTCAGTTGCGCTCAACGGTTGCGTCAAGCTGGTTATTCTGTGGCTGTTGTTGAGAAATCTCGCGGCGCGGGGGGACGTGTTGCTACCCGCCGCGTACAGGGTACTAGGGCAGATCACGGCGCGCGGTATCTGGAACCGCAGGGGGAGGCGGTGCAGGGGTTAATTGACGCTTTGGTCGATCGGGATATCCTCAAACTCTGGACTGATACTGTCTGGGAATTCATACAGGGAGAACTTTCTGCTATTCCTAATTCTTGTTATGTCGCACCTGCGGGTATGAATGCTATCGGTAAGTATCTGGCTGAGGATTTAGAGATTTGGTTTGGCCGCCGCGTACAAGCTATTTCTACTACAGATAACCAAATGTGGCATCTTTCCCTAGAAGTCACTAATGACAATTTACAGACGCCTCAAGAATTGATTGCTAAGGCTGTTGTGGTGGCAATTCCTGCACCTCAAGCTTTAATGTTTTTGGATGCTGAAATCGGTTTGCAATCTGATTTTATTGACAAATTGCGTTCTGTGGAGTACGACCCTTGCATTACTGTTATGGCTGGCTATTCTGCGGCAAAACAGCAAGATTTAAGCAATCTAAATCCGCAGTGGAAATCTGTTTCTTTTCCCGATAATGCTGATTTAGCTTGGGTTGGTTTGGACAACAGCAAACGGCTCAATCTGCAGCCGCCGGTGTTTGTGGTTCACAGCAGCGCAAATTTTGCAGAACGCTATTTAGAAGCTGCTGATTTGGAAACTGTCGGTCAGGAATTGCTTTCGAGAGCTTCTGAATATTTAATCCCTTGGCTCAAAAAGCCAGAATGGTTGCAGGTTCACCGCTGGCGCTATGCTTTTTGTGGAAATCCTTTGCCTGTTTCTTGTTTGCCTGCTGGGGGGAATTTGCCGCTAGTTTGTGCGGGGGATTTGTGCGGTGAAGGTCAAATAGAAGCTGCTTTGCGATCGGGTTTGGCGGCGGCTATTTGGGTGAATTCTCAGTTGCAGGATTTGCCATTAGATTCAACCCTAAATTGGTAATATGGCTAAAGTTAATGTATCGATTTTTCCTCTAACGCTATGATTGCCATCCCGTCTGGGTTTAGCCAAGAAAATCACCTTGCCCTCGAACCTGATAATACCGTCCGGCATGAATAACGGATGTTAGGAAGAAGGAATAAGGAAGTTCGGCAACGGATTCGCTTTCTTCGGATGTAACGGATGTCAGGAAGAAGGAAGAAGGAAGAAGGAAGAAGGGAAATGCAATTATAGCAATGGTTTCAGTAGTTAAGAAGGTCGCCTGGAATCGGGCGCGGTTACTACTTCTTCCTTCTTCGTTCGGCTAGAGTTATGAAAAATTAATCTAACGACATACAAAAAAATGGAAAAATGGTGTAATATCCCACTTTTCCCAATTTTTATTTTTGTGCAGTTTCCTGCTGTTCTAAGTCTTGTTCTTGCATCTGCAATAACTCGGGAACTGTTACGAAACTGTACCCTTCATTTCTCAATCGAGCAATAATATCCGGCAAAGCTTTGACAGTTCTCGCTCGATTGCCGCCGCCGTCGTGCATCAGCACAATGCCGCCGGAATTTGCCTGCCTCATCACGTTGTCTATCAAAGATTCCGTAAGAGTTCGCCAATCAAAAGAATCAGCAGACCACATCACAACGGCATAATTTTTATTTTGAGCATAAGTGGCCAATCCATTGTTTAAAATGCCTCCCGGTGGGCGGAACATGGATGTTTGGATGCCGGTCAACTCCTCAATTAAGGATGAAGTGCGATCGATCTCGCGAGCGGCACCGTCTTCGTTATACTGAAGGTATTCATGGTTCCAAGTGTGATTGCCGATCGCGTGACCGGCTGCTGCGACCTGTTGGCCAATTTCGGGAGAATTTTTAAGGTATTTTCCTACCCAGAAAAATGTAGCCTTAATATTATTTTCCTTGAGAATATCTAGGATTTGTGTAGTTGTTTTCGGCCAGGGGCCGTCGTCAAATGTCAGGGCTATCGCCTTGCGCTGGGAGTCGAGTTTCGCATGACGAATGGTTGTACCTTGAAACTGCGACGGTACGGCTGATTGAAATCGGATTGCCTGCACTTGGGCTAGAGCATTTTGGGAAAATTGAACTCGATTGGCGATCGCCTGGGAGAACTTATTAATAGTGGACATCGGCTGTTGTTCTTGCGACTGGGATACGGCTAAGACTTGCGCCTGAATCGGTTGCAATGGCTGATTGGCCCGGAAGTTAATTGGCCATGTCACACCCAGCAAAAAACTTCCTGTTGCTGCCATCAAAGCAACGATTAAATTTTTTCGCCGCCTCCACAGCCGTTTCAATTTTGTCACGTCATTGTCTCCTTCACACCTTGTACAGTTAATTTGAGATTTTATGTTGATATCAAGTTAATCCACTTAAGAGAATAATCTTAAATTGGACTGCCAGTAAAAATGCTACTGGAAATAACCGATCGTGGGTAAGTCCGTCCGGATAAAAAAATTTAAGATTTGTGCGCCAGAAATGCCCTAACCCATGAAAACGCGGGATGGTTGAACTTTTTCCCAGCCAGGGGGACGGTGCTCAAATCGGATTCATGGCACGATATTCTTAAAGACTCAGCCCGCAGCGGCGCGCGTCCCTACCTGACACTGCAAGTTGGTTTAACGTGAGATGTTGCACTATTGTTAATAAGCCTTTCAAGGGCGGGCTAGAAGATCCCACGCCACAATAAAATTTAGTCTTTGTGGGATAGACCCGAAAGCCTGTTAAGCGAGAATGCTGCAAGATGTGAGTTTAACCCGATTTGATATGAGGGCGATCGCGCGCCCTCAGGGTCGTAAAATTAACTTTTAGGGCCGATTCTCTCTTTGTACAAGCCGACAATCCGATCGATAACTTCAGCAACAGTCAGATGGTCTGTTTGAATTTCCACAGCATCCGCCGCTTTACGCAAAGGTGCAACCTCGCGGGTGCTGTCCTTTTCGTCCCGCAGGGCGATGTCTTGTTCCAATTGGGCCAAGCTAATATTAGCCCGATCGGTATCTTTAAGTTCTAACAGCCGCCTGCGCGATCGCTCTTGTACCGAAGCCGTCAAAAAAATCTTGAGTTCCGCATCGGGAAAGACGTTAGTGCCGATATCGCGGCCTTCTGCTATAATCCCGCCTTTTGTGCCGCAGCGCCGCTGTTCCTCCACCAGAAACTGCCGCACGGCGGGAATTGCCGCCATTTCCGAGACGCGGGAAGTCACTTCCAAACTTCGAATTGCCTCGGTTACGTCTTCGCCGTTAATCTTCAACATCTTTGATGCGGGATCGAGGTTGTATTCCAAATAACTGGAACTGATTAATTCGGCGATCGCGCATTCGTCGGAAATCGGCGTGTCTGTTTTCAATGCCAGCCAAGTCAGCGCCCGATACATCGCGCCGGTATCGAGATAAAACAAGTTCAAAGCTGTTGCTGCAAGGCGAGTTACTGTAGATTTGCCTGCTCCCGCCGGGCCGTCGATCGCCACAATGGGCCGACGATTCCTGAGAATTATATTGTCAATCAAACGAGTAGAGCCAACTCTGGCGGCCACGGCTAAAAGTCCCGCTGTTTCCACAACCTGCAACGGCGTCAAAGTGTCGGGATCGACGAGTTCGGTGTATTCGAGCTTTACTGCGGACTCTCCTGCGACTGCTGCGTGGGCGGCAGCGAGTGCGGCCGCTGCGCTGCGATCCCCTGAAGCAAAAGTTTCCGAGGCTTGTTGCAGCGCGCGGTAGAGTACGGAGGCTTGCTGTTTTTGCTCTGCTGTTAAATACTGATTGCGAGAACTCATTGCCAGTCCGGACTCTTCGCGGACGATCGGACAAGCGACAATCTCTACAGGCAAGTTAAAATCAAAGGCCAGCTTCCGAATAATTGCTAGCTGCTGGGCGTCTTTTTGACCGAAATAAGCTTTTGTCGGCTGCACCAAACTCAAAAGTTTAGTAACAATTGCCGCGACTCCCTGAAAATGACCGGGCCTTGCTTTGCCACACAAAACCGATGTCATGGCTGGTGGCGGCACTACTTGAGTTAAGGATGAAAGGTGAATCTCTATCTGTTTTTGGGCGGTTTGCTCTGTTTCTGCGCCGACTGCTTGATGGCCGAACATTTCCGTTGCTGAGGGAGCAAATATGGCGTCAACCCCAGCTTGTTCGCACAACAGCCGATCTTGCTCAAAATTCCGAGGATAATCTTGAAAATCTTCTGTCGGCCCAAATTGCAGCGGGTTGACAAAAATGCTGACCAGGGCGACCGCATTTTCTTGCCTTGCCCGCTGGATCAAGCTCAGATGTCCTGCGTGCAAAGCTCCCATCGTCGGCACCAAACCGACTGTCACATGAGGTTCAGCAGACTTTTGTAAATTTAAGTAGCAGCGAAGTGCTGCAATGGTAGTAAACAGGCGCACCGGTAGAATCTCCTGAAGGCATTCGGCAGAATGCAGAGTTTATTTGTCAGAATTTGTTCGACTTGACATCTTGCACCATCCTCAAGAACAGGCTTTCGGGCTTCTTCCACAAAGAATGGTGCAAGATGTCAGTTTTATTCTACTTTCTGCCTTCTACACTTCGGATAACTTTTGTATTCTGCCTGAGAGTGGCCTTCAGCGTCCAACAGTTGTTTGCTGTGGCGGTTCGATCACTTCGATTTCCACTCTGGCAACGCCACTGCTGATCATTCCTAGCACGTTGGCTGCGCCGGCGGACAAGTCAATGAGCCGATCGCCCACATAGGGGCCGCGGTCATTAATGCGGACAACCACGGTGCGGCCGTTGTCGAGATTTCTCACCATGACTCTAGTTCCGAATGGCAAATTTGGGTGGGCTGCGGTCAAATCATTTTGGTTGAAACGCTCGCCGCTGGCGCTGAGGTTGCCGTTAAATCCTGGGCCGTACCAGGAAGCCCAGCCGCTGAGGCGCACTTGAACTGGGCCCAGAGACAGCACGGACCGTTCTGGTTGGGGTTGGCCTGCGACTTCTTCCAGGGGTGGGGCGTTGCCCAGAAGTCGGCGGAGGCGATTGGTTGCTTGCAGGGCGTCTCGGCTAAAGTCGCTGGTGGTGTCGGGGAGGATGGTTTCGGCGTTGATGTTTACCAAGTCCTCGCCGTTTGCCTGGATAATGTAGCTATCGCCTTTTTCCCACTTAACGGTAATGCTGTTGGGATCGATGTTGTTGCGGGCTAGCTCATTGAGTCTTGCTGCTAAGCTTGATGCCCGCCAAACTGGATCGGGTTCTTGGTTGCTAGAGTTGCTGGCAATGTTTCCAACTTTGGGATTTTCTCTGGCGCCCGCTACTTTTGACGGACTGCTAACACCGGCTTGGCTGTTGCCAGTTTCTCCCAAAGGCGTGTTTGTTTCCGGATTCGCGTTCAGAAAGGTGATGACTGGAATGTTTCGCACGTAGACTGTCGCTGCTTGTCGCCCGCCTAAGTCGTGGGGCTGAATTTTGGCGATCGAGTCTCGGGCAATTTCAGCTCTTGCTTGATACTGATACTGTCCGACTTTTTGCGCTTCGACCCGAGTAGCGTTTAACTGCTGGGACGGTTGGGTGGCAATTACTTGCTCGGAAACCTGAGAGTTTTGGTTGTCGGCACCTGTTGCTTGTGCGTGACAAGAGGATGCCGTTCCTACCACAGGAACTAACAGGACAGCGAGTAGACCACCAACAAATTTTTCCTTCATACGTCCATTTTTGTGAATAGCCATTGCCAACCGAGATTGGAGGATTGGCCATTTGGCGGCGGGCGTCAAGGATTTCTCTCTTGCCCTTCGCCATTCCCCCGTGAGTCAAAGCAAAGTATCCGGGTGCGTTTTTGCTTTAATGCTTCCGCCCCAAAAAAAATTGGCGGAAACTTCCCTGACACTTGACAACTCGTACTCGATCCGCAATTTGTGTTTTGTTCACGAACTGCAACAGACTACCACAAACTTTTGTGGTTGGGGATCGCTGCGATCGCGATTTTCACCAAATCTTCATGAAATTTTCTCAAAACCCTCTATCATAAAATCCTTTAGTTCCAGTGCTTACAGCGGTTTCAGTCATTACGGAAAAATTTACAAAAATTTACAAAAATTTAGTGTATTTTGTGGGCTACGAAATGGCTAGTCTTAAAAAAGCTGTTTGTCAACTGTTATGGGAATAAACTAAAAATTAGAAGAAATCGATTTGGCGGACTTATGGATTATCGAGAAGCAGGTGTGGATGTTGAGGCGGGCAGAGCTTTTGTCTCGCGCATCGGGAGTATGGTCAAGAGCACGCACCGATCGGGAGTTTTGGGCGGATTCGGCGGGTTTAGCGGGTTTTTCAGCGTCCCGGAGGGTTTAAAAGAGCCGGTGATGGTTTCGGGTACTGACGGCGTTGGGACTAAGTTGAAATTGGCCCACAATCTTGATCGGCACGACACGGTAGGTATCGACTTGGTGGCGATGTGCGTCAACGACGTACTGACATCCGGGGCCGAACCCCTCTTTTTTCTCGATTATTTAGCCACGGGAAAGTTAAATCCCGAACAATTAGCTGCCGTGGTGGCCGGGATTGCTGACGGTTGCAAGCAAGCGGGCTGTGCTTTGTTGGGCGGGGAAACGGCAGAAATGCCCGGTTTTTACCAAGCGGGTGAGTACGATTTGGCTGGGTTTTGTGTGGGAATTGTCGAAAAGAGTAAATTGTTAGACGGTTCGCAGGTGCGGGTAGGAGATGTGGCTGTGGGGCTGGCGAGTTCGGGCGTACACAGCAACGGTTTTAGTTTGGTGAGAAAAATTGCGGGCGATTTAGGTTTTGATTGGAATTCCCAACCCGAAAAGTTAGGCGGCCAAAGCTTAGGAGAAGTGCTGCTAACTCCGACTACAATTTATGTTAAACCAGTCCTCGAAGCAATTAAGAGCGGTTTAGATATTCACGGCATGGCTCACATTACGGGCGGCGGTTTGCCGGAAAATTTGCCCCGCTGTTTGGGAGCAAATCAATCTGTGAAAATCGACAGCAATAGCTGGCCAAATTTGCCAATTTTCCAGTGGATTGCTGAAGCGGGCCAAGTTGCCACAGCAGATATGTTCAATACTTTTAATATGGGGATTGGCTTTGTGCTGTTGCTCGATTCCAGGGAAGTAGAACAGGCTGTTAAATGGTTTGAATCTCAGGGAATTGGTGCGTTCGCGATCGGGGAAGTGATTGAGGGGAAAGGAGAATTGATCGTGGATAATGGATAATGGGTAATGGGTAATTAGTAAGAAGCAATCACATGGTCTGAAGATTGCTTCGCTTTTTTTATTCGTTAACAGACAATCTAAATCTGCCTTCATCTGTGTATATCTGCGGTTAAATTTATAATTATGAAAGTAACCGCAGAGGACACAGAGGAAGAAAGAGAAAAAGGAATTCACAACAGATGACTTGTTGCTACAATTTTAAATTAGATAGAAATAATCTGTTGTGCTTTTAAATACGGTATAATTCCAAATTATTTGAGTTAATTAGTGCAAAACTACCCGCCAAGAATTCTCTTACTCCCAAACAAATAGAGCAACTGCAATAAGCATTAAAATAAGATAAAAAAGGAAATTTTATATCAAAAAATATGCTTTTGTTATTTCTAAATGACCGAACTGATCAAGCTAAAATTGCTTAAATTTTGGGTTGCATCGTAAATAAGGTGTTTAATTGGTGTATTCAGGAACATCCAGAGAATCTAGAAATGTATACTACTATTTTCTGTCCGAAAATAGCCTATTGAAGGAATCTCAAAGCTTTGATTTAACGCCCTTGATTACGTAAGTCCTGAATATATTGCTAATGGACTGTTTAAAGTAATTGAAGAGCTAGAGTATTTATTACATCGCCTTTCAGCGAACATCCTGATTATTGCGATCGCACTTCTTCTCCTCCCTTGTTTGCAGCAGTCTGTGAATTATAATTATAGCGATCGAGTTTTTGAAATCCTATTTCACTCAATCGAGGAACATCCTCATACTAACCAGAGATTGGACAGTGAAAATTCATACTAGCCAACTATACACATTCCCCCTCGCCGCAGGAAGAAAAAACCCAACGTTCGGTCGCATCCCGACGGTAACAATCCACATTCATCACTGGGTGACTGATGAATACATATTCTTGTATAGTTGAGAGCAATCGATAATCCGCAAATTTATCTCCTCTGTCAAACGCCTCAGTTGTGGGAGATAAGACTTCCACTTTATATGATGTTATGTTAATTACCAATAAAAATATTTTGTAGTAAGGACTTTAGTCTTTGTTGACTAATATTTTCCCTATTCATGACCGAATTACTCACTACAAACTTGATGATTGTGATGCCATAAATTATCCCTACAAACTTGATGATTGTGAGGACAGAAGTCATGACTTATTAATAGGGGATTGGCAACCATTAGACTTTTTGCAAAAATAGATAATATCTGCGTTCATTTGCGTTTGTCTGCGGTTAAAAACAGAAAATCCCGAATTCTTGCAAAAAGTCTAACCACTAATCTTACTTAGTCTTGTCCAAACTCCGCGACTCCAACCAAATAGGAATTGCAATCCAAGCAACTGCTAACAGCAAAGCAAATACCGCAAATTGAGCAGCCCAAGCTACCAATTTCTCTAAAGACACAACTTGTCCCAAGAAGTAGGACAAACTTACCATTACAGATGCCCAGCTTGCAGCACCCAGAATATTGAACAGCGAAAATTTCCAAAAAGGCATTTCTGCAATACCTGCTAGGGGGCTAGCAAAAATTCGCAGCAATGCGATGAAACGGCCCAAAAATACGGCTTTAGCTGCATTTTTGCTAAACTGTTCTTTTAAGTCAAACAGTTGTTCTTCTCGAAAGCGGAAAAATTGTCCCAGCTTCAGCAGCAGTGGCCAGCCGCCGTACCTGCCGATCGCATAACCAAAATTTCCCCCCAATGTAGCACCGGCGATCGCACTGCCGAGCACAAACCAGTAATTCAGTTCCCCGCTGCCAGCTAAAAACCCGCCAGCAATCGTAATAGTCTCGCCTGGAAGAGGAACTCCCAGATTTTCCAGCAAAATTCCCAGAAACACTGCCCAGTAGCCGTAATCACGCGCAAACTGCTGAATAGTCTCTAACGATAAAAACTCAAAAGACATTCGATACTGCCTTCGTAAACTTTTGCAAAGCTCAATACATTTATATATTGGCTCGATTCAGCCAATAGTGCAATCTTTCGCTGTGATGAAGAACACACTGTTGTCGCGATCGCTAATCCAACTAAAAATTAGCCTTTCAGGCATACTAGAGGAATAGAGAATTGTTGCGGTTGCGTTCCGCGCGATCGCTAGTCAGTTTTCTACTAAATTTATCACAACGCATCTCCCCACCGATTCCCTAGCCCGATCGCGCCTCCTAAAACATACGCTGAAATTCCCTGAGTCTCTCTTGAGAGTCAGCAACTAAACTAACTTATTCATACTTTACGATCGTAGGATAACTGCTATGGAATTTCCCAACCTCAACCCACCCATCGTCCTTCAACCTCACAACTGCCTCGACTCCCAAGCCGGCAGCCTCCTCCAGCAACAGCTAGCCGAGATTGTGCCCGATCGCCACAAACTCTGGGTAATAGACATGGCCGCCGTAGATTTCATCGACAGTTCCGGGATTTGCGCCTTAGTCGGCGGACTCAACGCCGCCCGCCACCGGGGATGCCGCCTCGTCATCTGCAACCTCTCAGCCACAGTCAAGCTAATTTTTGAAATTACTCAACTCGACCAACTCTTTGAAATCTTCGACAGTTTCGAGCAAGTTATCTCCACTGAAACTCCGGCTTTAGTTGCTTGATTAAAATGAGATCCCTAGTTTAAATCTCAAATTTCCAAGAGACTTCAAGCAACCGCAGAGTTAATTTCAATATCATAAATAGGTTTATTTGTCAAGCAATACCAATGACAAAGAAATAAATCCGGCACTTGAACGCCGACAGAAGCGATCGCAGGTGCAGCCGGAAAAGGCCAAAGTCGATCGAAACAAATCCTTTCCCCTACAAACCCGAACTGCATCAAATAAGTCGCAGGCGGCGCATTTAAAAGATTCAGCAAGCCGTAAGCCAACTCATACAACTGCTGTCGCCAAACATCCGACAAATGCACCGGCTGAGAGTAACTCAACTCGCCAGACTGCTTGTCCGGTTCCCCACCGATCACCTCAGCATACAGTGGCCCCTTTGCCGTCAACACCACAGGCAGCCACAAATTGCCACCCCCGACGGGAAAAAGCAAGTCCTGAGATACTCGATCGCGCGCCAGCGAAACATTTCCGCAAAATCTAAACACATCTTGAGCCGGAAAAACCAAATTTTCTGGCACATCCAGCGTCAAAGGACAAACGATCGCCCCATCCGAAGCTATCGCGCCAGAATTGAGTTCCGAAACCCCACAGATATTTACTTCAGTTAAAGGATGAGATTGAGCGATCGCCGCCTTGAGACTTGTGGCCGGGCCTTTCTCACCACCCGCGACAATCAAAACCTTAGACATTGCCAAAGCTCGGCATTTGAATTCCTCGATCGTCCTCAGCATCGACGCTCGGCAGATCCAAGCCCTTAGCCTTGCGGTTCCGCACAGCTAGACGGTAAGTTACGCTTTGCAACTCTGTGTGCAACTGGCGGTTTTCCTTTTGCAGTTGCTCCAACTTTTCCTTAATCGGCTCGATGCGCTCGGCAAACTTCTGGCGGTAAACCCCTGGCAATTCCTGAACCACCTGTTCTAGCATCCTAGAGCGATCCGTCAATTCTTGCACCGACTGCCGCAGTTGGTAAACCTCAGCATCCCGCTCGGCGATTTGTTCTTGATAAAAACCCACCTGTTCTTCAACAGCTTGGAGTTGTTCCCGCATTGCCTGCATTTGAGCTTGGTGGCGATCGGAAACTTCCGGCGCCGGCACAAAACTAGAATTGCCCTTCACCAGCCGGAAAAGTTCTTGAGATAACTGTTGCACCAATTGGTCGCGCATTTGCAGCTCTTCGGTGAGACGAGATACCTCTGATTGCAATTCTTTTGAGCTTACAAGTTTAGTTTGATTCACGATGACTCTCAGCTTTTGTTATATAATGTGTTTCTATTTAAAAATATCTTCCCCTTACCGCAGAGGCAAGAGGCACTTCAAAAGTTTTGAACCCATTAGGCTAAATCGAGCCAGCGGCCCGATGTCAATGGTAAAGCTCAGTCTAACTCAAATCAGCCATCCACGTCATCACCTTAGTTTCTCGCCATAGACACAGGTAAAATCCTAGGTTTTTGGTGAGTAAACCCCGTTTCTTAGCTTTTTCTGCGAATAGTGCAAGATCTCATCTGTAACCAATCACAGCCGAAAGCACTTTACCAGCTTCGTCCACGGTGCTGCCAAAACAGATAATGCCGTCCTCGTGACCGGCCATCGCCAGAATTTGGCGCTCTGCCAAATTCTCCTCCTCAAAAAGTCTAAACATTTCTAAGGCCATCTGGGGAGTGCCGTAAGGTATTTCTTTTCTAGTAGTAGGAATCTTAAACAGCAGTTGCTGCCATAGTTTAGGATTGTGGACATGAATTATCGCGCCCACATCCTGTCTATGAAGATACAGGGCCCCGTGAGTCAGGGACTCCGACGAAGCTTGTACGGGGCCCCGGCAGCCGAGGAAATTTTGTTCTAAGTTAAATTCGGTAACAGTACAGTAGAATTCTGGTCCCAGAGTCCTCAAGTGTGCAGTCTGGGTTCCCGAAATCACGAATTGGCAAGAATTGCCGAGTCTGACGCTGACGTTGCCAAACCCTATGCCATTTTCGTAGACGCCAATTAATCCCCAAGAGTGGAGCCGATCGCGCCAGTCCATCAAATCTGCTATGTTCCGGGCAGCTACAGGGTCTGCTTCTTCCCAGTCACAGCGGTACTTAACGACTCCTTCATCCATCCATTTTTAGTTTGATCAGACACGACTCTGACACGACAGACATTGCCGAAGCTGAGACTTAATTAAAGTTGTCAAGAAGTTGTCAAACAGCTTTTTTTGCCTGCTGCCTTATGTCTCCGTGCATAAGTGCCTTAACTAATCTACATTCCAGTGTCGCCGTAATTAGCGATCGACATTAGTAAAAAGTAAGCTACGAAAGAAGAACCAATTATTCCAAAAATCATGGTTTAGCCTCTAGGTGATTACAAAAGTTCAATATGAAAATGTACGCCTTCAGTCAGGCAGTTTGATTCCAGGCTTTTGCCCTTTCGAGTTTCTGATGTGAAACTACATAACGTCCCTGATCACTTATCTCTCTATACTACAGCATTTCTACTGAGTTGAACTCTACCTTAATAAATATTTAAGGATAAAGTACCCCTTAATCCGGTAACTCCGGTAAAAAGCAACCGTACATTTACTTATTTTTTACGATTATATCTATATTTAAGTAAAAAGCAAGCGGAACACAAAAAATATTTTTTAGCCAGTCTGGGAGGAACGGGCGCAATCTTCGGGTGTTCTACGTTAGTCAACACGTTAATCGAGCAATTTTCAGATCCAGGGCATCCTACAAGCTAAGAAACCGGGTTGAGCGTAATATCATGTCGGGTATAATCACCGCAACGCGAGCTGGCGTTGGCGGGTTGACCCAAATCTGTAGTAGTAGTATAAGTTATAGATCCCGTAAACCCGCGCCTACCTAAAGGGGGATAGTCGATCGACCGAACGAGATATAAGTCCTATTAAGAAAAAAACTAGCCGATCGAGCAGTGATGCCCCGATCGGCTAAAGTCTTCTGTGGAGCGCGATCGCTCGCAGCCCTTTAAATGTGGAAGTGATACAAAATGCTGCCGTCGTCTTTAATTTCGCAATTGGCATTAAAGACTTCAGCTTGTTGGTTCAAAAAACGCTGAGCGACATCCGGCGACAGCCGCGTTTCCATCGCAAACCGCACCAGAGTTATTTCGCCCCGGCCTTCTTTGATCAGTCGGTACAAAGCACTTTGGAGCCTTTCGCTCTCTTCTCGCTGAAAAGCTGCTTTGTATCTCCAATCCGCCACTGAAGGAATCAAACCGCGGCTGACCAAAATCGCCAACAGTAAGCCAATTCCCACAATCAGAGGCACTGTCGGATCGCTCGTGGGCGTCGCCACAATTTGTGGCACTGTAGCGGCGGCCAAACTGCTGACCATTTCTTTTTCCGAAGCTTGCGTATCCGCCATTGCAAGCTGAGTTTTGTTGTAAAAGTCTTGCTGAAGCTTCATTTGCTGCAACAGCCGAGCGCGTTCTCTTTCGTATTGGTCCAGTTTTTGCTGAGCTTGTTTCAGGTCTTGAGTGACTTGTGCCAAGCGTTGGTTGAGCGACTGATTGACTGATTGCCACCGATATCTGTTAATCAGGCGGCTTTTTTCCACCATGCCCTTCATCAACATATCCACCGTTTGGATTGCTTGCTCCTGATCGAGCGAGCGATATCCAACCACAATCTCTAGGGGTTGTTCCGGCTTAGAAATCTTGACACTAGCATTTTGTCGCACTTGCTGGGGCGACAGCTTAACTGCATCTGCCACTGCTTTGACAACATTATCTGCCAGCAGAACCTCTGGGGTGAGTTGCTCTCCCTGCTTGAGAATTGTCGTGCCCGTACTCGAAAATTTGACTGGCGGATTATTAGAAGTGAGAGTGCCTTGAGCCATGAATCCGGGGGGCGGGGCGAGGCGGTAGGCCAGGGCGCCTGAAATGCCCATAATTACAGCAAAACTGCCTAAGGCAATCCATCTGTATTGATGTGCTGAAGATCTAAAACGTAAATTTCCCATTTTGATAGTCAAGTCATAACATTCGCTTGCCGCAGCTCCTGCCAAACCCAAGAACCATCGTTTTTTTCTGGTTAGTCAAATTGACTGCTGAAAATTTTCTCAGTTTCTATCTAAAAGCTATTAGCTTTTGAGACTTGTCAATATTCACGATCCGAAAAAACCGATTGCGCTTTTATTTGATCCGAGCTATAACTTCAGTTTTTGTCCTTAATAATTAATCTGTAACAAGGCTTCTGGAAGTCTACTGGCATCAGACTAGCACTCAGGCGTGCGATCGCCTCGCCTCCCCGTGTTTGTTGACATTCAAAACAGTCTCCTTTTCACCCTTGGCAATTCTCCAATTATCTTACGTCTTGGCGTCTTGCGGACGCGGTTGAAGAATAAAAAAAACCTTAAATACTCGACCTAAAAACTTAACAAGCAAGAATTATACCATGCAGTTAAGAGTTTGCTGCGTATTAAAAAAAATTGTGGAGCTGGTCTCGCTCCCAGATCCACATATTCACATAACAATTATGGTTCGATCGGTTGATGGTTCGATCGATCGTCAGAGGCGAAAGTTCAGAAGCCGATCGGCAAAATAAGACCCTCGCGGGCCATGACAGCCTTCGGAAAAGCGATTTGCACGTCTTCGGCGATGCGATCGAGAAAATCGTCTGTGTGAGCCGGATCGTGGTGAAAAATCACCACTCGTTTCACCCGCGCTTCCTTAGCCATTCTCACCGCTTCCTGCCAAGTCGAGTGTCCCCAACCCACCTTCGGAGACTTGGGGTTGTGATATTCCTCGTCTGTGTACATCGCATCGTAAATCAGCACATCAGCGTCGAGGGCTAAATTGTAGACATTCTCATCTAGCCGATCGGGAAAATGTTCAGTATCCGAACAATAAACAACAGATCGTCCCTGCCAAGTCACCCGATAGCCCATAGCAGTATTCGGGTGATTCAGAGAACCCGTCCTAATCTCAATATCGTCCAGCATCATCGTCTGGTTGTGATGGAGTTCGTAGAAATTCAAATCTGCCTGCAAACCCATCAGCGGCACCGGCGAATTCGAGTGCAGGACCCGTTCGACAAAGTGCCTTTTCATGCAATCTCCATCCGGCGGAGTCGCCCCGTAAATATCAAAGCTATTGCCGCGGATGAAAGCTGGGGCGAACAGCGGGAAACCTTGAATGTGATCCCAGTGATAGTGAGTAAAAAACATATAAGCTTGCACGGGCATTTCTTGCACCAACTGGTCTCCCAGCATCCGCAAGCCTGTTCCGCCGTCAAAAATCAAGCGTTTGCCAGCGACTCGCATTTCCAAACAAGAAGTATTGCCGCCGTAGCGAACAGTTTCCTGTCCGGGTGTCGGAACACTGCCCCGTACGCCCCAAAACTGTACTACAAAATCATCTATACCTTTTATTGATTCGGAGGGTTGAGGGCAATCAAGGGGAGTTGCCGCTACAGAGGACAAGCTGATTTCCATTTTAAAATTCAGGCTTTAAGGTTCCACATTGTCCGTGATGGCGCAGCAGATGGTCGCACAACACTAAAGCTACCATCGCTTCCACCATTGGCACAGCTCTTGGCAAAACGCAAGGGTCGTGCCGTCCCTTGGCAGCCAGCAGCGTTTCTTCGCCTTCTCGGGTAACGGTGCGCTGCTGCTGGCGAATTGTTGCAGTTGGTTTGAATGCCGCCCGCAAAATGATATTTTCGCCGTTAGCAATGCCACCCTGAATTCCGCCAGAGCGATTCGTCACTGTACGAATTACACCCTTATCATCAGTATAGTATTCATCATTATGTTCGCTGCCCTTGAGCAGAGTCCCGGCAAACCCTGAACCAATTTCAAAGCCTTTGCTGGCGGGCAAGGACATGATGGCTTTTGCCAAGTCGGCTTCGAGTTTGTCGAATACGGGCATTCCCAGTCCTTTGGGTACATTGCGGGCGACGCATTCGACTACACCGCCGATCGAATCTCCACTGTCGCGAACTTTTTCGATGAGTTCAATCATTCTTTCGGCACATTCGGCATCTGGACAGCGGACGATGTTGCTTTCTACTTGTTCTAAGGTAACAGTGCCTGGGTCGGCGACACATTCTAAGTCTTTGATGCGTTTGACGTAGCCGACTATTTCGACTCCTGCTGCTTGTTTGAGAATTTTTTTAGCAATTGCCCCTGCTGCTACTCTACCTATTGTCTCTCTCGCGGACGATCGACCTCCGCCTTGCCAGTTACGAATTCCGTACTTAGCATCGTAGGTAGCATCAGCGTGGGAAGGGCGGTAAGTTGTCGCCATTTCGCCGTAATCTTGGGGGCGAGTGTCTTGATTGCGGACTAAAATTGCGATCGGCGTTCCCAAAGTTTTTCCTTCAAACACCCCCGACAGAATTTCGCAGGTATCTGCTTCTTTGCGAGGTGTGGTAATTTTGCTTTGGCCGGGGCGGCGGCGATCGAGTTCGGCTTGAATTTCCGATGCGTCGATCGACACTAGGGGCGGGCAACCGTCAATTACTACTCCGACACCGCCGCCGTGAGATTCGCCAAATGTCGAGATCCGAAATAAATGCCCAAAGGTATTGCCCATTATGCTTTGCCCTGAAACTTAATAATTTTTAGCTTAAATGGAATAGAGATTTACTGTATTTCTGAAAAATATACCATTGACGAGTAGGCGACAGGCGATCGCCCCACAGAATCACTCCCTTCCCACCCCTAGAAGAATATCTACCAGGGAGAGAGAGGGAGAGACAGAGAATAGGAGATATCTGGAAACACACTTAAATTCATCCGTGTATCCGTGTCCGAATCCGTGTTGTGTCTTCCTTCTTCTTTAGTCTTCGTGTTCTTCAAAAGGATCTCTCAATTCCTTAGAGGGGGGACCGAAAGCGGTGTAGATCGAGAAACCGGTGATTGCCACCAGACACACGCCCAGTGAAATGCCTAGAACTGCTGCGGGTTCCATATTTTTGATAGATGATGAGTGCTCCACTCTATAATATTACAAAAAATAACAATCCGTCTGAAAGTCTAGTGATTTTAGGCGCAATACGGTATGACCGCCAACCCCCACTCCGCCTTCTCCCAGTCCCCCATGTGGCATTTCTGAGAAATTGCGATCGCAATTAGCGGTGAAAATATGTCAAACTTCTCTGTAGAGATTCATTGTAGGTGACTTATGGCACAACGGACTTGGTTAGGAGATATACTCAAACCCCTTAACTCAGAGTACGGCAAGGTCGCTCCGGGTTGGGGCACCACGCTGTTGATGAGCGTTTTCATTGGACTGTTTTTCGTGTTCTTGTTGATTATTTTGCAAATCTACAACTCTTCTCTGATTCTGGAGAGTGTGGATATGGATTGGTCGAGCCTAGGCCGCTAAAAATTGATCACAAAACAGTAAGGCTAAAAGTAAAAGCTGAGGGTTGAGGAGAAAGGGCAAAAGCTAAGTTTTCCCGTTTTTCCTTACCCTTTCCGATTACTTTTGCCATAAATAAACAAGAAGTAACTAAACAAATTGCTGGAGAAAAACCATGAATATTTTTGGCATTGGTTTGCCCGAAATGGCCGTTATTTTTACGATCGCCCTATTGGTATTCGGTCCGAAAAAATTACCCGAAATCGGCCGGAGTATGGGCAAGGCAATTCGGGGATTTCAAGATGCTTCGCGGGATTTTGAGTCGGAGTTCACACGGGAAGCCAAGCAGTTAGAAGAAGCAGTAGCAACTAGCAGCAAACCGGAAACTGAAAAACTCGCGGCGGCTACTCCCAAGGAAGATAGCACAGACAGTTAAATGAACAACACTCAGAAGTCGGAAACACCAGCGGAGTTAGTGATTCCCCAGCTAATTGTTGGGTTAGGCAATCCCGAACCTAAATACGATCGCACCCGACACAACATAGGCTTTAATGCTGTCGATGCCTTGGCTAAATCTTGGCAGATTTCGCTGTCGGAAAATCGCAAATTTCAAGGCATATTTGGCGAGGGAAATCGGCCGCGGGGACAGAAAATCCGCTTGTTGAAACCGCTTACTTACATGAATCTCTCCGGTCAAGCAATTCGGGCAGCGACGGATTGGTACAAAATACCTGCAGAGTCGGTATTAATAGTATACGATGATATGGATTTGCCGATCGGGAAATTGAGAATGCGGCTTGCCGGTTCTGCCGGCGGACACAACGGCATGAAATCGACAATTTCTCATTTGGGCACAGACAAATTTCCCCGCTTGCGGATTGGCATCGGCAAACCTCAAAACGATGCTGCTAAAAATGAGAAAGATACGATTTCCTTCGTGTTAGGAAAGTTTTCCTCAGAGGAAAGTCAGTTAGTAGAAAAAGTGCTTAAACTGGTTGTAGAAGCTGTGGAACTAAGTCTGCACCAAGGAGTAGAAAAAGCCATGAGCCTTTACAATAGTCGCACAATTGCAGAAACAAACGCGGAAACAAAAAGGTGAGTTCGAGACGTTTGCCTGAAACAACTGCATATGTCCGGGTTACTGGCCAATCTTGGCAAAAAGGCACGATTGAGGGTGAAGTAAGTGCCGGCAATTTTGAGTGGCAGTTTCAGTGGCGTTTCACGTCAGAAAAAACACTGATACTTGAGCCTTCTCAGGGTAGGGCATTGATTCAGGAACCGCTGCACCGCTTTCTGGAAAAATGGGATTATCAATTAGAACCAGGTGGGGATTATTCGTTTACGGTTCGGGCCCAGTTTTAAAATATTGGTAATAGGAAATGCGGAAAAGGTAATCGGGAATAAAAACTTCGTCTAGTAGAATCTCCCGATTCCAGTAATTCTTTAGTTAATCAGGGGAAATTGCTGTAATGGGGAATTGGGAAACGGTAATCGGGAAGGGAAACTTTCTTTAATAGAATCTCCCGATTCCCGTAATTCTTTAATTAAAGCAGGTGGCGTCGCTTCTCGGTAAGGGCCGCAATAATACATTGTCAAAACAGCTTTGTAAGCCCAGTGATTGGAAGGTACATCGGTAAAAGGATTTGGCAGGGTTTCAGCCCGATTCTGCACGCAAGCATTGAGAATTTGTTCTCGCGTTTGCTGCACTTGAACTAAATAATTATTTGGCTTGACTTGTGCGGTATTTTGTGCGTTTGCCGGAGCTAACAAACCTGTATAAATTAATAGTGTAGCAGTGCCAAAGATGCTGAGTTTCATAAGTTTATAAATTTCTGAATTAGTTGGGTGGTAGTGAGGACTTTAGTCCTAAAACTTGTTAGAAATAAGGACTCTTGGTCCTTAATACAAACCTTTGGAATGTTCAGACATTTTTCGCATTCCCAAGGCCAAGACACTCAAAAACAACAGCCCCACTGCGCCAGCTAGCGGATTGCCGTTAACTCCTGTCACCCAGTCAGGAACCGATGCCGAATATCGCACTAACTGCCCGATGTTAATTATGTAATATCCCCAGACTAAACCTGCATGAAGCCCGATCGACAAACCGAGGCGATTTTGGCGCGATCTTTTTCCCCAAACCAGAATCAAACCCAGCAACAACAACCCCGGAAACTGTGGCCAACTCCCCAGCATTGCCCCTACAGGTTTGATAAAATGAGATAGGGCAAACACCAGGCTATTCGCCCACAGAGATATTTTATAATTGTAATCCCGCTGCAACTCGTCCAGCAACCAGCCACGGAATACCAACTCCTCCGCAAAACCGACTCCAAGGGCGCTTAACAGCCCTTCTGCGATGATTCTAGGCAAATTATCATAATTTTGCCACGCGACTAAGCCGAACAGCCCTTGCACCGCAAATAAGCTGAAAGTGAGCAAAAGCCCGATCGCCAATCCAATTAAAAGCTCAAAACCGTTTTTTCGCGTATTGATTAACCCGTAACTTTTGAGTAATTGGGTTTGTCCGTAAACCTGTTTTCCCCAGCGCGGCACTAGGAACAGAAACTCAGCAAACAGCAATCCCATTGTGAGAATAGTTGCGAGGTTACTATCTTTAACTAACAAGTAAATTGGTACTGCTAACGGCAACCAGATTGAGAGCAAAATTAACAGAAAAATTGCGATGCGTAAAAGAAATGGATACGTGGCTATTTTGCTCCGGGTAGTCATTGCTTACAAGTTATTCGCTGAGAAATTTTAATTTTTAGTAAAAATAAACATAACACGGGCCGGGCGCATCAGTGAAACGGTCAACTTGCTGTGGCTATAGCTCCTTGCCTTACCGACAGCATCGAGGAGACGAACCCCCGAGGGCACTACTTTTGGTGTAGCACAAATAAGCGTCACTAGAAAAAGCGACTGTAAACTCGCCAACACTGCCACTTATATATGGAGTATCAGAATATGGAAGGATAAATCAAAATGTCACAGCAAGATCCTACAAGTATCGATTTAACCAGTAGTGACTTTTCTTTTGGAGAAATGTCAGTCGATGACATCGCTGCGATCGCAGCAATAGAGGCTGGAATTAGCGATCCAACGCATCCAATCCAGGGCGAAACTGCACCAATACCTAGCATCCCACCGTTACCGATCGCACCTATCCCATTTCCGACGCCAATTCCCATCCCCAAACGGCCGGTCAGTGGGCGCTACCGCGGTACATTAGGCAGCTTTCAACTCGAACTGCGGGTTGACGTAGACCGCACTCGACCGATGAAGCGGTTAAGCGGCGACTTTTTCCAAATCAGCGGCGGTACGACCACCTATTTTGGCTCCTTTATCGTCGATGCGCCGACGATAACGGTAACTGCTTCTCAAGTCGTCATCAAGGGTCTCGGAAGCTTTAGCTTTGCCGCCGGATCTCCGGTGGTGCAGGTAACAATTGCACGAAAGGTCATCTTCCAGCCGCAGGCGCCAGCAACGGTGCAATTTTTCACAAATGGCGGAGTAGCCGGAGCAACTTACACTTGTGTCTTCGAGTCTATCTATTTCCGAAGTCTGCGGCTCGAAACAGACCGGGTTTCCGATGTTGTCACTCCCGCATTCAGCAGCTACAACACCGGATCGCTGCCGTCGGGGGGGCCAGCGCGCAACCTCAGCGTCGTCAGTTCCTATGCAGAAGCTGGGATCGAGATGATCCCAACAGCAGGGAACAACGTTATCAATATCGATGAAGCTGGTGCGGGTGCTAAATGGAGCAACTCCGAACTGCACGCTTCGATGCAAAAACACTTCACCTTGTGGCAGGATTTGCCGCAGTGGGCTGTTTGGCAGGTAGTTGCTCAACTTCACGACAACGGCCCTGGACTCTACGGCATCATGTTTGACCAGCAAGGGAAGCAGCGGCAAGGTTGCGCCGTATTTCATCAAGGTATTGGCGGGGAAACTGCCGAAAAATTGCGATTGCAGCTCTATACCTACGTTCACGAGCTGGGACATAGTTTTAACTTACTTCACTCGTGGCAAAAGTCCTTGGCGACGCCCCCTGGTACGAATCGCCCCTTGGCGCTGTCTTGGATGAACTATCCCTTTAATTACCCAGCACCAGGTGGCGAGGCCACCTACTGGAGCCAGTTTGCGTTTCAGTTCGACAATGAGGAGGTAATCCATCTCCGCCATGCGTTCCGCAACAATATTATCGTGGGTGGAAACAACTTTACAGTCGGCTCTGGTCTGGGGCAGGAAGTGATGGCCGATCCCATTCGCGATGAGTCGGGACTGACTTTCAGGATCTCTACCAACCAAAAGAGCTTCGCGCTGGGTGAGCCTGTGGTACTGCAATTAATGCTGGGAACGACGACTGCGGGCGGGCGCCGGGTGCATACTTGGTTGCATCCGAATTACGGCTTGGTCAAAATCGTGATTCGCAAGCCTAGTGGCGCGGTTGTTGTTTATGAACCGCTAATCGATCATTTAGTTGGTCAGCAAGAAAGTACGATCGCCCGCGATGATGTGATTCCTGAAAGCGCGTATATCGGCTATGGCAAAGATGGACTCTATTTCGATCTACCCGGAAATTACCAGGTACGGGCGGTCTATGGGGCTATGGACGGTTCGCAGGTATTCTCCGATATCCTGACTATTCGAGTTCGCTATCCTGTGACGCCAATTGAGGAAGAACTGGCCGCTCTGTTTATGGGCGACGAACAGGGTACTTTGTTCTATTTGCTGGGTTCGGATGATGAGTCTTTGCAAAGTGGTAACGATGCTTTTGAGGAAGTTCTGGCGAAGTATCCGAAACAGCCAATGGCAAACTATGTTCGGATGGTGCAGGGTATCAACGCTAGCCGTGAGTTTAAAACGATCACGGACGATCGTGAAAACCGGCTGATTGTACGCCCTCCGAACTTGAATGAAAGCGCTAAGTTGCTGACAGCAGTTGCAGATTCCAATATTCTCGACCCTGTTTCGGCACAGATGTCCCTTTCCTGTTTAGCCGAGGTTCAGGCTAAAATCGGAGATGAGGATGCGGTCAACAAAACCTTGAGCAAAATCTCAGCAATGGAAGTCAAGACAATGCGATATGCAGACAAAAAGTAAGCCTTAAATTGCTGCATTACTCTCAAGATTGCTTTACCATTTCTAGTAGACGCACAAACACTATTTGTAGGGTGGGAAGTGCCCACCTTACCACTACAAATAGTGTTTTCAACTCATCGCCTAAGTCTTGAATTTGTACAAAACACTACCGACAAAAACCTCACTGTATTAAGGATAAGTCTGTTGTTTGTTCGAGCCTTAATAATTCTGTTAGCAATTTTGGCGATCGGGTTTACCTGCGTACCCGATCGTCCCCAAGCCGATTTTTTAAACCCTTACCATTACCAAGCGAGTACCAATATGCGTTTATCCATCAAACTTCGCGACGGTTTCAGCAATAGTACGGTCATTATAGAAGTCAACGGACAGCAAGTCTATCGCAAGTCAGGCGTGACTACAGATTTGACGATTTCCTTCGCGGATGCGGTGGAAGTTCCTGTTGAAGAATCCACCGTTAAATTGAAGGTGACGGTGGAGGGTGGCGAGACGCAAACCAAGGAAATTCGAGTGCAAGAGACTCCTTTTGTTGATGTCTGGATTCTTAACGGCAAAATGGAGTTGCAAGCATCCAAGGAAGAAATGCCGATGCTTTAGCAATTTAGCAATTCCTCGATTCTACATCAGATTAAACATTGACATTGTGAGGTTATTTCCTAATTTTGCAATCCTGATTTTTTGAAGCTGGGAACTGGTGCGGGCTGTACGCAGCAGGCAGAAACAGCTAGAATGGTATCGTATCAATTGCAAATTTAGGTAAAACAAGCTTAACAAGCCAGGTGACAATGACGGAAGCCTCCGATTTTTCCAATGTCGATCAAGAATTAGATGACACAATTTTAAGCTTCGCAGACATTCAGGCAGAACTCAACCTGCGCCACGCTAAAGATGCTCTGCGAGATATAGTAGAAAATCTCGACTTGACAGTTCAAGAGCGAACTGGACTAGAACCAGAAATTGGCGGGTTGGAGAAAATGCTCGACAAGCTAGAGCGCGCTTGCGTGCAAATAGCTGTGTTTGGGATGGTGGGAAGGGGAAAATCTTCGGTTTTGAACGCGCTTTTGGGTCAAAATGTGTTTGAAACTGGCCCGACTCACGGCGTGACTCGCACTACGACTATCGGGCAGTGGGATGTCGGAGAGGGTATTGATGAGAATTTACCGGATGGCTTACACCCCGCTACGCTACGACTTTCGCCAGTTATTTACCGTTTGTCGCAAGTTGAATTAATCGATACTCCGGGAATAGATGAAGTTGACGGCGAAACTCGCGAACTTTTAGCCCGCCGCGTTGCTCAACAAGCAGATTTGATTTTGTTTGTAGTTGCTGGCGACATTACGAAGGTGGAATACGCAGCACTTTCGCAGTTGCGGGAAGCCGGAAAACCGATGTTATTAGTGTTTAATAAAATTGACCAGTATCCTGATGCAGACAGGCTGGCAATTTATCATAAAATTCGAGATGATCGCGTGAGAGAATTGTTGTCTCCCGATGAAATTGTGATGGCGGCGGCTTCCCCTTTGACGGCGAGGGCGGTGCGCCGTCCCGACGGCAGTATGGGTGTGCAAATGACTCGCAGTTTGCCACAAGTGCAAGATTTAAAATTAAAGATTTTGGAGATTTTAGACCGGGAAGGCAAATCTTTGGTTGCCCTGAATACGATGCTCTGTGCAGGGGATATTAACGAGCAGTTGGTGCAGCGAAAAATGGAAATTCGAGATGACGCGGCTAATCGAATTATCTGGAACGGGGTAATGACTAAAGCTGTGGCGATCGCACTTAATCCAATTACTGTAGTTGATATTCTTAGCGGTGCGGTAATTGATGTGGTGATGATCTTAACTTTATCTAAAGTTTACGGCATTGCGATGACGGAAGCGGGCGCCGTGGAATTGCTGCAAAAGATTGCGATTAGTATGGGCGGGATTACGGCCGGCGAATTGTTGGCTA
Organism: Microcoleus sp. Pol11C2; assembly: GCF_036701505.1. Lineage (NCBI taxonomy): Bacteria > Bacillati > Cyanobacteriota > Cyanophyceae > Oscillatoriales > Microcoleaceae > Microcoleus > Microcoleus sp. Pol11C2. Next base: position 56,841 of record NZ_JAUBQX010000032.1, read on the forward strand.
ATTTTGGTTTGAGCTCGTTGAAAGGATTGTTGGGTTTGGCGACGCCAGCGACGGGGGGTTTGGCTTTAGGGCCTTATTTGTCTGTGGCGGTGACGCAAGCTGCGATCGCGGGGGTTTCTTCCTACGGAATTGGTCAAGTTACTAAGGCTTATTTGGCTAATGGTGCTTCTTGGGGAGATGATGGGCCAAAGGCTGTGGTGAGCAAGATTTTGTCTTCTTTGGATGAGGATTCTATTTTAAATCGGATTAAGGAGGAGTTGCGGGCTAAATTGGATTTGGGAAGTGTGGAAAAACAGAAATCTTAGCGATCGGCTGTTTTACGTTGAGCCACCAATCCTGGCGTCGCCCTGCCACAATGCGGCAGGGGTTTAAACCCCTGCTTCAACGCTAAATTTGTCGGAAGACAATTTAACAAATTATTAGGATAACCACCAATTACCAATTACCAATTATTACTGTATCTTACTAACTCAGGACTTAGGCAATTGGCACAGGTTGGGCGATTGCGGCAAATAAGGTGCGCCGTACACACCCTACTCTAATTCCACGAATCGGCGGCTTAACATCAGGTTTTCAACCCTAATTCGCTCCTATTTGTAACCTCTATTTTTCTCCGACCAAATGCGGGTTGGTAGTCCCCAAACATAGACAAATCCTTCGGCAGCTTTGTGATCGAATTCATCCTCTGCGCCGTAGGTTGCTAAGTCGAAACTGTACAGAGAATTGTCAGATTTGCGACCGACAATAGTCGCATTTCCTTTGAACAGTTTGAGCCTCACGGTTCCAGTTACTCGCTTTTGCGTGTCCTGAATAAATGCGTCTAAAGCTGTTTTCAAAGGATTGTACCAAAGACCGTTATAAATCATTTGGCTGTAGGTTTCTTCGATGCCTCGCTTGTACCGCGTCACATCTGCGGTCAGCGTCAAACTTTCTAAGTCTCGGTGCGCGTGCATCAAAACTAAAATCGCTGGTGTTTCGTAAATTTCGCGCGATTTAATCCCGACGAGGCGGTTTTCAATCATGTCAATCCTGCCGACTCCGTGATTTCCAACTATTTCGTTTAGCTGAGAAATTAAGGCGACTGGTGATAACTCTTTGCCGTTTAAACTGACAGGATTTCCGCAATCGAAACCGATTTCTATGTATTCGGGTGTGTCGGGAGTTTGCTCGATCGCCTTTGTCATCAAATATACCTCTTCCGGCGGTTCTGCCCAAGGATCTTCGAGGATACCGGCTTCAATTGCCATTCCCAATAAATTGCGATCGATACTGTAAGGCGAAGACTTTTTTACCGGCGACGGGATGCCACATCTCTCGCCGTATGCGATGGTTTCCTCGCGGCTCATTTTCCACTCCCGCGCTGGTGCTAAGATTTTAATCTTGGGGTTGAGTGCGCCGATCGACACATCGAACCGTACCTGATCGTTTCCCTTACCTGTACAACCGTGGGCGATGGCATCTGCACCGTATTTTTCCGCAGCTTCTACTAACAATTTAGCTATCAGCGGGCGAGCCAGGGCAGTCGAAAGGGGATAACGGTTTTCGTAAAGTGCGTTAGCTTGAATCGCTGGAAACGCATAGTCTTTGACAAATTCTTCGGTAGCATCAATAACTAAAGATTCCGAAGCACCGGATGCTAAAGCTTTTTTGCGGATCGGTTCTAATTCGTCTCCCTGTCCCAAATCCGCAGCCAGAGTAATTACCTCTTCCACACCCCACTCGTTTTTGAGGTAAGGAATGCAGACGGAGGTATCGACTCCGCCGGAATATGCTAGCACAACTTTTTTAGCGCGACTCATTGCTCTTTACATCCTGAATTTAACTGACATCTTGCACCATTTTCACTAAGCTTTTCAGGGCGGGCAAGATAGCCACCCCACAAAAAAATATCATTTTTGGGGAACTGGCCGGAAAGCCTGTTCTTGAGAATGGTGCAAGATATCCGATTTAACCGACTTTTCATTATGCACCTAATTGAGATCGATTCTTGTCAGAAATAGTACAGATTTATATATTCTTTTTTTGATAAACTTGGCTATTTACCGCGGGAGTTGCTGGGGAAAATCTGCTACCGTGGGATACGGTAACTGTGGCGATGGGGAAAAGCGGTGTTTTTTAGTGTTGTAATTCCGACGTATAATCGTAAACCGATTTTGGCAAAATGTCTACTGGCTTTGGAAAATCAGCAGTTCGGTGAGATTGTCAGAGAGTATGAAGTAATAGTCGTGGACGACGGCTCGACGGACGGGACGCTGGAGTGGTTGGTGGCAAATGCTGACTTGTTGCCTCATGTGCGATCGATCTGTCAATCTCACCAAGGCCCGGCGGCGGCTCGGAATTTGGGCGTTGAAGATGCTAAGGGCGATACGATTATTTTTATTGACAGCGATTTGGTGGTAACAGAGCATTTTTTGCAAGCACACGCCGATGCTTTACTACAGGGTTACAAAGATACTGATGCTGTTTTTACTTACGGCAGCGTGATTAATACTTGCAATTTCGACAATCCTACCTCAGAACCTTACAAAATCACCGATTTTTCGGCGGCTTATTTTGCTACGGGAAATGTGGCGATCGCCCGCCACTGGCTGCTGGATGCTGGACTTTTTGACACTCGGTTTCAACTGTACGGATGGGAAGATTTAGAGTTGGGAGTTAGGTTAAAAAAATTAGGTTTGAAACTCATTAAATGTCCGGCTGCTGTCGGTTATCACTGGCATCCCCCTTTTAGTTTAGAGCAAATTCCGGGCATGATTGACCGAGAAATTCAGCGTGGGAGAATGGGAGTTTTGTTTTATCAAAAACACCCAAGTTGGGAAGTACGGATGATGATTCAAATGACTGTTTTGCACCAAATACTGTGGGGAGTTTTATCATTAGGGGGGATGCTTAACGAGCGAACGATGACTCCTTTTTTGCAGTGGTTGATTGACCAAGGCAAGCCCCAGCTAGCTTTAGAAATTGCTCGGATTTTTCTGAATTGGTATAACGTGAAAGCCGTGTACGCCGCTGGTGGGGAATTGCCGACCGAGACAAAGATACCATAAATCAGCCCGAAAGCGCCCATAAAATATAAGATATTGTTGGGGTTTTTCAGTGGCCATGGGTGTCAACTTAAGCTCATAATTAGTAAAGGTATACTGTTTGACTACTGTTTGACAATTATGCCTACACTGCCCTTGCACTGCTTAAGAATGGGGATTTAGGGAATTCAAGACTTGGATACAAACCAAAAAAAACAAGAACTTTAGTCTTAAGTTGACACCCATGTTCTGCCTGTTTTAATTAACCTTTCCAGTGAGGATATCTACTGAAAAAAAACGACACAAAGCCACCAGATAAAGGGAGTCCAAACCGGGTTATAGACTTTGTAAAAAAAAGTTTGACCTTTAATCAAAACTCCTTGCTTAGCCTGTGATTTGAGGCATCTAGGCTGTTTTCTCAGTCGGCTCCGATAATTTGAGCCACCAACATTTTCAAACGAGCATTACTTTTGATACAATGACAGATAATTTAGGAGTGTGCTATAGAGCCAATAGTTGTGCTGGTTTACCTGAGAGTGTTAGCTACAAGCGGTTAATGACTTTAAAAATATTCCCACATATACAACTTGAATAGTTTGAGGGTCTGCTGTGAATACAACTGACAATAAAAATCCAAGACTAGAAACACTTAGACTTCAAAACACTGTCTTACAAGAAAATATTTTAATGGTGGACGACCATCCAGCAAGCTTGCGACTTTTATCCCAGCTTTTGTCTAAGCGAGGATATAAAGTGCGGCCGACACGAGATGGCAAATTGGCTCTTAACTTTGCTCGGTCGAGTCCACCGGATTTGATTTTGCTGGACATTATGATGCCCGGTATGGATGGCTATCAAGTCTGCGAACAGCTAAAAGCTTGTCCGCAAACCAAACATATTCCTGTGATTTTTATTAGCTCTTTAAATGAAGTTTTTGATAAAGTCAAAGCTTTTTCGTTGGGGGGGGCAGACTACATTAGTAAACCGTTTCAAATAGAAGAAGTTGTGGCTCGCGTAGAAAATCAACTGCTGCTCAGTCGGCTTTCTAAAGAACTTTTAGCAAAAAATGCGCTGCTAGAAGCTGAAATAGAAGAACGCAAGCGGATCGAAGCACAACTACGAGAAAGCCAGCACTGGCTGTCGGCAGTAATTAAAACGAATCCTAATCTATTGTACGTTTACGATTTGATAGAAGATAAAAGTCTCTATATAAACCGCGAAATTTATAGCGATATTGGCTACACATTTGAAGAAATACAGGAGATGGCAGCCACATTTATTCCTAAGTTAATACACCCTGACGATATCCCTGCATTCTTAGAACAAAGAAAAAAAATTGAGATAGCAAAAGATGGCGAAAGCTTTGATTTTGAATACCGGATACAGCACAAGAATGGTGAATATCGCTGGTTTTTGAGCCGGGAGAGCGTGTTTTCCCGAACCGCGGATGGCAAACCTTGGAAAATTCTGGGAACTGCTGCTGAAATTAGCGCTCGCAAACAAGCAGAACTCGAACTTAAAACAGCTTTAGCTGCTTTGGAACGGCAAATCAAGCAAAGATTTCTGCTAGAAACAATTACTCTGGAAATTCGCTACAGCTTAAAGCCTGATCAAGTTTTTCAAACAGCGGCCGCCCAAATAGGTCGAATTTTTAATGCCGATTGCTGCTTGATTCACACCTACACAGAACTCGCAATTCCCCGCCTATCTAATGTGGCTGAGTACAGAAAAACCGCATCCCAATCGCTTTTAGATCTACAAATTCCTGTACATGGCAATCCTCACGCTCAATTTACATTATCCCAAGATCAAGCTGTAGTTTCTGATGATGTTTTTGCCGAACCGCTGCTAGAAAATGTCAGAGATTTGTGTTCTCAAATAGGTTTGAAGTCAATGATATCCATCCGCACTTCTTACCAGGGAAAAGCTAACGGAATGATATGTTTGCACCAGTACGATAGCCCCCGCCACTGGACGCAAGATGAGAGCAGATTATTGAAAGCTGTAGCGGCACAAATGGGAATTGCCAGAGCTCAAGCCAATCTTCTCGAACAAGATAAACAACAACGACTTAAACTTCAACAAAGCGAAGCTAGTCTCGCAGCCGCCCAGAAAATTGCTCATATCGGCAGTTGGGAATTTGATTTAGTCACCAATAAAATTACTTGGTCAGAAGAAGTATTCCGCATTTTTGGTCTTGACTCAAGCGCAACTGAACCGAGATCTGCCCAACTGTTAAAGATGTGTCATCCCGACGACAGAGAATTATTTCAACAAACAGTCAGCCTGACTATCTCACAAGGAATTTCTTACAAAAGAGAGTTCCGATTTTTGCATCCTAGCGCTCAAATTATATACGTCGAAGGAAGGGGAGAAGCTGTTTTTAGCGAAAGCGGGGAAGTAATCAAACTGTTGGGAACAGTGATGGATATTAGCGATAGAAAACAAGCAGAAGCAGCTTTGCAAATTAGCGAAGAACGTTTTTATCTGGCATTTGAAGGCAGTGCCATGGGCTTGTGGGATTGGAATCTTGCCACAGGAGAAGTCTATTTTAATCCGCGGTGGAAAATGATGCTGGGGTATGAAGTAGAGGAAATAGTAAATACTTTTGCATCCTGGGAGCAACTGGTACATCCACAGGATTTGTCTCCGGCTAAAGCAGCGCTAAATGCTCACCTGGAAGGCAAAAATCCTACTTACGAAGTGGAATTTAGGATGCTGACCAAATCCGGCGAGTGGAAGTGGATTTTAGCTCAAGCGAAGGTGATGGAACGCGACGCTTCGGGAAATCCTTTGCGGATGACGGGCACGCATATTGATATTAGCGATCGCAAACAAGCCGAAGCAGATTTGCAATTTAGCGAACAGCGAGAACGAGAAAAAGCGCAACAGTTAGAACAAACTCTGGAAGAATTAAAAAAGGCTCAATCTCAGCTCATTCAAGCCGAAAAAATGTCAAGTATCGGGCAAATGGTAGCGGGAGTGGCTCACGAAATTAATAACCCCGTCAACTTCATCTACGGCAATATTATTCCCGCCGCACAGTACGCTCGCGATTTGGTAAAATTGATATATTTATACCAGCAACACTATCCCCAGCCCGTTGTCGAAATTGACGAAGAATTGGCAGACATCGAAGTAGATTTTATCGCTGAGGATTTCCCCAAAATCCTGGCTTCAATGCAAGAAGGTGCTAACCGAATTAAGCAGATAGTGCTGTCGTTGCGAAATTTTTCAAGACTCGACGAAACAGCTCGCAAAGTAATAGACATTCATGAAGGGATAGAGAGCACTTTGGTGATTTTGCAGCACCGATTGCAGTCACAGGTAAAACGTGGGGAAATTCAAGTCATTAAAAATTATGCCAAACTGCCAAAAGTCGAGTGTTATCCGGCTCAATTAAACCAGGTATTTATGAATTTGCTGGTGAATGCGATCGACGCTGTGGAAGAGTCCTCAGCAAACTGTACTTGCAAAGTTAACCAGATTCGCATTGTTACTGAAGTCAGCAGCGAAAATCAAGTGTGTGTGCGGATTTCTGACAGCGGGCCCGGTATCCGTCCCGAAGTTCAGTCAAGGATGTTTGACCCGTTTTTTACTACAAAACCGATCGGCAGCGGCACTGGTTTGGGGTTATCGATTAGTTACCAAATTGTTAAAGACACCCACGGCGGTAAGTTGGAGTGTCATTCAGAAGTTGGTCGAGGAACAGAATTTGCGATCGAACTGCCGATTTCGCAAAAGTTAAAATTTGAAAGTTAGGATAAGCTGTTAAATCATGTGCGGTAAATTAACCATAATTATTGTAGGGGGCGGTTCACCAACCATCTATAATATAAGCCAAAGATGAGCTTAAACCCGCTCCGACCGTAAGAGTTGGGGCAATTCAACGGAGCTCATATTAATCGTCTCTCAGAACCTATTTTAGAGTGCGTCATAACCTGAGATTTTCTCCAGTATTTCTTGCCAACGGTCTGCCATTTAATGTAATCTCATCTTAAACATGATATAATCAAGAGTTAGCCTTTTGAGGCTCCAGAGGTTGGGCTGCTAAAATTAGTAGTGAATATTACAGTTGCTATTATACAAACTCTGTCAACATACGTCTGCTGTAGCGTCTACCACATTTTAACTGAATTATGACTGACTCAATTCGCTTCCTCATGTGTGCTCCCGACCACTACGATGTGGATTACGTGATTAATCCGTGGATGGAAGGAAATGTGCACAAATCATCGCGCGATCGCGCCGTCGAACAGTGGGAAAAACTTTACCACGTCCTCAAAGACAACGCCGTTGTAGACCTCGTACCGCCCGAAAAAGGCTGGCCGGATATGGTTTTCACCGCCAACGCAGGCTTACTTTTAGGCAATACCTTCGTCCTCAGCCGTTTCTATCACAAAGAACGCCAAGGCGAAGAACCCTATTTCAAAGCATGGTTTGAAAGCAAAGGTTTCACCGTGCACGAACTCCCGAAAGACTTGCCGTTTGAGGGCGCTGGTGATGCCTTGCTCGATCGCGAAGGACGCTGGTTGTGGGCAGGATACGGCTTCCGTTCCGAACTCGACTCGCACCCGTTACTAGCAAAATGGCTCAACATTGAAGTGCTTTCGCTGCGTTTAGTTGACGAACGTTTCTATCACCTAGATACCTGTTTTTGTCCTCTGACAGGTGGCTATTTGCTCTACTATCCAGCAGCATTTGACTCCTACTCCAACCGCTTAATCGAAATGCGAGTTGCGCCGGAAAAACGCATTGCTATTGAAGAAGCCGATGCCGCAAATTTTGCCTGTAATGCCGTCAATATTGACAAAGTTGTGGTAATGAACAAGGTTAGCGAAGCCTTAAAATCACGCATTACTAAGGCCGGTTTTCAAGTAATTGAAACGCCGATGACCGAATTTCTGAAAGCGGGCGGCGCCTGTAAGTGTTTGACGCTACGGGTAACGGAACCGGTGCAAGAAGATCGATCGGCAAATGTAATGGTAGAAAGCCGCACAATTCGCATGGAAGGCCACCTGCTCGATGCCGGTTTAATCAGTCGTGCTTTAGACTTAATTATCGAAAACGGCGGCAGTTTCCAAGTGCTCAATTTCAATTTAGGAGAGCAGCGGCAAAGCACATCATCTGCGGACGTTAAAGTTTCGGCTCCTTCCCACGATGTGATGGAAGAAATCATGGGAATGCTGATTGACTTGGGTGCAGTCCCGCCACCACAAGAGATTTGCGACGCTATTTTAGAACCTGTAGTGCAAGATGGTGTCGGTCCAGACGACTTTTATGTGAGTACAATTTATCCCACGGAAGTGCGGGTAAACGGTCAGTGGGTGAAAGCGCAAAATCAGCGGATGGATGGTGCTGTTGCTATTACTGAAACTGCTGATGGCCCAGTGGCTAAATGCAAATTATTGCGCGACTTAAAAGTAGGAGAAAAAGTCGTTGTTGATGTGGTCGGCATCCGCACCATCCGCAAAACAGAATCGCGGGAACAGCGCAATTCTCAAGAATTCAGCTTTATGTCCGGCAGCGTTTCTAGCGAGCGCCGCGTAGAATTGGTGGTGGAACAAGTAGCCTGGGAATTGCGCCAAATTCGCGATCGCGGTGGCAAAGTTGTAGTTACCGCTGGGCCTGTTGTGATCCACACCGGCGGTGGCGAACATTTAGCGCATTTGATTCGCGAAGGTTACGTACAAGCGTTGTTGGGCGGAAATGCGATCGCAGTTCACGACATGGAACAATCGAATATGGGAACTTCTTTAGGGGTTGACATGAAACGCGGTGTTGCTGTGCGCGGTGGACACCGACATCACTTGAAAATAATTAATGCTGTGCGCCGTTACGGCAGTATAGCAAAAGCTGTTGAAGCAGGCCTGGTTACTAACGGTGTGATGTACGAGTGCGTGAAGCATAATATACCGTTTTCTCTTGCCGGTTCGATCCGCGATGACGGGCCACTTCCTGACACGCAAATGGATTTAGTTAAGGCTCAAGAAGAATATACTGAGCTGTTACGAGGTGCGGATATGGTGTTAATGCTGTCGTCTATGCTGCACTCAATTGGTGTGGGAAATATGACGCCGGCTGGTGTGAAGATGGTGTGTGTAGACATTAATCCGGCGGTGGTGACGAAATTGAGCGATCGGGGTTCGATCGAGTCTATTGGAGTTGTTACCGATGTGGGATTGTTCCTAAGTTTGTTAGTTAATCAATTGGATAAATTGACCAGCCGCCATCATGTAACTCAATCTGTTTAGATTTAGCTAGTCTACTCGTTACCAGGCTTTTCCTGGTAACGCAGATGCGGAGGCTCTGCCTCCACTTTTACCTATTTGGTGAATTCGCCCCTAAATCGGCTGCAACTTTGATATTCCAATAAAAAACCTCAGACCCGCAAGCCTGAGGACCGGAGTTCCTGAAAATCGTCACTTCTTACTATTGTCGCCAACAAACAACACAACATACAAGAGGGGTGCAACCCAGCACGGCAGCTTGTGGCAGACAGAGATTGCTTCGTGACTCCGAAGGCGAAAGCAATTTTTAATTCAACACTTCACGAAAGCAAAACAATTCTTCTCGCCATTTTCAGATCTGGCTTGATAATTTTGCTTTAGGATGGGAGTCTGTCCTCGATCGCAATATAAGGGGCACTGTGAGTCCCCGTATATATTTGAGTCGGGCGGTAAATGCGGTTTGCCTCTAGTTGTTCCTTCCAGTGAGCCAGCCAGCCAGCAACGCGGGCGATCGCAAAAACCGGCGTAAACAAGTCGAGCGGAATTCCCATTTTTCGGTAAACCAGACCAGAATAGAAATCTACGTTTGCATAAATTCCTTTGTGACCCAATTTCTCCTCAACCACTTCTTCCAACTTGATAGCAATGTCGTAATAATCGTCGTGGCCGAAGTTCTCAAACAACTGTTCCGCTAACCTCTGAAGAATAGTTGCTCTCGGATCTTTCACCTTGTAAACTCGGTGACCGAAGCCCATGATTTTGTCCTTATTTGCCACGCTCTTCTCGACAAAAGCCCGCACATTTTCTACCGAACCAATTTGCTCCAACATATCAATCACTTCTTCATTAGCTCCCCCGTGCAGTGGCCCTGCCAAAGTGCCAACTGCTGAAGCAATCACTCCGTAAGGGTCTGTCAGCGTCGAAGCTGTTACCATTGCCGAAAATGTAGAGGCATTAATTGTATGTTCAGCGTGGAGAGTCAGACAAGTGTCAAAAATTCTAGCTAACAGGGGATCGGGTTCTTGCTCGTTGAGCATATAAAGAAAGTTAGCCGAGTAGTCCAAGTCATCCCTCGGCCGCACCGGGTCATTTCCCCGTCGCATTTGCTGGAACGCTGCTACCATTGTGGGAATCTTCGCTAGCAGACGCACTACAGCTTCCCTAATGTATGCTGGGTTAGCCAGAGCTCTGCGGGAGTAGAACAAGCCCAGGGCGGCCGCTGAAGCTTGCAGGGCGTCCATGGGATGTCCTCTTTCTGGAAAGCATTTCATCATGTCGCGGATGCGATATTTGATCCGGCGGTGATAGCGAATTTCATGCTCGAAAGCTTCTAGTTCTTCCTTTGTCGGAAGTACACCCCAGATCAATAAATATGAAGTTTCAAGAAAGGAACTTTTCAATGCCAGTTCCTCGATGCTAATCCCGCGATATTCCAGCAACCCTTTTTGTCCATCGACGTAGCTAATGCTGGACAAGGTGGCGGGAACACCTTCTAAACCTGGTTTGAATTCGCCGACGACCATTGCGATACCGTTTTGTGTGAGTTCAATCTACATAAAAGTACATTACCAGAAACCAAGATAGTGTCGCAGTCTTGACAAATAATCATTTAATTGCGCTTGGGAAACCGAGTTTTTCAACAGACAGGCCGATCGCACCGCTGCATATTGTCGCCCCTCAAACCCGGTTTCTCCGTCCCAGAATGCGGTTTTAAGAGGGCTGGCGCGTCCTGTTAATGTCGGGGCGGTTCGCTGTTTCTAGTGCAGCAAAAACTTGGGCGCAGTTAGCCAAAACATTTGGCTGCGGCCCACTGGGGAGCCTGTTTCAGGGAGGATTAACCCGATGATGCCTGCTTTTTTGAGAATCAGGGCATCTTGCGATCGAGCCCAAAGCAAAGTTTCTGCCCAGTGGCCTAAGTCTGGTTGGTGACCCACCAGGGCCAAGCTGCGGCTACCTATTTCCTGCCACTGTTTGTACCACTCCAGCCAGTTTCCGATGTCTCCTGAAGGTGCAAGGGTGGCGGATTCTTCTATTTGGGAACTCAAACCGACTGTTTGCAGGATTTGGGCGGTTTGCTGCGCCCGCAGTAGGGAACTGGTGAGAATCAGGTCAAACTGAATTTCGAGTTCGTACAGCCGCTGGGCGATTTTCCGGGTTTTACGATCGCCCTCCTTAGTCAGCGGGCGTTCTAAATCTGTATCATATTTTTCGGGGTCGGCTGCGATGCCGTGACGGATCAAATATAAATGCACTGTCGCTGTCCTTTTGATAGCTTTGCGATCGAACTTATAGGTGAAGTTTGGCGCGATCGACATCTTTTGCCTATTCTACAACTGTCTTGAAATCTGGCACCGTCATCTGGTTGGCGCTTGTGTAGCGATCGCGCCCTTGTCGTTTCGCATCATATAATGCTCGATCGGCGACGGCAACGAGTTCATCTGGTGATGTTTCCGCAGTGGGAATCACAGTTGCAATTCCCATGCTAACGGTCACGATCGCGCTCACATCAGATTGCTCGTGAGGAATTGCCAAATGTCGGATTGCCTGACGCATCGACTCAGCAACCGCGATCGCCCCTGCAGCATCCGTACTCGGCAGGAGAGCCGCAAATTCTTCGCCCCCATAGCGCACAAACAAATCGGTAGAACGTTTAACCGCGGCTGCTGCGGCTTTGGCTAGTTTCACCAAACAAGTATCCCCACCTTGATGTCCGTATAAATCGTTATATCGCTTGAAATAATCTACATCCAACATAATCAACGAAAGCGGTTGTTTGCCCTGCATCAGCCGATGCCATTCCGACTGCAATCGCTCATCAAAACAGCGGCGGTTTGCTACTTGTGTTAAGCCATCTGTCGCGGCTATTAATCTGTCTCCCTGAGCCTGATTTATCAGCATCTCCTCTGCCTGCTTCCGTTCTGTAATATCAGCAAAAGTCGTCACTACTGCATAGGGTTTAGACTGATTGAGATGGAACAGCGGTTGAGAATTAATCGAAATCCAAGTCAGCGTTTTATCCGATTTGTGAATGCCCATCACCACATTCGATCGCCCTTGTCCCGTGCGCAGGGTGAGGATTGCCGGATGCTGTTGGCCCGGGAACGGTTGGCCATCCTCCCGAACGATTCGCCAGTCTAAATCTACGGATGTGTGCCCCATCATTTGCTCGGGGGTCAGCCCGAGAATTCTTTCGGCACTAGCATTACACGCAGTAATTTGTCCGTTTGCTAGCTGGAGTACGACACCTTCTGTCATGCTAGTAATCACAGAACGGTAGCGTTCCTCACTTTCCTGTAATTGACTCAGGAGAATGTTTTTGGCTTCAAACTCTGAAGCCAGATGCAGGCTGTTTGCCAGAAACCCGGCCATCAGTTGTAAAGTCTGGATATCTGACTCTGTAAAGGCAGAGGGTTTAGCTGAAAGCACTTTTAAGACCCCAACCCGATCGTCTTGATAGAACAAGGGAACAACCACCATTGACCGCAGACCAATGCGCTCACAGGCAGCCCGATCCACCCGTGCATCCGTTTCTGAATCGTCGCAAAGCATGATTTGACCGGTCGCAATACATTTTCCTGATAAACTTGTCCCTACTTTGAGCCGTAATCCAACATAGGCGCTGGCGATACCGCTGGCTGCCCGATACACCATTTCATCCCCTTCAACCATTTCAATCACTGCTCCATCGGCGCGGGTCAAATCTTGAGTCCTCTCTGCAATCACAGCCATGACTGCATCGAGATTGGGATTGCGGATGGCTATTTCCTGTTGGGTAGCAATCACTCTACTCAGACGCTGGAACTCTAGTTGTAATGCTGCTTCTGCTTGCTTGCGATCGGTGATATCCTTCATAAAGCAGTGATGCCCGATCGATCGCTCCTGCGAGTCGTAGGCCGCCAACATCACCACCTGCTTGTAAAAGATCGAGCCATCTTTCCGGATACCCCGGGCCTCAACCTCCACTCGGCCCTCGGCTAGCATCTTTTGATAAGCGGCCATCATCCTGTCGCAGTCGTCGGGATGAACTGTTTTCTGCCAATTCATACCAACCATTTCTTCAGGCTGATAACCTGCTATATTCGCGTAGGCTTGATTAACGGTGAGGTATCGTCCGAAAATATCCAGCCGCGAGATGCCCTCAACTGCATTAGCAAGAGCTGTACTCAATTCTCTGAGTTCTGTTTCCGCCTTGACAAGATCCGTAATGTCTTGGGATGTACCAAACAACCGAATGACTTGTCCCTCTGCATTGAGTTCGGCCTGTCCTCTGGCTTCAGTATGGCGGATAGAACCATTCGGGCGCAAGACTTGGAGGCGCAATAGATAAGGCTCTCCCCGATCCAGCGCTCGTTGAACTACCAGGTGTAGCTGTTTGGCACTTTCGGGATGGTAAAGCCGCAGGTTTTCTTCATAGGTAGGTTCGCCCATTGCCCTGTCGCGTCCCAAAATCTCAAATAGTTGGGGAGACCAGGAAATTTTACCCCTAATCACGTCCCATTCCCAGTTACCGATTTGGGCAACTCGCTGGGCTTCTGACAACCTGATTTCATTCTGTTGCAGGGCAGTTTCTGTTTGCTGGCGACGAGCGGTAATGTCATTTTCGTTGACGACCAACATCGGGTTGCCTGTTACCGGGTCTTTGGTACACCGCACGTCGATTCTGTGCCAGCGAATCCCAGCCAGAGTAATCACTTGAGCCTCAGTGATCGATACCTCGCCGTACCTTTGAACTCCCATTGCGCGCTCTCCTACCTGAGGGTCAACAAAGTGGCTTAGAAAAGCATTATCTGACGCAGAGCGAGGGTGCAGCGCATCCCCATAACAGCGCAATGCCGCCGGGTTTTCCAGCAGCGGTAAGCCTTCTAGGGTGTACAGGGAAACCATGAGCGTGGTGTGCCGGAGTGCCTCGATCGATCGCAGGATTTCCGGCTCCATTCGATCGGCGCTTTCGACTGTACCCTCGACTAGCATTGCCAAACGCCCGCCCTCAATCCTGATCCCAGAACACCGACAGCGGACAGAAACAGGCTGACCGCCCGGGTAAAACGTCCACTGCTCGGACAAGGTTTTGCCTTGCTGAAATTGCTGCAGATATGTCTGCAAGCGAATCCCAGTAGACTCTGACACATCGCTAAAGTTGCGGCTCACAAGTTCTTGTCGGCTAGAAGCATTCCACAGGTACAAGGATGCTTGGTTTGCCCACCGCATTTGCAAATGCTGAATATCAAATATCCAGATCGGGTTTTGCAACAAGTCAAAAGCTTTGAGCTCGACAATATCGCCGCTCAGGGAATAGGCAAACTCTAGTGGTAGACAATTTTGATGATTGACTCTGGGCGCGCTTTCTGTACTGGTCGCAGTTTGATTTGGTTCTGTTTCGAGTTCCGGCGGTTGATTTGGCCCCAGTACCGGGCGGTGAGATTCCAAGTGCCGCATCGTCAACCCGATGTGCATTGCAACCTGTTGCAGGATCTGAACGTCGAGAGGTTCCCACTGACGCGGACTTCGGCAGTGATGAGCAATCAACAGTCCCCAAAGCTTCGGAGATTGCTGCGGTTTGCCATCTAGCAAGATTGGCGCAACTAAATTTGCCTGAACCTGGAGGCGATCGAGCAATTCGACATCACAAGCTTGAAGAGAACCGCTGTGAGTATCAGAAATGCTGCTCGTTTGTCCCTGGCTGTAACGATCTACCCAGGTAGCTTCACAGCAAGGAGCATAAATCTGTTTTCCTAGGATTCGCGACCACTGGGCATCAACGGATTCCGCAAATACTACGCCATCTCTATGGGATAGGAAGCGATAAATAATTACGCGATCTGTTTGCAGCAGCACCCTGGTTTCTTCTAGCGCACATTGCAAAATTGTCTCCCGATCGCCGACCTCGTTGATTTGAAGTGCAATTTCTGAAATTTTTTCTAGTATTTTCTCTAACGAGCTAGAGAAAGTCTGTTTTGTAGACATCTCCGTGTTCCTTTTTCTGTTAAGCTATTTTCTAGTATTCTACCTCGCAACAAATAAATAGAATAATTTGTTTTTCCTCGTAATAATCCCTGGCTTAAGTTAGGAATAAAACCCCATATCTAGGTTGTAATCCAGAGTTTGTTGAAGATACGGAATTCCTATTTTTATGTCATTTAGTCAATAGTTTAGGTGTTTCTGTATCTATTTTGCTTGTTCTCAAGCGTTTTTTTGCTAATTATTATCTAAAATATCCTGCACCCACTCTAATAAATTATGATTGATTTAGCTAATTTATAAGGAAATATCAAAA
The DNA here is from genome assembly GCF_036701505.1 of Microcoleus sp. Pol11C2. Taxonomy (NCBI): domain Bacteria; kingdom Bacillati; phylum Cyanobacteriota; class Cyanophyceae; order Oscillatoriales; family Microcoleaceae; genus Microcoleus; species Microcoleus sp. Pol11C2. The sequence goes on from NZ_JAUBQX010000032.1 coordinate 72,368, forward strand.
AATTAACCCTGTAGAAGTGTTATAATTTAAGAATTATGTTGTGAAGTTTAGTAAATTAAAGCAAACTAAATTTTTCCCAATACCTGGCTTTTTTACGAATATACTTCGTTGCATCCCTTGACAATAGTTAAAATACCCGGTTTCTTGGGTGTGTATTTTAGGGCAAGCGGAGAAAATTTATTACTGTTAGTACTGGAGGGATAAACCGGGTTTTTCAACCCCCTTACTTCGTTCAAACTGACATCTTGCACCATTTTCAATAAGCTTTTTATGCGCGGGTTTTCCTGCCCAACCCCTACTCCCCCCAAGAAAATTTAATTTTTGTGGAACAGGCCGGAAAGCCTGTTCATTACAGAGGTGCACTGGGCGTGAGTTCAAACCCTCAATAAGAGTTAAAAAACCCGGTTGATGAGAGTTAGAGTGCGGGCAGGACAGATTGCCAAGTTAAGATTTTGCTCGGAATGATAAAAAAATACGTCAAAACCTGGTAGCAACCGGAGGTCGAAAAGGGATCGCCTTCCCAGACGGTTGCTGGAATCAACACCGCACCTATAAACTCCCGAGTTAATGGTCGTAAACAGGATTATCTTTAGGACTAATTAAATTAAGCAATTTTTGCTTAATCTGAGCATCAAATACTTCCCATTTTAACCTTGCATAATCGCTCTTCTCATTCCCACCAGAAAGAAATCCCACCGGAATTTCAAAACCTCCTGCTTGACTTCTGCCGCCACCAAAAAAGCGTCCTTGAGCATCTTGACCGAAGGCTTCTTTAATGAATTCGTCGGGGTCTAGAGTAAGTTTATTAGTTCGCAGCGAGCCAATTACTACTTCAATTTCTTCGTCTTTGTCGTGAACAATTGCGTAGACAACGGCTGTGTGTACGTTCTCTTCTGTTACTAAAAAGTCCGCCGCTTGGGGAATAGAATCGCGATCGTCATAGCGCAGGTAGCCGATGCCGGCGATCGAAAAATTGTTCTGGACCGTGCGGTGTTTGAGCGATCGCTCGATCGCATCCATCACCCACTTAGAACGAGACGACTGCAACACCGCATTCAGCAACTGGGGGTCGTAAAATCGGCTCAAATAAGCCGCAGCTAAAAAGTCTTCCTCCTGAGCTTGTCTGAGGGCGATCGTATCCGATCGTAAACCGTGCATCAAAGCTGTAGCACATTTGATATGCAGACTGACGCTGGCATCGAGAGTTAGAAGTCCAGCCTGTAAATACTCGGCAAAAATCGTGGCTGTAGCGCGGATTTGAGGGCGCAAATCGATAAATTCTGCGTTCATTTCCCCCTGCAAATTGTGATGGTCGATGACGGAGGCGATCGGAACTCCCGCGGCTAAAATAAACTCGGTTAAGCTACAAGTCGTCCCTTGGTTGTCGATGAAAGCGCAGCCCTGAAACACCGACAAATCCTTAGTTTTTACTGTTTCCAGCGTCCACCGCTGCAACGGCAACCCTGTCAATTTAACTAAGGCAATGTTTTCTTGGTGGCTGAGGGCGCCGGCGTAGATAATCTCGCATTGGATATCGTACTGTTCGGCAATTAATTTGTACGTCCAAGCGCTTGAAAGTGCGTCGGGGTCGGGAAAATCTTGCAGCAAGATTAACTGGCGAGTGCCTTTGTGCCGATCGAACATTTGGCGCAATTGCTCAACTTTGCGATCGTGCAATTCCTCGCGGAGACGGCCGCGATTCTCTTCAGAAGCAACTTCGGCTTTGCTGCGCCGTTTCCCAGGCGCACTCACTCCGGGTACAGCCTCGCTGCTGGCCTCAAGTTCACCTTCGCGGTTGCCGGATGTTTCATCGGAATTGTTAGGGAGATGGTCTTTCATCGTTGAAAATTAACAATTTAACTATTTCAGGATTTGCACGACATTCGATCTTAAACCCGGCTTCTTTGTAGATGCCTGTTTGTCAAAGCCCATACTTTTTACGACAAACCTGATTTAAGAGCGTAAATTTTCTGTTTACTTTTTTAAATCATGCAGAGAGTGTGTGTTGCCAGGAACCAAGCAATCTCATAACTAATAACTCCCGCAAAAAACCCCCGCGCTTGCGCTGACAGGGGTTTTAAAGGCCTATTACATATTTTTGCCATTCTTTGTGCATACCGCTCTTAACGTGTTTAGTGACTTCAAAATAAAGACCGCTGTGAGGTTTCCTAGGCGGATAGCGCAGCGACATTCCCGCTTCTTTCGGCGTGCGGCTGCCTTTATTGACATTGCAGCGCACGCAAGCGGTGACGAGGTTTTCCCAACTGTCCCCCCCTCCGCGCGATCGGGGAATTACATGATCCAGGGTTAAATCGTCCCCCGTATAACTACAGTATTGACAAGAGTGTGCGTCCCGGTGCAAGATGTTCCGGCGGGTTAGCGGAATATCCTTATAGGGAACTCGGACGTAATGCCGGAGTCGGATCACAGTTGGTAGCGGGAAGTTTGGCGCAATAAATTTCCCGTTGTGTTCTACCTGTTCTGCTTTTCCTTTCAGCAACAAAACTACCGCCCTTCGCCAATTGGTGATGTTAAGGGGTTCGTAGGAGGCGTTCAGCACCAGAACATTGCCCATTGTTGATTATTAAAGAGAATATTTTTTTCGATGTTAACACAGGTTCCACTTTAGGTGGGACGGCATCAAGAACAGCGAGGCTCAGCAAAAAACGCTGAAAAACCACTCCTTTACCCTATACCTTGGCGCCTGCGCCCCCTAGGGCTGCATCTATTTTCTGCCTTTGGTGTTGGTCAGCGAGCTTTTTTCCCGGAGTTTTGGCTTAGATGAGGTCAGTGTGTGCGATGATCGCAAAAATTTGCAGAATAAATTTTATTTTTTTCTCTAAATGCCTAATCTTCCCGGCAACAAACAGTTTAACTTTTTAGACTATTAGTAACCTTAAATGAAAAAGCTTATTACTGCTCATGAAATTTTGGCTCTTAAAGTCAGCTTTTAGCGCGTCAATTATTGCTCTTGCGGCTCCGATTTTAGCAAACAGTCCAGCCTTGGCCCAAACGCCTTCATTCTTCTGCGGCGCTGCTGGCGGCCGCCCCGCTACAATTGCTGTCCAACAAGGCAAAAATATTCCCGTTATTTTGTGGCTAGCTGATAACTATTTCAATGAATCTGGAGAAGATGCGATTACTCGGTGTACCAGAGTATCAGGAATTCTCAACAACTCGCAACCGCAAGGAAGCTGGGAGAATATTGTCACAGCAGGTGCATCGACCACAGGTCAAGTAATTATTTGTGCAGCTAATCCTCAAGATGGTTCCTGTAGATTATTATATCAAGTACCCAAAGGCCAAAATCCAGAACAAGCCCGACAAGAACTCTTAAAAAGAGTTACAAATCCTAATGTAAGTGTTTCGCCTGTTAAAGTAAATTGATAGTAATAACTCATTAGCTACGGGTAGGACAGGGCATTGCCGTGTCCTACTTGCAGAGAGTTGAAACTCTTGTAAAATACTTCGGTTGAGTGGTGAAAAAATTGCAGCTTTGCTTCAGCAATTCTTCTAACCCTTCAACCTGCCTCAGCCAGACAGTGCCGTTGCTTCCAGCTACAGCAATTTGCTTTCCGTCTCGACTCCAACTGACACTAACAACATTCTCCTCAAACTCAAATTGAGCAACCTGCCGCCCCGCTAAATTCCACAGCCGTACAGTCTTGTCAATTCCCACTGTAGCCAGCCGTTCTCCGTCGGGACTAAAACTAATTGATTTCGCATCAAAATGCAAGGTTTGAAATTCCTTAACTAATTCTTTTTCTGACAGATTCCACATCCCAACTTTGCCATTCAATGTTACTGTAGCAAACCGATACTGGTGTTGAGCCGGAGTGAAACTGATCCCAATTGCCTGAATAGGCAGTGTTTTTTTCAGCTTGCCGGACAAATTCCAAAGTCGGACTGTAGATTTGCCATCTAAAGTCGTTATGAAATCGCCCTTTGGGCTAAAATTTACGCTTCTCACTAAGCCGTTGTGACCTGGGAGTTTCAGGCTAGGTGATACTAATTGTGGCAGTTTAGACAAATCCCAAATTGCAGCATAGCTGTCTATCCCTGCCGCCGCTAATAACTTTCCTTCGGGACTAAAACTGATGCTGGTAACAGAGCCTTGAATTCCTTTCAAAGTAGCAATATTTTTACCTGATAAATTCCATATTTTAACTGTGCTGTCCCTTCCGGCGGTCGCTAAAAATTTACCATTCGGGCTAAAGTTTACCATATTAACTGACTGCTGCAAAGCTTTCCATTCAGCAATTTTTTGCCCGGAAAAGTTCCATAGCCGAACTCGATCATCTATTCCTGCGGTTGCTAAAATCTGCCTGTTTGGGTTAAAAGTGACGCTGGTAACGGCACCTTTATGAGCTTGCCACGTTATTTTTGGTTTCGGAATTGATGAGGTTTTAATCTGCTGTGTTGCGCTAATTTTATCGAGAATTATTTGTAAAGCTAACAGCGGTCTAGTTGCCGGGTATTGTTCTAGCTTATGTTTGTGGGCTACCAAAGTTTTTAATTTTTTACCGGAGGCGATCGCCCTCAATAAAGCTTCTGATAAAGCTTCGCTGTTTTCTGTCTTTTGAGATACGGCTAACAGTAAAGCATCGCTGCCATTTTGTTCAATTTCAATACTTGCTTGTGCTAGTTTAAACCGCTGGTAAGCGAGAGTTGAAAAGCCGATCGCTGCCAGTAACGATGCTGCCAGTACCGCAGAACCGATGCCGATCCACTGTTTGGCTTTTTGTTTGGCAGAGTCAGCTTCACTCAAAGCTTTTTCGGCATCACAGACAGCTTTTTTGGTTTCGAGTGTAGCTGAATGCAGCAGCTTATTTTGCTCGCTCAAAATAACTTTCTGGCTAGCAGTCAAAAACTGAAAGTCTTCGTTTCTCAAACTTTTTCCTGCCGCCCAAACTAATGCTGACTGCAAATCATTCCCTCGCAACAGTTGAGAACCATCTTCACAGCTAGAATTTAGCCAGAGTTTGATCGCTTCCGAGTAAGGCGAGAGTTTTTCTAATTTTTCTTCAATTAATTGTTTGTTAAATACAGCTTCATAAATAGGATTAGAAATTGTTAATTTTTCCCCCCGCTTAACGATTAATCCGCTTAATCGCAACTCCATTTGTTCGGCACTACCATCGGGGACCATTTCAGTTTGTTCTAAAATTTGCTGATAGAATCCCAGTCTCCTGACAATGCGCTGGTTTTCTTTGAAAAGCCGATCGCGAATTGTGGACAAATGTTCGGGCACATCCTGAGTTTCCCAATTCTCCACGACTTTCAAGCGCACTACTTTCTCCACCCACTCTTGGGGATTTTGGATTAATTCGGCATTTTCAAAAAGAAGTTTGCACAGCTTTTGAGTCAAAAAAGGCTGCCCGCCCGTCCAATACAATACTTCTCTCAAAACTTCATGAGGGCTGTCTGTAAGGTCTGCCAACCCCGCTGCTAGCGGTTGAGCTTCTGTTTCGTCAAAACCAGTTAATTCGATCGCCTTGCCAATATTAAAAGGGGTATTGCTGCTGGCATTTTGCTCGCGGCACAAATCCGTCGGCGATGCTACGCCTAAAAGAGCCCAAGTTAGGCGATCGAACTCTGAATTATTGGCGCGCTTGTTGTAGCAAGATCGAATTAAGGCTAAAAAATCGTCGGCGGGAAAATCTAGGGCGAGAATACTGTCGATTTCGTCAATAAAAATGACAATATTGCGGGAAATGTTTGGTAACAGTACGGTTTCGATGAATTCGCTCAATCTTTGAACCGGGGTTAAAAAATTTCGATCGCGCCACCAAGTCCGCACGTTGACAATATCCGACAGGTTAAAGTTATTTTCCAGAATGCGTAGCAAACCAGCATACCACTGTTCAGGAGTGACACCGCGGTTGCCAATTTCCGAAATGTCGATCGCAGCACAAGCAATTCCTTCATTTCTCAGCCGCTGAATTGTCCGCACCTGCAAGCTAGATTTGCCCATTTGGCGCGAATTCAAAACATAGCAAAATTCCCCGGCTTTCAATCCGTTATAAAGGTCGTCGTCGGCTTGCCGCTTCACATAATTGGGAGCGTTATTGGTGAGACTGCCACCGACTTGATAGTAACTGGGCTTTGTGGTAAAATTCATATAAGTTATTCGGCGGTTGAAACCGCTACTACACAAACAAAATCCGCCTTCGCGGACTGAAGAAGTAAGGCGGTATTAAAGCATAATTCTGTATGATAAATTGTAGCACAATACAGTATGAAAACTGATTGGACAGGATATCACCAAGACAAAGACCAGTTAAGAGCTGAAATTTGGTTTTTGCTGAAGCAGCAAGCCGTATCTATTGGCGATCCGTTTGGTCATATCCCCAACTTTTTGGGTGCTGAGTGGGCGGCCGAAAGATTGGCAATTTTACCAATATGGCAACAAGCAAAAACGATTAAGTGCAATCCTGATTCGGCGCAAATTCCGGTGCGGATGCAAGCTTTGCAAGATGGAAAACGCCTGTATATGGCAGTACCGCGATTGACAGACGATCGCTGTTTTGTAGAGTTAACTGCTGAAGATTTGCAGCGGCAAAATATATCTATTGCCGAAAGTGCGATCGCCCGCAAAGCACTTGCTTGCGGAAAATTGGTAAGTTTTGCAGAGATGGAGCTGATTGATTTAGTAATAGTCGGCTGTGTAGCGGCAGGCACCAACGGTGGAAGAACCGGTAAAGGTGCAGGATTTGCGGATTTGGAATTGGCTATGTTGAAGGAATTCGGGTTAGTACAAATCGATACGCCAATTGTCACAACAGTGCATCCTTTGCAAATAGTCGCAGATTCGCGTTTACCAATGCAAGCCCACGATTGGGCACTGAATTGGATTGTTACTGCTGAGGAGGTAATTGAAACTAATACAAGTTATCCGCGTCCAATGGGGTTAAACTGGGATAGTATACGGCCGGAACAGTTGGAACAAATTCCAATTTTGCGAAAGTTGAGGCAGCAAGATTAGATAAATATTTTGTTTTTTTACATAAAAAGTTAGGAAATTCAAGTGCCTCAGCTTTAAAGCTTTGAAAAAGCGCCATAAAACTTCGTCTGACTCACGCGACAAGTTACTGTATGGTGTAGTTGATTATTTTCTTATTTTACTATTTATTTAACGAACCGCGAAGGCGCGTTCGGCGAAGCCGTTCCCGTAGGGTAGGACGCGAAGCAAACAAGAAGAAAAAGAAGGTAATTTTATATAGCTATAGCAATCCTAAATGATTTTCTATATTTATAAACAATCCTAAATAATTTTCTGTGTGTAAGTATATTGACGTA
>NZ_JAUBQX010000105.1:0-4395 GCF_036701505.1 Microcoleus sp. Pol11C2
TTTTAAACTACGACTCATAAACGCACCATACAAGCTATCTCTCTATTATATGCAACTTCACATAAAATTGGTATGAGGGCAATGCGTTTGCTTTGACTCAAGAGTTCTTGGATAATTTGAAAGACTATTGTGGATTTTCCAGTTCCTGCGTAGCCACACAGCAAGAAGAAGGACTCGGTAGTGGTTAGAAAGGTTCTCAATTTGTCAAGGGCTTGCTGCTGTTGCGGTTTGAGTGTGAAGGCAAATTGTGTGAGTTTCTGGGGTTGTTCTAGTAAGGCTTGAATCATTAGTTAGTGTCCATTACTAATTTTATCAACCTCTGATTAAGCGTTAGCTTGACGGGGAAGTCTTTCAAGAGTAGGTTTTTTAGATTCCTGGCAAGGGAGAGAGGGAGAGGGAGAGAGGGAGAGAGGGAGAGAGAGAGGGGGAGAGGGGGAGAGAGGGAGAGAGGGAGAGAGGGATAAGCGAAAAAGCCCGGATTTCGACTTGTTATGCCTTTAAAACTTGCCTCTTGCTTGCCCTCAATTTCTGAATTGTAAAAAACCTACCCTTGAGGGGAGAGGGGAATGGACGCTTATTAAGTAGTCCGATAATCCGTCTAATCGCTCATGATTTACGCAGCGAGAATGATTTTTTGTCATTCACAAGTGTTGCCTTTCACTGCGTTCTGCAATAGGACTTAAGTTACGCGAAAACCAGCTTTTTTTATGAAAATACTGCATTTTAGTCTTTAACTGGAGTGAAAAACCCAGTTTCTTTGGTATTTATGCGTCCAGGCCTATACAAGTAAACTCCAAATCCCAAACCCTTATGTTGCCCTTACCATTCGTAAGTCGTGTTAATAAAACTTTTAAGAAAAATAGGAAATTTTTGTGTTTTTTGTCCCAGCAAAAAAGCACCGTTCACACCTTACGAAGTGCTTGGTACTTCCCACTCATCTCGTAAATGGCGTCCTTTCTAAATCAAGTTCAGCAACTTTGGCGAGAGCTTCTAAACGCTTGTTTAATGTTTTATGGCGGGGACATTCTACAGCATACTCGTATTTAGAACCTGTATGTTGAAGTTCAGAAATTTGGCAATCAATTAAGTTGCTAAGGTTGCCGACTAGCTTTTTGACAGGTATTAGCCAAGCCTTAGCTAACGCTTTAGTACGGAACCCAATCCAAGCTCTAAAGTAGGAGCCATCTTCGCTAATTTGATAAGCCACATTGGGCGATAATTTAACAAGGGGTTCGATGCGGGCTATGCTCAAACCTTTGAGTTCTGTCAAGCTGTAACTTTGGAGTTCTCCGCTGTTCCACTGGATTTGAAATGGACGTGGATTTTCAACGTTCAAGGTAATAACTGTCCCCATTCGTTGAACTCCTTCTCGGTGCTGTAAAATGCAATAGCCCTCTCTAAATCCGTAGAAGCCTTGTTTTTTTGTTAGGTTTTCTAACTGCTGCTTCCAGGCTTCTTCCCAAGCTATGTCAAAGTCAAGAAGTTCGTAATTTTCTTCGCTCAATTGTTGAGCTATTTTTTCTTTCAACTGCTGTTTTTGGACTGGTATAACGAATTCTAAGAAGTTGTCGGGCACTTCAAGAGCTAAATACGTCTTAGCTCGGATTTTGAGGTCAGCAACAGACAAACTGCGAGCGTCTTTTAATTGCTGGGGTGCAGGAATATCTATAGTACAACTTGTCGGGTAGCCGGGAAACAAGTTGATGGGAAAGAGATAAGATTGGTCAAGAGTAGAGATGAGAATGTCGTGTTCGCTCAGCGATTCTACTTTGAAAGGAGTTGCATTACTAAATTGTATCTGTTCGGAATTAGCGAGTACGAGAGTTGTGCAAGTTGGAAGTTGTCCAGCAGTTTTTTGGGGGATAAAATTAGGAAGGAGAGAGATTTTGAGGGCGCGGATTTCGTCTAGGTTATAAGTCCAAAAAAATGAATCTTCGCCGGAAATTGCGTCCCAAGTAATTGTCACAGGTTTTTCAGTTTTGTTGAGAGAAGTAACAATACCGTATTGGTTGCCTGTTTTTACGATATCGTTTAATTTGAAGGGATGTTCTTCAGCATGTGCATCCGGCAGGAAAGGGAAAATTACTGCAACTACTTCTTGGATTTGAGAGGAGTGCTGGCTTGCTGATTCAGGAAAGGTTTTATGGGGGTTGATATTAGAGTTGTTAGCATTCATAACGGTAAGAAGTGGTGAGCTCTTAACTTCTCCCGCTAGGGGGTAGCTTTTAACTTAGAGCGTTTCTCAAGCAATGGTTCTTGCTTCTTGCATTGCCGGAAATGACTTAGTTGTTGTTAGAGGGGAGACTCTGTTGCAATAGCCAACTATACTGGTATCAGTCAGCCCTAGGAGCGTACAGCTATCAACTTTAGGATTATTACTCATATAATTAGAGAAATCGATACAAAATGCGATGGCTCTTGAGCGTCAATTAAAACTTTAATAACAAGCTCTAGTCAGTAGAGTTTAACAAACCCGGTTTTGAGCATTTATCACTCCAGTTAACAGCCCCCAGTAGATAAAAAATTACCCCAGCTATCAGTAGGAGCTGTAGCTGGGGTAATTCGCCCGAAAGCGGATATACAGCCTATTCCATGTAAGTGTGGTACACTAATTGTAGTAGATCGGTGTAAAAAATGAAACCATTACCGCTCGAATTTCGTGAAAAAATAGTTAAAGCTTATGAACAAGGTGATACATCTATTAGGAAAGTAGCTGCCCGATTTGATGTAAGTAAAGCGTTTGTCCAGAAACTCTTGAAGCAAAAACAAACCCTCGGTCATGTTCAACCCAAAAAACAGGGCGGAAGCCTTAAAAGTGTGTTATACTCGCGCACAACTGAATTGACAGAAATGGTGGAAAAATATCCTGATAGCACCTTGTCAGAATATTGTGAATATTGGCGAGAGTGCCACAAAGAATCCGTCAGCCCTAGTATGATGTGTCGCGAACTAAAAAAACAAAATCTGACGCGAAAAAAAAGACAATACGAAGTAGTCAGGCTGCCACAGAACGAGTGCAAATTCTGAGGGGTGAATATTGGGATAAAGTGAAAAATATTGACCCTGAAAACCGCGTTTTTTTTGGAGGAGATGGGCGTTTTACGGGGGTTAACACGAACCCACGCACGTTCAAGATATGGTAGTAGAGTCTATGATTTAAAACCATTTTATCGGGGTGCTAAAGTAACAGTTATTGGAGCAATCAGCTTAAAACAAGTAGTAGGATTAATGACGATGGATGGGTCGATGGATAGTCAGGCATTTGCTGTTTTTGTAGAACAATGTTTAGTGCCAAACTTATGGAAAGGGGCCGTCGTTGTTATGTATAATCTACCAGCCCATAAATTGGCGGTGATTGAACCATTGATTCAAGGGGCTGGTGCGAGTATCCTGAATTTATCACCCTATTCTCCTGACTTTAATCCGATCGAATTATGGTGGTCACAACTCAAAGCTTTTTTACGTAAGTTTTCGCCCACTACTACCAAGATGGTAGACATTTTACTAGCTACCGCGCTTGACGCGGGTTAATATTAAGCACTTCAAAAACTGGTTTACAAGCTGCTGCTACTGTACTTCATAAACTTGGAATCCGCTGTAAATGCCGTCTGCAGCAAGTCCCGGCTAGACATGTCCCATATCCTGGACGAGATACGACTTAATGAGAGATGAACCGTCCGGCGCAGTGATGGTAGTGTGGGTGTACGAATGCTTGCCCTGTTCTGAAGGCACCGTTGTCGTCTTTTCGAGTAGGTTCAGGCTGTCGTTAAGCCGATCGTCATCAACAAAATCACTTACCGCAGTCGAGTGTGCAACCAGCCGAGTGGCAACGAGGGGCGGAACGACGGCATCCTCCTCACCTTGGATGACGAGTAGTTGCAAAATTCACGGAACAATTGCAGTCACGCGGATTTCAACACGCATCGTTGGCAGTCCAAGCGCCGCCACTCCTAGCTCTGTCCAAATTGGGGCGTGGTTGGGCATGTAATGACGAAATAGCCTGACTATCACATCATTAACCTCTGGGGGAAACCCGCCAACATGGTAAGAATTGACGTGAACCACATGCTCCCAACTCGCACCAGCAGTTGCCAAGGTTCGCTCTATGTTCCGAAATGCCTGAGCAATCTCATCTGCGATCGCTTCGGGAATTTGCAGATTGTCATCCCAGCCGCCTTGGCCGGATGTCTCGACGCGATTGTCAATTTTTACCGCTTGCGAGTAATGCAAATTATTCAGCATATATTCCCCATAACCGGGGGTGACAAAAAACTCGGGCTTTTTCATTGTGTTCCTTTGTTCAGTACGTTGTGTCTATTACAGCAGATTGCAGGTTAATAGAGTACAGTTAAGATAAGTATATCAATAGCAATAATGAAACCATTACCGATCGAG
>NZ_JAUBQX010000106.1:0-4360 GCF_036701505.1 Microcoleus sp. Pol11C2
GCTTGCCTGTTAAATCCCACAATCGGGCTGTATTGTCCGATGATGCCGTAGCGATGTATTTGCCGTCAGGACTAAAACTCACACTCGATACCGAACCTTGATCTCCTTTCAACCGATTTTGTTCTCGAATGTTGTCGAGAATCTGGTTGAGGGCAATCTGGGGAGTAGATATCGGGTAATCTTCAAGGGAACGAACATTTTTAACTGTAGCTTTAAGTTCTTTTCCAGCCTTCACGGCTGAGATTAAAGCATCTATTTGGTTATTGTGCAACTCAAACAGTCTCAAAGCACCACTTGCCGATCGCTCTAATTTTGTCAATTTCTGTGCTGTTTCTAACAACTCTTCTGCTTGCAGCCGCGCCTCTGCTAATATTTGCTTCTCGGCTTCAGTTTGCTTGAGTTTTTCACGTAATTCGAGTAATTCCGCACTTTGCTGTTTGCGAATAAAAGGTACTAAATAGTCGTGGACAAGTTGGTAGCGTTCAATTGGAGTTGCTGGCACTTCTAACACCAATCCCGATTTAAATATAATATTTAAAACTAATTCTAATTCTTCTGAATTACTTTCTAAATTTGCTGCTAATTCAGCCAAAGTTTTTTGAGGACGAGTGTTGTTTTCATCTGTCAGCAAGTACAAGACAAGTTCGGCAATATCTTTATTTTCCTTGCCACAGTCTGCGATCACTTCTGCTAAAAATTCCTCCACGAGTTTGAGTTTTGCGAGATCGCCCAGTTGCTGATATTCACTCAGTCGAGTAATCTGCCGTTTTTCCAGTTGCGCCCCCACAATTTGCAACTCAATCGGCCGCACTTCGCCAAGTTTATCTGCTAAATCTTCTACCAGTGCGTTTTTCAAATTTTCAGACCAGTCAATTTGAGAGCGTTGTGTTAAGGTTTGAATCGCATTTTTAGCATCTGAAATCGAAAAATTACCCAAGTAATAGCGATTTTTTTTATTGAGTATGTCATCTTCAATTATTGATAAATTTGTCGTCCGATTCCAATCTAACAAGTAGAAAAGATAATCTTCCCGCAGCGACAGAATAATTTTGATATTGCTAATCTGATTTAAACATTCAGCCAAAAAATCATACAAATCTCGCCTGCTACTTTGGTCTTGATAAGCAAAGAAAAATTCCTCAAACTGGTCAAAGATTAGTACAGTCAACAAATTGCGACTTTCATTGAGTCGCAATTGTTCTAAAATAGCTGTAGGCGTGTCAAGAGGAGTAGATAAACTCACACCTGTTAATTTTGCAATTCCCGATCGCAAACACTGACCGCAATCCATCACCCAATCATGATAAGACTGCAATAAAATAGGCAATACGTCCCGCGCGTCAAAAGTGGTGAGTTGCAGTGCCGGAACTAACCCCGCCTGAATAATCGAACTTTTTCCTACCCCAGACTGTCCGTGAATGATTGTCAGCTTATAAGCAGGTGTACCTATGCGTTGAATTATCTGTTTAATATCCTGTTTTCGCCCAGAAGCGGCTTCAATTTCCTCAACAATTTCAGCTTTTGACTGACCTGATTCTAAAGCAAGATTAATTGTTTGTTGGGGCGGCTGCAAACGGCCTGCGCCAATAAAAGCTTGCAGTCGGTATTTGCTTTTAACTTCCTGTTGTTCTAGTTTTGAATGAAATGCTTTTAAATATTCTCTTTTCTCAAAATAGAGAGTTCTCAACTCTTCTAAAATCCTCAGATAAAGCTGCACATCATCTTGAAGCTGCGTATTTTTTTTAGCTGCTTCTAAGTTCTTAACAGCCTCCGACTGTTGACTGAGATTTCGCTGCGCTTTTGCCCAAAGTAACAGATATAAACCAGTCTCTTTTTTGGCGGCTTCTGCTTGTTCTAAAACAGACAATGCTGATTTAGCTAATTCGCAAGCTTTTTCCCACTTAGAACGTTGCAGCGCTACCTCAGCCAAAAAGCCGTAATCTTCAGCTACTTGACTCGGAGTGCCACAATCTTCGTGCATTTCTAAGGCTTTGACTGCTAAACTTTGCAACTCTTCCCAAGCTTGTAAAAGTCGCAGCACTTCGCCAAGTTCGCTAATACATTTAGCCGCTAAATCATTTCGTTGTGCTTGCTCAAAACTCTCCAGAGATTGCTGCAAATACTTTCTAGCTTCTCGCCAATACTCCAGCTTGCATGCCCGGTGCAATTCAGCTTTGCGGTTGTAAGCTTGGGCAATTTTCTGGCAGACAATTCCTTGCCTTTCCCACTGCTGATTTTGCTGCCAAAACGCCAAACTTTGCTGATAATGTTCTAGTGCTAAATCTATTTGATTTTTCTGATATTCAACTAAACCCCGAATAAATTGCCAACTTGCTTGCAATTCCGGGTCTAATGCTGCATTCAAACTTGGCCGGCAATTCTCCAGCGACTCAATTTCACAGTCATCTAATTTGAAATTCTCAACATTAGCAAAAGCTTGGTCTGCTTTTTGTCGCAAGAAATTTCTCAAATCATCGGGTGGCATAGTAAAGTGAATTGGAGGAGGAGCCCAAGATTTCAAATCATTTGCCGATCGACTAAATTTATCCAGTACAGCATCCGTCACCCATAATATCAACGGAAAAGCAAAATCTTGTTTGAATTGGTCTCGCGCTCGATTAGCCCCAGCTAGCAGGTCATCAATCGCCACAACCGATTCTATACCAACAACTATCAAAGCTTTCGGTGGTTGCTCTTGGACGGCATTGAGAATGGTTTGATAAAGTGTTTTAGTCGCAGGTTCGAGGACTAATTCTTGATATCCAACTGTCGAGCGTTCGCGCAATTTGTCCAGCATTGCCGAACGCAATCTAGCATAATTGCAACGCACTATAGTTAAAGAAAAACTTCCTTGAAAGCGGGCGATAGTCCGTACTAAAGTAGAGAGTGATCGCTCGTTTTCTGCTGCAATATCTTTGACTGAATTTGAGTTTACCATAATCTCAATAATTTTCCTTCTGCCATACCTTAAATTTGTCAGTTTCCATTAGCAGCGGATTCAACGCAAACCAATTTCCGTCACTATCTACATATTCAAAAACCCACAGGTTTCTCAGTAAATCTTGGTATTTTTTATCTGCATTAATACTTTGTTCCTTCACCACCTTAAAAAGTAATTCCCACTCATCATTATCAATGCCGCGACTCAGACTGTCGCGGGAATTGCGAATCACCCATTGCAACATATCTTGGGAAATTGGAGGGTCATCTTGCTGCAAGCAACCAAACAACATCCCCATCAAGTTTCGCAAATGACCGCCGCTGACTAGGCACAATCTATCTAAAGTTTCTGGACTGTCAAAAACTTGGGTAATTAATGTGATATGTTCCTCGGTTGGCACATTTGGCACATCAGGAAAAGCGCGCGACATCACCATCCGCCGCAGCAAATCCATCCCCTCAACACATTCGCTACCGTCTCTATTCTTTACTGGTACCATCGGCAAAATTCTTGGGTCAACTCCGCCCCCCAATCGATTTTTCAAAATTTCACTTTCATTGCCAAAAGTCAATCCCAGTGGCAGCGTATAAACTAAATTGCAATTCAGTTTCCGCAACTGCTCTCCCCGGTCAATAAAGATATATTCTGGTAACAGTCGCCCCGATGCTGTTGGTCGAGAAACTATGCGGTCTAAGTTGTCAACAATTACAACTAATCCTTTTTTGCCGCGCTGCTTAAGCTGATTAATTGCTGTTTCAATAATTTCTTGATTTATCAATTCTAACATTTTATTCGCTTGCGGTTCCATGTACTGTCTCAGTTTAGATCGCAAGTCGGGATTACTTTTGGTTTGGGCAGTAATTTTTGCTATACCTAAAGGCAATGAAACTTCAAGATTTCCTTCTGTGCCGACCTTAACTTTACTCCCAAAAAGTTCTCCTTCAGCTTCTAGGGTTACAGGGGTTTGCAAATATTCCCAACTACCTTTTAAGAAAGCTCGAAAACCCTGGGGCTGCAAGGCAATCTTGTCCTCTTCCAAGCTTTGGGTGACTCGCCGCGCGATCGCCAACACGATATCTGTCAAATCGAGATCCATTTCATCAAGGTCTTGTGTTGACTCGAAGTAAACTACATGAAACCCCTCATCTGTCAACTCTTTTTGCAGTCGCGACAATTCAGTAGACTTACCGCAACCAATGTGTCCGGTAAATAATTGGCAAGTCGGTTTATCTGATGACGAACGGATAATTGTCTTTTTGAGTACGTTAATAATTTTCCCGCCACGCACCTCAGAAAAATCAATGTAATACCGCCGATCTTCGGCCTTGACTAATTTTAGGGACTCATACCAATTTTATGTGAAGTTGCATATAATAGAGAGATAGCTTGTATGGTGCGTTTATGAGTCGTAGTTTAAAA
>NZ_JAUBQX010000033.1:0-8783 GCF_036701505.1 Microcoleus sp. Pol11C2
GCACCTGTGATGATGTTGTTACCGTACATCAAGGAACCTGCTACTGGTTCGCGGATGCCGTCGATGTCCACTGGAGGAGCAGCGATGAAGGCGATGATGTAGCAGATGGTGGCGCTGAGCAAGGTAGGAATCATCAAGACGCCGAACCAACCTACATAAATGCGGTTGTCGGTTGATGTGACCCACTCACAAAAGCGTTCCCAGACGTTGGCGCTTTCGCGCTGCTGTAAGGTTGTTGTCATGGTTTTATGATTGCTGTATTTGGTTGTCAATGTTCGGATGATGTTTATATTATTAACGGTGTTGTTAAGGTTTGTAAAGGGGTTTGACGACAGTTAAACTGATGACTGTGATTAGGAAAGCTGATGAAAACAGAGAGATGGGCGATCGCCCCCGCGCGAAAAGATATGCCAGCGTGCTCTTCGGCGCACCTCAACCCTAACGAACGGGAGCTATGGGAGGTGGAGAAGGTAGAGGAACAGGAGCGAGGACAGGTGGAGAGACTGGCCTGCGAGCAGGTGGAGAAATCCTGAACTGCAGAAGTTGCTGCGGGGTGAGCGATCGCAAAATTCTCAGTCCGAGAGTGTCTCGGGAGATGCTTAAAGCGTAGGATGGCTCCAAATATGGGCGGAAATTGGATTTGTTGTTCAAATAGCTTTCCATGAAAGCTAGGCTAAGTCCGCTGAGGTAGCGGCGGGCTAAAACTGGTTCCGGCCCGATGACCTCTGGTGGTGGCAGAAAGAGGCTTTGAGGGGAATCCTCGATCGTTGAGAAGTGAGTCCCGTTTATCATCAATACCAGATATTTGTTGAGCGATGTCAGCCAAGTGAACGGCTGAATTTGTTCCAGCAAAGCGGGGGCGACGGTATCGGCGCTGCCTGCGATTACCATGACTGGGATTTGGATTTTGCTGAGGTTTGTTTCTCCGAGAATGCTGCTGACGATCGGGTTGACGGCGATCGCAGCTTTGATGCGCGGGTCGTCGAAATTGTACTGGTTGCGCTCTAGGCCGCGGGCGCGGCACTGCAACAGTAGGGAGAGGTTCCAAGTATCGTTTTCGAGTCCGCAATCTTTGTCTAGCTGTGCAAAATTAATCTCCGCGCCGGCTAATGCTAAAGCCGTATAGCCACCGAAAGACTGGCCTATGACGCCGACTCGCTGCAAGTCAAGCTGCCCTTGGTAGGTCGGGTCGGTTGTAGATAGTTTGGTTAAATAATCGAGCAGGTCTTTGATGTCGAGGGGACGGTTGACAAATTCTGCTGGTTCTGCTACTTGATTGGCTCTGCCTGTTACTAAGTCTTGGATTTGTTGGGCGTTGCTGCCGGGGTGTTCGGGGACGGCGACGGCAAAGCCGTAGGAGGCTAGGTGTTTTGCTAAATACTCGAAGGAAAGGCGATCGGAACCTAAACCGTGTGAAATTACTACTACTGGGGCCGGTTCCTGACTGCCATGCGGCAGGTAAATGTCCATATCAAACGTGCGAGGGCGATTTGGACTCGTCACAGTTACCGATGATTTTTTCCAAGTATAGGGGCCCGGTAGCTGGGGCTGCTGCATTTGGGCCGGCGGTATGGCGGATTCAGAGGCTGCTTGTGCTTCGGACAACTGGGCGACTCCGGCGATCGTCTGATTGGAACGGTTGATCAGTGATGTCAGCTCGTTGGCGATACCCAAGCCACGAGCGATGTCAATCCTGATGCCATAGGTGGGGAATTTCCGCAGCACGTTGAGAATTGTCAGCCCTTCTGGATCTGAGGCTGCTAAAATCAGGGCGGCTCGGATGGCATAAAATCCAGGCTGCCGAGCTTTGGTTTGAATTACTCGGCCTAAGCGTCTCAGCAGCACTTCTCCTTGAGGCGTGTAAAGGAATTGGGCGATCGTCACGGGGCTGATTTCAGCTTTCGCTTGCAGGGCGCTGCGAATCTCAGCTAGCTGAGATTCTTTGATGTACTGAGCGAAGCCGTCCAAGTTTGAGTCTATTTTGCCTTCTTTGGCTAAAAGTGCCAGGGATTCGATGGGAACTGATTCTTCTAGCGGCCCGTAAGTTACGTAAATTCGCTCGGCACCCATTGCCGGTGCGGCGGTGCAAACAGCCGTGAATGCACACAATCCTAGGTATTTTTGGGCGATCGACCGCCGAGTGCGAAGGGCAGCAGTGGAGAGGCTCGAAAAAAGACAGTTCATAACTTTCACACCTAGGACTTCTAATAATTAGTCGGTGAAACGATGTAAATTGTTTCGTCAAAATTTAATACCCAAAAATCGCTCTGTTGCTTCGGATACTTCAGAAATTAGGTTATCTTGGGAAGCATAGCCAAAAAAGAAATTTTCTGACCTGACAAGACTAGCTGAAATTTAAAATTCAACGCCGAGGGGTCAAACCTACTGGAAGGCCCTTTGATTATTTTTTCAGCTATGCAAGATATTTTCGATCAAGTTTGTAACTACAGCCTGAGTGAGAGAATTTATGATGTTCAATGCAACTGCTATCCTGATTGACGCTTTTGTGCAAGAGTTGCAGGCCGGCTACCGTCGCACCTACGGCAAGTACAAGCCTGACTACCCTGAAATTATCGCCTGGGCAGGGACTATGGCTCTGGAAAATATCGCTAACTGCGATGCTCTATACCACAATGTGGAACACACAATGCTCGTGGCTTTGGTGGGACAAGAGATTCTCCGCGGCAAGCATATTCGCGAAGGGGGAGTGTCGCCGGAAGATTGGCTGCACTACCTGATCTCGCTGCTGTGTCACGATATCGGCTACGTCAAAGGTGTTTGCCGCCAAGACCAAGAAGCTGTGGGACTATATGCTACGGGTATTGACGGGGGCATGGTTTCTGTGCCAATCGGGGCAACTTCTGCCAGTTTAACTCCTTATCATGTCGATCGAGGAAAACTCGTAATTGACGAACGCTTCGGGGGCCACACATTAATTGATGCCGAACAAATCAAGCGCAATATTGAATTGACGCGCTTCCCAGTTCCTGCTAGCGAAACTCATCAAGACAGAAACAATTATTCTGGACTCGCTAGAGCCGCCGATTTGATCGGCCAGTTGAGTGATCCAAATTACCTGCGAAAAATAAGTGCCCTGTTCTACGAATTTGAGGAAGTCGGCACTAATAAAATCTTGGGCTACAAGTCTCCGGGAGATTTGCGGCAAAATTACGCCAAGTTTTATTGGAATGGAGTTTTTCCCTACATTCCAGCAGCTTTGAACTACTTGGAATTGACCCAGGGAGGCAAACAAATTATTGCCAACCTCTACGCCAATGTATTTCAGGTTGAACACGCTGAACCGCTCGCTTTCACAAAGCCAAACGCTCAAGAATTCACCAAAGCCCGCGCCACTGGCAACTTAAACGGCGAAAAAAATAGTGAGAATTTGCAACCTTCCTTGTCCGGGGAAAACAAGGCATTTGGGGATTTTACCGACTTGAATTTGTAATGATTTACGCGCCGAATTATGCAGCTATAAAGGCGACTAAGTGGATTTTAAAATTGATAATTCTGTGTGATAGGTTGGGCGGAAGTTTCGGCTTTCACTCAGTCGAACGATTTGAAATTTACTCCATACATGAATCTGGGAGGTTGAACAAGAGTCGAAAATTTTGGCCGACTGGCGACTCCTGTCGGAAATTAAGTATCCGTTTTCGGGCAGGGTGAGAATTAGGATAAGTTTTGATTTTCTCGTTGCTGGAGCTTTGTTTTTAGCTCAAATTGAGATCGAGCGTCTTCAATCTAAAATTGCTCTGGCAGGCGAGAGGTTACTTGCTCCTTTTTTTTGAGCTAAAATGAAGAGTTATAATCAAAAAATTAACATCGAAAATCGAAAACCTTAAATTGATATGGCAGCAGAGATTCAGCAACAAATTCAACAGTTGAGGCAGCAGCTACAGGAAGCTAGCTATGCTTATTATGTTCTCGATGCGCCGATCATGCCAGATGAAGTGTACGATCGACTTTATCGCCAGTTACAAGAATTAGAATCAGATTATCCTGAATTAATTACTGCGGAAAGTCCCACTCAGCGCGTGGGAGAACAACCTGCTACTCAATTTTTTAGCGTCAAACACAATATTCCTCTCTACAGTTTGGAAAATGCTTTTAATTTTGAAGAATTTGCTAAATGGCAGGAACGCTGGCAAAGGTTAGCACCCCCCCTAACCCCCCCTTATCAAGGGGGGGGACAAGAGGGAAATGCACCCCCCCTAACGCCCGGTCAAGAAGGAAATGTACCCCCCCTAACCCCCCCTTATGAAGGGGGGGGACAAGAGGAAATAACATCTTCGATTAGCAATCAGGAAAACAGGGAAATTACTCCCCCCCTTAGCAAGGGGGGGTTGGGGGGGATTTCCTATGTTTGCGAATTGAAAATTGACGGTTCTGCTTTAGCGTTAACCTATGAAAATGGAGTTTTAGTTCGCGGTGCGACGCGGGGAGACGGCATTGCGGGAGAGGAAATTACTCAAAATGTTAAGACTATTCGATCGATTCCTTTAAAGCTCAATTTAGATAATCCGCGGCCTGTTGTGGAAGTGCGGGGAGAGGCTTTTTTGTCTTTAGCTGTGTTTGAGGAAATTAATCGGGAACGGGAAAAAGCCGGGGAACAATTGTTTGCTAATCCTCGCAATGCTGCGGCGGGTACGCTGCGGCAGTTGGATTCTAAAATTGTGGATAAGCGACGGTTGGATTTCTTTGCTTATACTCTGCATTTAGATGAGGGTAACGAGGAGAAAACGCAGTGGGAATCGTTGGAATTGTTGCGAAGAATGGGGTTTAAGGTAAATCCCCATCGCAAAATTTGCTATTCTTTGGATGAGGTTCGGGAGTATTACGAATATTGGGATACTGAACGGCGGAATTTGCCTTACATGACTGATGGGGTTGTTGTTAAGATTAATTCGGTTTTGCTGCAACGACAATTGGGTTTTACTCAGAGGTTTCCGCGTTGGGCGATCGCACTGAAGTATCCCGCCGCCGAAGTCCCTACAATAGTAGAAGCTGTCACCGTGCAAGTAGGGAGAACCGGGGCTCTGACTCCTGTAGCGGAACTCAAACCGGTGCAGTTGGCGGGGACGACGGTTTCGCGGGCTTCTCTCCACAACAGCGATCGACTTTCAGATCTGAACCTCCACATTGGCGATACTGTAATTGTTAGAAAAGCTGGGGAAATTATACCAGAAGTTGTGCGAGTTTTGCCAGAACTTCGCCCCCCAAATGCTCAACTTTTTCAAATTCCTAGTTGCTGTCCCGAATGCAAACAGCCTGTAGTTCGGGAAAAGGGGGAGGCCGTTACTCGCTGCATTAATACATCTTGTCCAGCAATTTTGAGGGGTTCGCTGATTCATTTTTGCAGCCGGGATGCTCTGGATATTAACGGTATTGGGGAAAAATTGGTGCAGCAGATGGTTGATAGCAATCTGGTGCATTCTGCGGCGGATTTGTACGATTTAACAGCGGAAAGATTGATGAGTTTGGAACGCATGGGTAAGAAGTTAGCAGAAAAGTTGGTAAGTGCGATCGCCCAATCGAAAAATCAACCTTGGTCGCGGGTACTTTACGGCTTGGGTATCCGCCACGTCGGAACAGTCAACGCTCAATTGCTGACAGAAAGGTTTGCCAATGTGGAAGAGTTAGCAGCGGTATCGGCGGCATCGATTGAGGGGGTTTACGGCATCGGGTCGGAAATTGCTCAAGCTGTTTATCAGTGGTTTCGAGTGCCTGCCAATCAAAGTTTAATTGCACGGTTGAAAACTGCCGGCTTGCAATTGCAGTCAGAAGTGAGAAATTCCAATTTAGCCAGCACAAATTTACAACTTGCAGGCAAAACTTTTGTGCTGACTGGAACTTTGCCCACTTTGAAACGAGATGAAGCTAAAGATTTGATTCAAAAAGCAGGCGGTAAAGTCACAAGTTCTGTGAGTGCTAAAACAGATTATGTGGTTGTGGGAGAAGATGCGGGTTCTAAGTTGGAAAAGGCTCAATCTTTGGGGATAGAACTACTGTCGGAAGCTGAGTTATTAGAACTGCTATCAAAACCCTAAATGATTGATGAAAGTCAATATCTCTCTCTTTTTTCTTTCTCGGCGCCCTCTGCGATCTCTGCGGTTCGTAAAAAAGCTGATTCACTTGAACCATTTTCCGAGAACATCACCAACTATTCTATTGCGCCAAATGCAAAATAGCCGATAGCGAATTGGGCAATACCTCAAAAGGCATATAAAGCCCGTTAGCGAAGCCCTCGAAGAGGATCGCACTTGGTGAATATACATACTTCCCCGGCGGTGCTGCCCGAATCTGTTGTCGGTACAGGCTAGTTTTGCTAAAATTTGATAAAGTTTGCAATAGCGAGGGCAACTGCCAGCTTAGCAAAATCTCAGCAATCATAGGAGATACATTATGTCTGAAATTCCAGCAGAACAAACACAAACAAACTTGACAACTCCAGAAACAACTACTGCAAGCTCAATTTCTGGGGTGGAAAACGTGAAAAACAGTTTGGGAAATGTCCTAAATAGTTGGAAACTGAAAGCAGGATTAGCCGTTGCTGTACTTTTGGGAGTTTTGCTATTTGCTTTCTACTGGCAGCATATGATTGCAGTCGTAGGTATGAAGAGTTGGTCGGCGCGATCGGGAGCTCAGCCAATCGAATGTATGGTAAGAGATACTAATAACGACGAGTATGTCAGTTGCAGCGCCCTCCTCGATCAGCAGATTGTCCCTCTTGAGTGCAGTTCGAGTTTGTTCAATATCGGCTGTCGAGTCAATTACGGAACTGCGGCACCAAATCCGAGACAAATCAACCCTAGATAGAGCATCTGCGGGTTAGAGATAATTGTTCAAGGAACAGATTTGCTACTTAAAATAGGGGACTTACAAAAAAAATCTCACCGTGAAAATAGTCCAGCAATAAAGAGCGGAAAAGTCTTGCTTTTATTGTTGTAAATTAGCAGGTAAGTAGACTTACCTGCTATTGCCATGAGGTAATCTGTGATAGATGATGTGCCGCAGTATATTGGCGATCCGAAGATTTTTGATGATATTACTTTGGTGGTGAGGAAACACAAATAGAGTTCCAAACCCCCTGGAGCGATCGGCGGTTGAAATAGGGGCAGCCACGGGGGAACCGCCCCAACCACCCCAAGCGGGCATGTTTCCTAATGTAGAAACTTTCGTCCCTCAGAAGCGGAGACTGAAAAATAAAGATGGCAGCTTACCAAGGGCTTCCGATCATGGTGAAACTACTCCAGTAGTAAGGATGAGAAAAATTTTGGTTTGCTTGTTGTAAATTAGCAGGTAAATTTAACTTGTCGCCTGTTGTTACTAGCTGTCCGTTTTCCAGCCGCACTTTACCGGACATTATTGCTTTTTGAGCCAGTTGCAAAGCTTCTGCTTTAGTTGTGGTTCCTCGCAACTGGTGGTAAAATTCGCTCATCAGCCCCAAAGTGCCTCCATCGTCAACATACCACAAACTCCCTAAAGCAGATTTCGTGCCGGATTTTACTGCTAAACCTCCAAAACCTAACTCTGCTTCCCGATCGCCCAAAGCAGTTCTACAAGCACTCAATACTAACAAGTCTACCTGCGGATTGCGCCAATTTAAACTCTCCATGCGATCGAGCTGCAATTTGGAATTCCACAGTTGAATGTAGGAATTGCTCGCTTTTCCCGGTTTGAATTCAGCGTGAGTTGCTAGGTGAACGATCCGAAATCCTCCCTTGGCATGTTCCGAGTTGAGATTATCTAAAGTGAAAGTGGAATTGAGGAATGATGGGCCCTGCCACTGAGCCACAATCGCCTGCAATTCGATCGGCACATTGGGCAATGGCTGTTGCTCAACAAATTCTGACCTTCCCATTGCTAACACTGTGGCGTCTCTAAGTGCTTTATAATCGGTATTAGTCGAACTAAAACTTGGAATTAGGCTGAAACTGTATTTTTCCATCAAGAAGCCTTTACCGTCGTGCAACGCGGCAAAGGGCAGGCTTCGCAATCCCGCATCGACTGACACTAACAAAGTCTGAATTCCTAAGTTTTCTAAGTCTTTTTCTAGGGGTGCGATCGCCCATTTATATAGTTGCTGGGCGGCGGGTAGATAACTGGTACCACCGCGTTTTGCGGGATTGGTGATTTCATCGCGCAACTCCTTAACCGTGGAGAAAAGAGCTGCTCTGTTGGCTTCGGGGACGCTGTAGTGAATCGGCCGCCCCACCGGAGCAACTAAAATTAGTTCCAGTCGATGGGCTCGCGAGACTATGTAGATAATACCAGGCCGCTTGCCGGTTTGCTGTTCCATATTTTGTAAAGTTTCTTGGAATGTCGAAATCAAGGTTTTTTCCTCTGGGAGGTTGGCTTTTACTCCCAGGTATTCTCCAAATTCTTGATTCCTCATTTCTTCGATTCCCCAGACTGTTTTCTGTATGTCGTTACCTTCAAAAAGTCGATCGGGAGGCAGGGCGTACCCCAGAGCTAAATTAGAAGTAGGGTTGACTGTTGGTGGTTGTTTTAATTCTGGTGCGGACGGTACGATGTCGGCGGGTAATTGACTGGTGATACTTTGATCGATAGTTAAAATTTGATCGGAAGCAGCAACAGCGGGACTGTCTCGCGGTGGAGTTTTCGGGGGTTGAAAGTCTTCTGAATCAGGGGTTGAAGGTTGCGGTGCGGGTGTATCTGCGGCTGTGGGCGATGCTGGTGTGGCGACGGGTGCGATCGGCTTTAAGGGATCTTGTACAGATTCTAGGGCTGACGTTACCTGCTGATTTTCCTGCTGAATT
>NZ_JAUBQX010000033.1:8883-79082 GCF_036701505.1 Microcoleus sp. Pol11C2
GTTTCCGTTACTTGCTGATTTTCCTGCTGAATTGTTTCCGTTACTTGCTGATTTTCCTGCTGAATTGTTTCCGTTACTTGCTGATTTTCCTGCTGAATTGTTTCCGTTACCTGCTGATTTGTTTCCGTTGTCAGCGGCATTGTTGGCGGAACGGTTCCCGTTGTTTGCGGAAGTATTGGGGGAACGGTTCCCATTGTTTCCGTTATTGGGGGAACGGTTCCCGTTATTTGCGAAACGGTTTCCGTTATTGGGGGGATTGTTGGCGGAATTGTTGCCAGAACGGTTCGCGTTATTGGGGGAATTGTTGGCGCAATTATTGGCGCAATTGTTTCCGTTGTTGGCGGAGTTGCTAGCGGGACTGTGGTCGGGATTATTGGGGGAATTGTTTCCGTTATGGGTGGAAGTGTTGGGGGAATTGTTTCCGTTATGGTCGGGATTATTGGGGGAATTGTTTCCGTTATGGGCGGAATTGTTGGGGGAATGGGTTCGGTTATGGGTAGAAGTGTTGGGGGAATTGTTTCCGTTATGGTCGGGATTATTGGGGGAATTGTTTCCGTTGTGGGCGGAATTGTTGGGGGAATTGTTTCCGTTATGGTCGGGATTATTGGGGGAATTGTTTCCGTTATGGTCGGGATTATTGGGGGAATTGTTTCCGTTGTGGGCGGAACGGTTGGGGGAATTGTTTCCGTTGTGGGCGGAACGGTTGGCGTCGGGTCGATCGCGTCATCAGTCAAAAACGCAATATTACCAACACTACTAGAACGCGGAAACGACTGCGATGTAATGGTAGATTGTCCCGTTGTAATTGCACCCGCCGTACCGTTGCTAGCAGCATCCCCCACCACAAACGGTTGAATCGGCGTCCCTCCATCTCCCCCAGCGTGCACAATTGTAAATTTGCCACCACCAGCCCCGCCAGCAGTAGAAATGCTAGCAAATCCCGTCGGCGACAGTGGGGTGGAAAAAGTACCCGTAGCGCGGAAAAAATTGCCTGTGATTGCTGTCACCTCGCCACCGGTGCCGCCTGTACCGCCTTGGGCATTGATCCACTCTACTTGAATATCGCCGATCGGATCTAAGAACACATTGCCGGCATTTCCGACTATAGCGCTAGAGTTAATTTGTCCGGTGGTAATTGAAGTTATCGCCTTAACCGTTATGTTGCCGCCACTGTTTGCCGATGTATTCAAATTGCCTGCGGTGAAATTGTTACCGCTTGTAAAGAGAATTTCTCCGCCATTAGTAGTAATATTTTTAACACTTATATCGCCCTTGGCAGTAATATCGACTTTGCCGGCGGTGACATCTCCCGATAAATTGACTTTTTCCGTATTTAGTGCTGTCAATTGTTGCGCGTTAATTGTCGAGTTTCCTGTCACATTGCCAGCATTTTCGATCGCAAGATTTCCTAACTTGGTGGTGGCCCCCACCGAACCGTTGAAAGTGATGCTGCCGCTACCGGAGGCTAGAGTTAAGTTGCGGGCCGCATCAATACTGTCGATCGCACCTCCAAAGGCAATATCCCCCCCGGCTGTACTCAATCTCGCATCTTTCGTCAACCCGAGAACACCGTTAATATTGATCTTGCCCTGATTAGTAGTAACATTGCCACCCAACTTAGTGATCGCCGCACCAATATTAAAACCAGAATTGCTCGCAATATTACCTGTGAATTCCGCCTGTGTTGCGGTAACATTCAAAGCAGAAACTGGTGCTGGTTCTCCGATACTTCCTTGCACCAGCACATTGCCTGTACCTGCATCTAAGTTCAACAAATGATTGCCGTCTATCGCACCAGTTATCTTAATATCTCCGCCGCCGGTACTGAGATTAATATCGTTGCCGAGTTTGACTGTGCCGTTGAGAGCGATCGGATTTTTATTGGTATTGATGCCAGAATTCAAATTAATTGTGGCAGCATTGAGAGTAATGCTGCTGTTGTCATTTCCGGTAATAGTTCCATCAATTGCGAGCGCACCAGTTCCCGTTTGAATATTTACTGGATCTAAAAATGTAAGATTAGAGGGAATACTAACATTTGCACTGCTATCCGATCGCCCGAGATCGATCGAGCTAAATCCATTTTGAATCAAATTAAGTTCCGATGCCGTCAAATCTAAAGCGCTAGTATTGTTATCAGTTCCGCCAACAGCAATATTTTGTCCGGCTGTGGCGGGTTGCAGCGTTAACGCGCCCGTACCCGAAACATTCCCAGAAAAATCAATTTCACCTGCCGTTAAAGTCAGCGGGTTACTACCTGCAGATAAACTCGAACCGAAAGCAATAGTTGCATCTCCTAGTGTAAAATTTACAGGAGCTTTTAATGTCACCGGATCGCTAAAACTAATGTTATCATTAGTGGTGGCGATATTTCCGTTGAGCGCAACATTGCCGCCGCCATTTTGAATAAATTCACCGTCTAAATTCAGGTTATTCTCAATATTGAGATTTACCTTATTGATGATTGTGAGCGTGCCGTCATTGGTGGTTGTTACAGTTCCTTTGAGATTGACATTATCAGCCGCAATATCCAGATTGCCAGCTACGTCAACTGTCTTGGTGAAAGTAACCCCGCTGCCTGAAATAATCGAGTTTTTGGCAATTGTGACAGCATCTGCATAAGTTTGACTGGCAGTTGTAGTGACATTGCCCCCTAAAGATATCTTGCTGTTGGCAGTTAAATTAGTGAGAGGAGTTGTTTCGCCGATCGCACTTTTGAAGGTAAGATTACCGCTAGCCGCCTTCACCGTCAAATCGCTGGTACCATCACTGGTACCATCAACAGTATTATTGAAAGTAATGCTGTCGCCTGAAAGAATCGGATTATTGGCAATTGTAACTGCATCTGCATAAGTTTGAGGGCCAGTTGTAGTGACATTTCCCTGGACTTGAGTGGTGCCGTCAGCATCTGTAGTCAAACTAGCGGCATTGACTGTTTGATTAAATGCAGTTGTTCGTTTAGAATTAGCTGTTAAATTGCCGATCGCACTTGCAGCACCAACTGCACCATTAAATGTCACATTACCGCTAACCGCCTTCACAGTCAAATCGCTGGTACCGTCTACAGTATTACTGAAAGTAATGTCGCTGCCTGTGAGAATGGGATTGTTGGCAATTGTGACAGCATCTCCATAAGTTTGACTGCCAGTTGTAGTGACATTTCCCTTGACTTGAGTTGTGCCGCCAACATCTATTGTAGTCAAACTCGCGGCATTGACTGTTTGATTAAATGCAGTTGTCCCTTTAGAATTAGCTGTTAAATTGCCAAGAGCATTTGTGGGATTCCCAACTGCACCATTGAATGTAACATTACCGGTAACTGCATTCGCCGTTAAATCGCTGCTGCCGTTAACAGTATCGTTGAAAGTAATTTCGCTGCCTGCGAGAATCGGATTATTGGCAATTGTAACTGCATCTCCATAAGTTTGAGCGTCGGTTGTAGTGACATCGCCCTTAAGTTCGGTTGTACCACCAGCATTGGTGGTGAAACTGCTAGCCTTGACAGCATTAAAGGTAGTTGTACCAGCACTTTTGACAGTGAGATTTCCTAATAATGTCGCGTCGCCGATCAAACCTTTAACCTCAATGTTTCCAGTACCTGTTTCTAAGGTAAGATTGCCGCTGCCATCAATGTTATTGTTAAACAGAATATTGCCACCTGCTGAATTGCCATTGCTGACTAAGACGCTATCTCCAACTAAGGTATTGCCGTTAATTGTGATATCTTGAGATTGGGTGGTAATATTGCCATTCAGGTTATTAGTTGTAGCATTCAGAGTAATTGAAGCATTATTAGTTCCCGAAATCGATTGATTGGGATTTACAGAAATAGTGCCTTGAGTATTGAAAGTCACAGGATCTGCAAAAGATACCGGCAAATTCTCTACCGTGATATTGCCTGTAGTAGTCTTCCCTCCGAAAACAATGGCACTAAAGCCATCACGCAATGAGGATAAAAACGGTGCTCCTATATCGATCGCCTGTGGATCGTCACCAAGTTCTGTTTGGAAGCGGATTCCTACATTCGGCGAAAAGGGCTGAATTGACAAAGTGCCTTTACTCTGCACGGAACCTGGGCCTCCCGAAAAGCCCATTTCATTGCTGCTAATGGTAATATTTCCAGTATCGGGCAATCCATTAGCATCAATGCCATTTATCCTAACTTGATTGGGAGTGGCGAGCGCGATATCTCCGGCGGCACCGGAACTAGAACTAGAGTTAAGATTGCCAGCGTTAATCGTATTGTTAGCACTGAGTGTAATCGGGCCACCATTTTCGGTACTGGATGTGGTATCAATTGCCCCTGCACTCGTATCAATATTGCCATTAGTGCTGGTAAGGGCGATCGCCCGTCCGGGATTCGTAATATTGCCTGTAGTAATATCGCCTGTAGTTGTAATGTTGATAGCGCCAGTGCTCGTAATATTGGCAGCTTGATTTACTCCAAGTGCAGCCAAGGGAGGATCACCACCGACAGGCCCGCTTAACTTGATAGTAGCAGTGCCAGCATTAATGTTTAATTTTTGGTTGCCGTCAACTTTGCCACCAAAGGTAATATCCCCACCGCTGCTGACGTTGGGAGTTTTTTGAGTGTTGAGAGTAACATCATTACCGAGCAAAACATTGCCGAGAAACGAGATACTCCCGTCAGCAGTAGTAATGTTGTTATTCAGTTGTGTTGCTCCCTTCAGCGTCACTGTAGCGGGTTGTGTAGCGCTGCCTGTAGCGGTAATTGGCCCGTTGACGGCGATCGCGCCACCGCTATTTGGAGATTGAATTGTGACGGGGAAATTAAAAGTAACACCAGCGGGGTCAATTGCGATCTTCCCCGTCCCATCCGTGCGCCCGATAATCATTTGGGAAAACCCATTCAATAATACGGGAGGTTCGAGTTCCGCTGCACTGAGATTCAAACGAGCGTCCGTAGTATCGCCGCCCACAGTAATATCTAAAGTGGGAGTAAGCGGCTGCAACTGGATAATCCCAATACCATTAACTTGACTTCTTTGTGACAGTTGAATTTCATCACCAGTCAAAGTGACATTGCCGCCCAAAGCCGCATCAATTACACCCTCGATGATGTTAATTGGAATGGAATTGTTGTTAGCCTTTCCCGTGAGGTTAATATTACCTGTTCCCGTAGATTGCACCGTATTAGTAAGACTCTCGTAGCCCTGGCCTAAGTTAATCCCATAGCTGCTAGATTCAGTCCCTACACCGGTACCGGTTAAAGCAATATCTCCATCCTGCGATCCTATCGTGCCTATGTCGAGCCTGATCCCAGAATTACTGCCCGTCCCTCCACTGCCCGTGCCCGTCAACGTCACCTTTCCCAGACCTGCGCTGTTGACTCTAGACTCGCCTAGAAATATACCGTCGTTGAAAGTCCCCGTCCCACCACCTGTACCAGTCAGAGTGACATTTCCAGAGAGCGCTTTTACTGTGCCGCCACTAAATGATATCCCTAATGATATCCCTTTATTGCCATCAGTCCCATTGCCGCCAACACCGGTTAGAGTCAGATTCCCGGTGCCTGTGGACTCCACAACCCCTCTTTGCAGCGAAAGGCCCCTGTTGTTTTCCGCGCTCCCCTGGCCTGTTCCAGTCAGGGTGATATCTCCATTCTGCGATTTTACTGTGCTGCCAAAACCAATAATAGTTATCCCTTCATTGCCACTCGTCCCATTTCCCCCTGTCCCGGTAATGGTGACAGTCCCATTCCCGGGCGTTGACTCGACTGTAGAGTTGTTGATTCTAACGCCGATGTTGTTGGTTAAAGTCCCAGCACCGTTACCAGTCAGGCTGACATTTCCCCCAGCCCGTACTGTACTGCTGTCAATAGATATCCCTCGATTGTCATCAGTCCCATTGCCGCCAACACCGCTCAGAGTCACATTCCCGCCTGCCGATTGCACTGTGCTGCTGCTAATAGATATCCCTTGATTACCATCTGTCCCGTTCCCGCCAGTACCGTTGAGAGTAATACTCCCTGTCCCGATCGATTCCACTGTGCTGCCAATAATGTTAATCCCCTTGTTGTCGCTTCCAGTTCCATTACCGCCAATACCATTGAGAGTAATACTTCCAGTCTCAGCCGTCGTGATTCCGCTGGTAGAAACAGAAATGCCGTGATTGAAACTGTCTCCAGCGAGTCCTTGACCTCTAATAGAAATATTTCCAGTGCCGGCATTGAGGGTGGAACCGGTGAGAGAAACTCCGATGGGATTTGCCACTGTCCCTACTGCTGGGGAATTTGACGGGTTGGTGCCGCCTCCTAAAATGATGTTGCCGCCGTTCGAGTTGATGGTAGCATTGGTAATGGCTATCGCCCCTGCACCACTGCCATCTACATCTGCATTCAGGGTGATACTGCCGCCGTTAGCCGTGATATTCTTGTTAACAAGTATGCTGTTATTAGCATTCAGAGTTAGGGAATTACTATTCGTCCAAGAAACCGGTGCGTTGACTGTAATATCACCTTGGTTCGGAGAAGCCGACGCAGTAGAAATAGTCACATTTCCCAAACCTAGCTGTGTTTCCAGCGTCCCATTATTAATCGTAGAAGTAGCACCCGATGGCGTAAATTCTCCCGGTGGTAAAAACTCGCCGCCTGCATCCGCACCTGTGCTAATAGTAATATCAGTAGGATCTAACAATAAGGTACCAGCAATCCCAAAGGTCGATCGCAAATCAACTAATCCTTGAAAATCCAGCGATTGCTTTCCCGACACTTCCACAAAGCCGCCATTCCCAGAAAATAAGCCGCCTCTGGCCGTAATATTGCCATTAAAGCGAGTAGTCTCATCAGCCCAAACTATAACTCGCCCGCCATTCCCATTACTAATAGCATCAGCATTAATTGTCGAATCGCTGCTGACAAAAGTCCGCGAAGCATTGGGCATAGTCCCCAAACCCTGATAACCTCCACCAATCAGTACATTACCGCCGCCGTTAATCCCAGAAGCATCGATATTGCCCGCAATAACTCCTACTTTGTCGCCTAAAATATTTACAGTGCCGCCAGTGTTGCCAGAGACATTGAGAGTGCCGGATGCGATCGCAGTTCCCGCAGTTACAGGCACCGCAGCATTCCCTGTCAACACAACTTCGCCATTGGGATTTACCGTCAAACCCGTCGCCTGTGCCACACCTTGTCCAGTCAGCAACTCCG
The DNA here is from genome assembly GCF_036701505.1 of Microcoleus sp. Pol11C2. NCBI lineage: Bacteria > Bacillati > Cyanobacteriota > Cyanophyceae > Oscillatoriales > Microcoleaceae > Microcoleus > Microcoleus sp. Pol11C2. The sequence goes on from NZ_JAUBQX010000033.1 coordinate 16,055, forward strand.
GCAAAGATAAGACTGGCTGCGTCCAATTGTTTGGCAGCGAACCTTGATTGGCTGTCGGCTGAATATCCAAACTCAATAAATTTCCAGCTTGACTAATTCGCACCAAATTGTTACCCGGTACGGCGCTGATGAGAATATTGCCGCTAGGCGCAGTTAGCTGACCATTATTGACCACCGTACCGCCGATCAAACTTAAACTTTGACCCGGTGTCACCGTCAGATTGCCTGTATTAACAATGCTTCCCCCTGGCAAATTTGTAAACGCAAAACTATTCGGTGTCCCGATTAATGTTGCCCAATTGTTATTGCCGATCGCACTAAACCACTGATTGTTCCCAAAACCAATCCCTGTCGCCGTAGTAGCATTAAAAGATCCAGGCACGTTGAGACTGGCATTCTGCCCGAAAATCATGCCGGCAGGATTCATCAAAAATAAATTAGAATTGCCACCCGTAACTTGAATTAAGCCATTTATTAAAGAAGGATTACCTCCAGTAATCCTTCCCAAAATATTTTGAATATTGGGATTAGTCAGAAAGTTAGCCGTTTGACCTTCGCTGAGGCCGAACTGAGTAAAACTGTGAAAAAGGTTAGCCTTATCACCACCCAACGACCCCCCGGAAATGTCGTAGCGGCTGCCGTTGGGAGTAACAACTGTGTTAGTGCCGTCTGGTGCCGGGGTAATGGGTTGCGCGTTTGCCGAACCCGCTGCTGCACTCACCCAGGCAACCATGAATAACCATCCGAGCAAATGTAGTCTGTTGGGTGTCATTGTGTTTAAAAATTGTGCTTAAAGTGCGATCGTATTTATTTTTACTATTTTTACTCATAAAAATTTCTCATGTCAATAGGAGCCGCCTATTCTTGGTGACCGAATAATTAGGACTGAAAAAGGAAATGTATATTTTTAATTACTATGATTTACTTAAAAACAGTTTTTTTACTAGAAGTCAGGCGCGGGAAATGAAACTTGGTTTATTGTTTCGACTTTCACTGCTTCCCTGACCCAATTACCTTAAAAAACCGGGTTAATGCGTCCGGAACTGTGGGGGAAAATATGGCACCGAACGGGAGGGTTAGGGGTTTAAAAAACTCGGAATATTAGTCAAAATTACGTAAGTACCGCTCGCCTATTATACAGCTTGCTTAGAGTGGCAAAAAACTCGCTCAAATCCCTACTTGCGGTCGCCGCCGCTTCTTTCTGCATCCGGCGAGCATATTGGAGCGCGCTTTGAGGAGCAACTAACCGAACAGCCGACTTTCTATCAAAAACTTTATATTTTATGGATGAACTTTACCAAAACTTTATAAAGCTCGATTAAAATTTTTATGTATTTTTGATGAAAGCCAATATTGGCAAGTCTTGCACTCAACTTTAGACTGTTACCGAAACGAAGTAAATGTAGTAGGTTGGAAGTCTAGGCAGGATGAAAATCTTGCTCTGACAGATTAAACTATGCGAGTCTGGTGTCAGTGAAAACTCTTAGAAGAAGCACTCATTTACTCCAAAACACCCTTAAGTGAGATCTGTATGTAGATTCACTGGTGTGGAGCCTCTTCTTTAGGTTTGACGATCGCCCTAAATATCGCAGGCTCGCGATCGTCTATTGGCGTCACGGCAACATGGCATTTAAGGCATTTTCCGCCTTACTACCTAACAATACTGGAGGAATCAGGGTTATGACTACCTTAACGCTAGTCAAAAAAACATCTTTTACAGTCGTCAGCTTGGCAACCACAATGTTGCTCAGCATCTGCACGCCCGTCCGAGCTTTCATGTTTGGCACTGGCGGCATCCAGTTCGATAAAGATACAAAGATCAACTTTAGATTTAACAACTCTCGCAGCCCTTACCAGTCAAGCTTGTGGGTGGCCCAAGCTGAGTCAGCAAACAATGGCTACACCAACATCGCCAGACTGTTTTACGAGACTCAACCCTCAGATAACGGCTCTGCCAACAACTGGGAAGCAACCTTCGGCAACGCAGTCACTTCGGAAAACGGCTCCATCACCCAAACCTTCACATTTTTGCAGGATCAAATTTATGCCCTGCTGCTGTGGAGCGACACGGGTACCGGCAGCCCTTTGCAGGAATACGTCTCGTCGAGTACCTTCATGAACAGCTCCCAATGGTGGACCCCCGGCACCCAGTTCAGAAGAGAGGAATGTCGGGTGGCGGGATGTCAGCTTGCTGTGTTTGGTGACTTTATGCTCGACTACAACTCCAGCGACTCATTTGCAAACGTCAACGGCGGTAAAGGCCCAGAGCAATTTTCATCCCTTACAATGGCCGAACTGGCTAACGGCACAAAAATCTCCTTCGACGATGCCAACCCAGGAAGCGAGCTTGACTTCGAAGACTTCACCGTGTCGGCTCAGTTAGTCCCCGAACCAGTCCCCGAACCAGTCCCCGAACCAGTCCCCGAACCAGTCCCCGAACCAGTCACAGTGTTCGGGACTATGCTGGGGCTCGGGGCTTTGGCTGCGGCTCGCAGGAAAAAAAAGCGAGGGCAGCAACCATAAAAATGACTATTAACCAGCCCCATACAAATCTAAATAGTGCGTCTGTTCAGTGGTACTCTGAGAAATAGCATTTCTAAATGTTAAGACTTTTTCCATAACGGGAAAAATAGCATCCTAACAAAGGCACTATTCATGGTATCCACCGCAGAAAAAACGAACGTAGGCTACATCACCCAAATCATCGGGCCAGTTGTAGACGTAAAATTCCCAGGCGGCAAACTGCCCCAAATCTATAACGCTCTCACAATTTCCGGCAAAAACGAAGCAGGTCAAGACGTTGCCGTTACCTGCGAAGTTCAACAACTGCTCGGAGACAGCCAAGTGCGCGCCGTTTCCATGAGTACCACCGACGGCTTGGTGCGTGGCATGGAAGTAGTAGATACCGGGGAAGCGATCCAAGTTCCCGTCGGAATCCCAACTCTCGGGCGGATTTTTAACGTCATCGGTCAACCCGTAGACAACCTCGGCCCGGTCAATACTTCCGAAAGTATGCCCATCCACCGCAACCCGCCGGCTTTCACCGAACTGGAAACCAAGCCTTCGGTGTTTGAAACCGGGATCAAGGTGATTGACCTGCTCGCGCCCTACCGTCGCGGTGGCAAAATCGGTTTGTTCGGCGGCGCAGGCGTCGGCAAAACCGTGATTATGATGGAACTCGTGAACAACATCGCCAAGGCTCACGGTGGCGTGTCCGTGTTCGGTGGTGTGGGCGAGCGCACCCGCGAAGGTAATGACCTCTACAAAGAAATGATCGAGTCGGGGGTTATTGACGAAGAAGACCGCAGCAAGTCAAAAATTGCTCTGGTTTACGGTCAAATGAACGAGCCGCCTGGTGCTCGGATGCGCGTGGGCCTGTCGGCTCTGGCGATGGCCGAATACTTCCGTGATGTCAGCAAGCAAGACGTGCTGCTGTTCATTGACAATATCTTCCGGTTTGTGCAAGCGGGTTCTGAGGTATCGGCTCTGTTGGGTCGGATGCCTTCGGCTGTGGGATATCAGCCGACTCTCGGTACAGACATGGGCGACTTGCAAGAACGGATTACTTCGACTACCGAAGGTTCGATTACTTCGGTTCAAGCTGTGTACGTACCTGCGGATGACTTAACTGACCCCGCACCGGCTACGACTTTTGCTCACTTGGACGCTACAACTGTGTTGTCTCGCGGTTTGGCTGCGAAGGGGATTTATCCGGCTGTTGACCCGCTGGATTCTACGTCTACGATGTTGCAAGTTAGCGTTGTCGGTGAAGAGCACTATGGCGTTGCTCGCCAAGTGCAGTCAACTCTGCAACGCTATAAGGAATTGCAAGACATTATTGCAATTTTGGGCTTGGATGAGCTGTCAGAAGATGACCGCTTGACCGTTTCTCGCGCTCGCAAAATTGAACGGTTCTTGTCTCAACCGTTCTTTGTGGCTGAAGTGTTCACCGGTTCCCCTGGCAAGTACGTCAAGCTGGCAGACACCATTAAGGGCTTCCAGATGATTTTGGCTGGCGAACTGGACGAATTACCTGAACAAGCTTTCTATTTGGTGGGCGATATCAACGAGGCGATCGCCAAAGCTGAAAAAATGAAAGCTGACGCCAAGTAATTTTAGTCATGAGTCAGTAGTCAGTAGTCATGAGTCATGAGTCAGTAGTTATTAGTTATTTGTTATTAGTTATTGGTTATTGGTAACAACTGACAACTGACAACTGACAACTGACAACTGATAACTGACAACTGACAACTGACAACTGACAACTGACAACTGACAACTGACAACCGACAACTGACAATTTATGACATTAACTGTGCGCGTAGTGGCCCCAGACAAAACTGTTTGGGATTCTAATGCTGAAGAAGTAATTCTGCCGAGCACCACAGGCCAACTGGGTATCTTGAGCGGTCACGCTCCAATGTTGACAGCTTTGGATACCGGAGTGATGCGCGTCCGTCCCGGCAAGGAATGGGTGTCTATTGCTCTGATGGGCGGCTTTGCAGAAATCCAAGAAAACAAAGTTACTATTCTTGTCAACGGCGCTGAAAAAGGCGAAACCATTGATAAAGAAGCTGCTCGTACTGCTTACACCGAAGCAGAAGCTCGTTTGGAAAAGGCTACTAGCGGGACTTTGCAAGAGCAAATTCAAGCTAAGCAAGCAATCAAACGCGCAAGAGCTCGTTTCCAAGCTGCCGGCGGCACGCTTTAACTCTAAGGGTAAGGACATAGTGCTTTTGTAGTAGGGATACAACAATGTTGTGTCCCTGCTGTTTTTCTCACGTTGTGTCCCTAATGTTTTGCTAAACTCCCGCTTCGGACAATAGAGACTGCATTGTTTCCCAAGATAACCCCTGCTGAAGATAGCGGGGGTTATTTGGATTGTAGGGGCTCTCCACGCGATCGACACTGACAATTTTTGCTTCTTCGGGCAAAACAGGAATCTCGGGATCGAAAGCGGTCGATCGCGTCAGGGAGCTAGAAAAGCCTTTAAAAATAGCAATTTCATCGAATTCGCCGTCAATTTCGGCCTTGACGATTAAAACTTCGTGCGATCGTTTTACCGTGTATTGTTCCAAACGGCGAGCAATAGAGTCAGCCATAGCAAATCTCTCTTTCCTGAAATCTGCTACAATATAGCTTAATTTGGCGGCTAATTTCAGCGACAGATAGCTAATTTTTTATTTTTAATTCGACTTTTTTTAACAGCAGGAAGTAAGCGGACATAATATAAATCCTGTAAAAAACATCTGCAATGTTTTCATCCGGCAAAACATACTTGTCGGATATTCTATGAGCCACAGAAAGATGGGGTTTCAATTATCGTTGTCCCGTTCAATTTTTATTAAACAGCGTTTGGTTTGGGATATACGCTGCTATTTATGCTAGTTTTTTGCTTGAGATCATCTCTGGTAAGTGGCAACTCAAAGCTAATAAATAACTGTTTACGAGGCGGTAATTCTAGTTAGTCGCTCAATTTTAGAGCGTTTGGGAGAGCAAGAAAAATATATGTGCCGATTTGTCGTTCGAGTCACATAAAAAGGCAAAAAATATGCCGTGTGGATGTTTGAAATTTATGATACAGAAACAGAACAAAGCATTGAACTAAAATAGGAAACTGCTGCTGAATTTCAAAAAGGTATGGAGCTTTATTTCGAGCATAATTTTACTGAAGCGCAAAAATTATTCAGTAAGATTTGCGAAAGAAATCCTCAAGATAGGTTAGCAGCAATTTACTGCCAGCGCTCTCTAAAGAATGGAATGTATTGAGTGCCTGAAGGATGGTCGGGGATAGAAGCTTTGGATGAAAAGTAGTGATACAGATATATTGTATGTGAACATCGGTAGGGATAGGGCAATGCCTTGTCCGGCGCGGAGATTAGGACACGGAAATGCCGTGTCCGTATGGTTCGCTTTGACTTTTAATAATTTGGTATAAGATTAAGGATTCTAGAAACTAGATCGGGTCTTCCTTGGGTAAGTTGTGTTTAAGTACAAAATGGTTTATAATTATTACCACTGCTCAGCCTTCGCTCCAAGTATTAACTGGGTTTTTCAACCTAAAGTAATGTTATGTCCACTCTTTCTCTCAAGCACTTAGTGGCAAAACTTTCAAGAAAAGCAACGCTGCAAACCGTACTCATAGTTCCGTTTGTCTTGCAAGTATTTGCAGCGGTGGGTATTGTGGGGTATTTATCATTTAGGAACTCTCAAAGAGCAGTAAATGACCTTGCAGATCAGTTGATGGGGGAGGTTAGCAATCGCATCGAGCAAAATTTGAGAACTTATCTGCAAACTCCGCACCAAATCAATCAAAGCAAGCTGGATGCAGTGAAACTGGGTTTTGTCAACATGAAAGACTTGTCAGCTTGGGAAAAGTATCTGTGGCGGCAAGTGCAATTATATCCCTATATCAATTTTACGTCGATCGCTAATCAAGATGGAGAATATCGCACCGGCGAAAAGATGTCGAACGGCACTTTATTGATTAACGCATCGGGCCCTTCTACAAATTTTGATTTTTATTCTTACAATACTAATGATATGGGCGATCGCACCACAGTAGCAGCCTCTGTCAAAAACTTCGACATCCGACAGCACCCTTCCTACGCCTATGCGGCTCTAACAGCCAAACCAACTTGGAGTTCAGTTTATATATCCTTACTAGAACCTACATTGATCATCAGCGCCCTGCAACCAGTTTACAACAGCCAGAAACAGCTAGAAGGAGTATTAATTTCTGCGTTGCGTCTCGACAGTATCGGTCAATTTTTAAACAGCCTCAAAATAGGCAAATCTGGTCAAACTTTTATTATCGAAAGAAACGGCACGCTACTGGCAACTTCCACACCAGAAAAACCTTTCCGCACCCAAAACGGTAAAAAAGAACTATTTAAAGTTACAGAAAGCAGCGACCCAGTAACGCAAACTACAGCTAAATATTTAGAAAATCACTTTCACAACTTGCATCAAATTACCAAATCGCAGCAACTCAATTTTGAGCTCAACGGGCAGCAGCAATTTTTAAAAGTCCTGCCCTTCCAAGACGGCAAAAGTTTAGATTGGCTGATAGTCGTTGTCGTTCCCGAAGCCGACTTTATGCAACAAATCCATGCCGGCAACCGAACTACAGTGTTGCTATGTTTTGCAGCTTTGGGCATGGCAACTGTGTTAGGAATTATCACTTCTCGCTGGATTATCCAACCTCTTATAAAATTAAAAAATGCAGCAATAGCTTTGTCTGAAGGACAATTTGACCAAACTGTAAAGCTCGATCGTTCTGACGAGTTGGGCGTACTTGCCGCTGCTTTTAACAGTATGGCAGCACAATTGCAAGCATCATTTACTGCCTTAGAAACTAAAAATACCGAATTGCAGCGACTCGACAAACTGAAAGACGAATTCTTAGCCAATACTTCCCACGAACTCCGCACTCCCCTCAACGGCATTATTGGGATTGCAGAATCTTTAATAGACGGTGCTACCGGACAACTGCCAGAATCCACACATTTTAACTTAGCTTTGATTACATCATCGGGAAAAAGATTATCTTCTTTAATTAACGATCTTTTAGATTTTTCTCAGCTCAAACACAAAACTATAGAACTGCAAATTAAGTCCGTCGGTCTTCGAGAAATAGTCTCTGTAATTGTCACTTTGTCTCAACCATTAGTAGGGAAAAAAAACTTGCAATTGATTAACTCAGTTGCTCCTGAATTGCCGCCAATAGCAGCGGACGAGAATCGCTTGCAGCAAATACTTTACAACTTAATCGGGAATGCGATTAAGTTTACCGAAAGTGGCCGAGTAGAAATTTCCGCAGAATTGGTAACTGGCAACGCACAATCACCATCTAATTCCCAATTAGCCATTACTGTATCTGATACTGGCATTGGCATCCCCGAAGATAAATTAGACAGAATTTTTGAATCCTTTGAACAAGCTGACGGTTCTACTGCTAGAGAATATGGCGGCACTGGTTTAGGGTTAACGGTTGCCAAGCAATTAGTTGAATTGCACGGAGGGAAAATAGGGGTATCTTCAACTGTAGGCGTCGGTTCCCAATTCATCTTTACTTTGCCAGTATCTGAGAGTCAGCCAGATTTTAGTAGCATACAGCCCCGTTTAACCGAGGGTTCTCCCATTTTAATCACTCCTGAATTCGCGGGCCAATCCTCTATAATAAATTCTCAGCTATCAGACAATAGCGACTTGCTAGAAAGTGAAAAACTCAAAGTTTTGGTAGTCGATGATGAACCCATTAATATTCAGGTCATTATCAACAGTCTTTCTCTAGCAAACTATGAGATAACTCAAGCGAGCAACGGCTTAGAAGCTTTAAATATAATAGAATCAGGATTTAAGCCAGACTTAATTTTACTCGACGTAATGATGCCGCAGATGACGGGCTATGAAGTGTGTCGAGAAGTTCGCAAAAAATACTCGCCTTTAGAAATGCCGATTCTGATGTTGACGGCGAAAAATCAAACTACTGACTTGGTAGAAGCTTTTAACTTAGAAGCCAATGATTATGTAACTAAACCTTTTATAAAAAAGGAATTATTGGCTAGAATTAACACGCAAATTCGCCTAGCAAAACTGAATGCAGCCTACGGCAGGTTTGTACCGCACGATTTTCTAAACTTGCTGGAAAAGCCGAGTATTATTGAAGTGAAACTAGGCGAAAATCAGGAAAGAGATATGACAGTGCTGTTTGCTGATATTCGCTCGTTTACGGCGCTTTCAGAACAGATGACACCACCTGAAAATTTTGCATTTATTAATACTTACTTAGGCAGAGTTAGCCCGGCTATCAGGAAAAATAATGGTTTTATTGACAAATACATCGGGGATGCAGTCATGGCACTGTTTCCTACATCTCCTGATGATGGTGTACGAGCAGCAATTGATATGCAAAAAGAAGTGAATATCTACAACCAGCAGCGAGAAAAAAATGGCTTGTTTCCGATCGCGATCGGCGTCGGTTTACACGCAGGCAATTTGATGTTGGGTACAATTGGCGAGCGAGAACGGATGGAAAGTACGGTGATTGCTGATGCGGTGAATCTCGCATCTCGTTTGGAAGGATTGACTAAGGTTTACGGTGCGGGCATTCTAGTTAGCGGTGCAATTATCGATCGCCTAGACGATCCAGAAAAATATAAGTACAGATTTGTCGATCGAGTAATGGTGAAAGGAAAGACAAATGCTGTGTCTGTTTTTGAAATTTACGAGACAGAAACAGAGGAAAGCATTGTACTTAAGCAGCAAACTGCGGAGATTTTTCAAGAAGCTCTCAATTTTTACTACGAGCAAAAATTTGTTGCCGCCCAAAAAGTATTTCAAAACATTTTACAAATCAATCCGGACGATCGGGTAGCAATGCTGTATTTCAAACGAGCTCGCAAGTATCGAATGTACGGAGCCCCGGAGGGGTGGTGCGGGGTGGAAACTTCGACGGAGAAATAGGGCGCGCACTGCCCGCCCTAATCTGTTTAAAAGATGCTTGCACCAACTTTAAAATATAGTTGTACAAACTCCTAATTTATTCCAAGTTTTGGAGCCGACAATGCCATCCGCAACAATTTTTTGTTGCTTTTGAAAATTGATGACTGCTTGTTCGGTTTTGGGGCCGAATCCTCCATCAGTATTTACAGAAAATCCGCTGGCGTGCAAGAGCCGCTGGAGGTAGCGAACATCCTCATTTTGGGTGACGCCATCGTTGCGTTTGAGTAGGGGAAAATAACGGCAGGGAGGTAATTCCATGTGAATTGCGTTTGTGGTTTGCATAGTTTGAGTCTCCATTGGTTGTTTGCAAGTTGTTTAAAAGCAGGGCAGCGGGGAAAAGATGTTAATTAATAGTCCTGAAGGCACTTTTGACGGGCATAAACGAGGTTTCGGCTTCGCTCAATCACCAGATTTTTTAGCGTTTCTGGCGGTGTAAAGGAAGTATTGCTGTGAAAAAACCTAGTTTCTTGCTACCCGTGCGCCTAGGATTAGTTAACTTGGATTTAACATCCGGGTTCACCTGTATAACAAGCGCCTAATAGACTCCAAGTTTGAGGGCCGACAATGCCATCAACAGCAATCTTATTTTCATTTTGAAATTTGATGACTGCTTGTTCGGTTTTTGGGCCGAAGAATCCATCAGTTGCGACGGGATATCCGTTTTTAACTAAGGATTGTTGGAGGTAGCGCACGTTTTGATTGGCAGTTGTGCTATTATTTCGTTTCAGTGTGGGCAGTGAAGAGCAAAGAGGCAATTGAGCGTAAATTGAATTTGTGGTTTGCATGGTTTGATTGGGGATTAGTGGTTTGCAAGCCGTTTGAACTTGCTATTCCCCAGTTGTAGCTGTGGGGGGAAGTGCTTTAACAGTCGCTTTTTATAGTGACGCTTATCTGGGGTAGCTCAGATGAGTGACAGCCCGCTATCAAATCCGTCTTGTACAAAGTAATTGTCAAAGGCAAACAGCAGCAAATTTCCATTTTTTATCAACTTTTAGCATCTTTGCCACCAGCCCCACACCATAAGTAAGTCGCCGCCAAAAAACGCCTCTATGTAAACGAGGGCAAAGTCTCCAAAGGCTCTCTACTGGCTGACTTAAACCTGTTTACATAGTGTTACATTATGCGCTTTAATCCCGTATACCTACTTACCTGTACGGCTGTTGGTGTCGGGATGGATAGGCAGATTGACGTAGAGCAAGCGAGGCAATCAAGCGTGTCGCGGTGTAATCTTTCTACTCTTATATAAGCTGAGTAATAGTTTTTTCTATAGAGGAGGCAAAAATACTGTATTTAAAGCTAGTTAACCATGTGAACGAAAAGGGCGATCGGGAAAATTTCTCTGGGGTTGCGACTTTAACTGAGAAGTGATATCATAGTATCGGTAAATAGTAGATTTCCGGCTGTCAAACAACTTGAGAATTGAATCAATGACAATTTCTGTAACTATAGGGTTAAAGTCGGAAATAAAGTCGTCGGCGTTTAGATTTTCTCTAAAAAATTCCTTAGCTCGATCGCACTGATAGCACATTTCGTCAAAGCCAACCATTTTTACCACAAACGTTGTCAGGGGCGAACTCTCCAAATCGGTATTAGAAGTGCTTTTAGCCCGCCCATTTTCTAATAAATTTAATACTTCCGCTTCTAAACCAATTTTAGGTTGGTAAGGTTTCTCTATTTCTGGAAAAAAGCTTTCCAGGCGCACGCAGTTAGGATCTTGCTCGGGAATTCCTCCCATCATCATCGCCAGAGAAACCTCAATCCCCAAATCCGAAGAAAGAGCTTCTAGTAGGGCTAGGGCAGACAGTTTGCACCCCAAATAAAGCTTCGCAATTTCGAGATTGTACTTAGCGGTAGTTTCCCACCGCTGATAGGTGCGATCGTCTGGATATCCCTCAAACTGTCGGAAAATTATTTCTGGCTTGAGATAATTCAGAAAACCTTCCATCTTGAGCAAAGCAACTCGGTAGTCGCGAACCGTGTAAAAACCGCAGCAGATGAGATTGTGATTGGTTTCCGGCAGTAAATTCCAAGTATTTGCCAAAAAATGGGCTGAACTATGGTGAGCAAAACTCATCACATCCCGGTTAGAGATTCGCACAGCTTTTTTGACCGTTTCCCGCATTGCCTCATCAGTCAAACTGAGGTTAAATCGGCTATTTATTGCTTGCAAGCGGTTATAAAGGTGCTCGCTTACCGTTACTCCCGACTCGGCAGCGCGAAACGGAATTGTTGCTTCAATGCAGCCTGCAATCTGAAGCAATTGCTCGCGTTTGAGAAATGGTTCTAGAGCTTTTGCTGCTACGACAGCGCTGAGAAATTCGTTTTGTCCCGCGAAAGGATGGAGGACTTCGCCCGGTACAAAATTGAATACCAGCATTACCATCTCGAAGATAGCATCCGCTGGCAGTTCAGATTGATCTCGAATTTGTAGCTGTTTGTTAACCTCTTTTGCAACAGGAGTGATGTAGTAGCTGACGTTAAAGTTAATGCTGCGATCGACTTGCACGTAGACGGTATCGTGAAATAAAGCTGCCAAAACCTCGATCGCATCTTCCTTTCCCCCCACATCAAAAATATGTTCGGGAGTGTGAAAAAACCGCCAGGGCCCCATCATCGGCTGAACAATCAGTTCGGCAATCCGAGCGAGTTCACTTGGTTCGACTTTTGCTTCCAGGCGATCGAGCGCCCAAATCAGCCTTTCTAAGCACTGTAAGTAGGCTTGTTTGCTATCCATCACAGTCTTTCCCAATAACATTGCTGTCAGTCGATTTTAGATTTTAGATTTTAGATTTTAGATTTACTCCACAGATCAATCTGGAAGCTTGAACCTTAGTCTAAAATTTTTATATCTCCACGACAGGAGTCGGCGGCTTGTATCCGTTTTTGGGCGGCGTCACGTCAGCTACTCTGCTGTTAGTTCGATTCTTTCGTATATGCGCCCGTTTTTTTTACTTGGAATTTTCGAGTGTTTTGTTGAAGACTTTAGGTGCAATTGAGGAGGGAAATACTAACTTAAACTAAACTTAATTTCCGGTAGCTGACCTCCCCTGTTTTCCTAGTCTAATAAGCACAAAGTATGACAAGTAAATTACATAGATAACTAAACCTATCAGACCCAACAATCCCAAAAATTGAGGAGTTGCCGTAGGGTGAAACATTTGTTTATAGAGCCAAGGTGGGTCTAACCAAATGCGGCAAAAAGGTTCGTCAATTACCTCAATTTGCGATTTAAAAGCACAGCTTAGGAAGGGAAGTTGAGCTAGAGCGCCCAAACCGCTGTAAACAGTAATCGCCCACCGCCAAGCTGTAAAAGCCAGTTTCAGGGGCGACTGCGGTCGATCGGCAATTTCTTCGTTTAAATCCTCCCAAAACCACAAACTAGCAGGAATTAAGGCCCTCCCAATCACCGAGGATACAAAGCTCACAGGCAGGGCAGCCATCATCAGGTAAAGTGTAATTGCCAGCAAACTCGCCACCCGCCAATAAATAATCAACAAACGGACGATCGCCTCAGCTTTTGCCACAACCGCCCAAATCAGCACTACCAGCGGGATCGAAATTGTTAATAACACAGACAACCGGTAATCCATCCAGACTAGCGGTTGAAACCAAGGCCCGGTGGCTGCCAATAAAAGACTCAACATCTTTGGGAAAATATACTCACTTATTTGTCACAAATTTTACTACAAAAATGCTAAAAAATCAGCAATCAGAACACGGTCTTAATGTTTTAGTTACTGCTACCTTTTCTAAGGTACTTGGCGCCCTTTGAAGGGTACTTGAGACACGATAGACGGCAATACGCTTGAGTTAAAACTGTTTATTCCTGAGATATCTCCTTCCCATCCTCGCCCCCGAAGGGGGACGCAACAGCAAATTCTTGTCCCCCTTCGGGGGCGAGGGGGAAGCTGGCGGATTTGAACCGTATTGGGATAGAGGGCAAATCTCACCATTATTTCAAGGCTCAACCCCTCAAATAAAATTCTCCCGCGCCAAAAGTTAGATTTCGGCGCGGGAGGCAAGGCTTAGAGCTAAATGGCTCGTTTATTCCTCGTAGATGCGGCACTCAGCAGCGTCAGGATTGTCGTCGCAAAATTTTTCAAAAGAATTCTTAGGTTTGACTTGCTTTTGGTGGGAAGCTTCTGCTTGCAGTTCTTCAACTGCGTCCCACGCCGCCGCGCATTCCCCGGAAGTCGCGCCCTTGAGGTCACAGACGGTACGAGCGCTTTCTAGTTCTTCTTCAATTTTTTCTTGGATGTTGCCTGCGGGTGTTGTTGTCATAAAACTTGTTGGTAGGAAAGTGTAGGAGAATATGGTTGTCCCCGACCTATTTCTAGGTAATGTTAGCACGCGCCTTTGTTTAGTGAGCTTGTTCGGCTAACGGCACGTCCTTAACCCAAATAAAGATGTTTAACCGTTAACGACAGAGCAAGGGACTAGCTAAGCAGCCACTTGGTGTCATAACTCAAAAAACCTAGACTTCTAAAGTCTGAGGCGGGTCAACTGTGGTTTAAGTCTTAGGCTCGAAGCGAGCGTGTCTTTAGACCTGGGTCGTTGACCTTATTAAGTAAGAAAGGTTTTCTTTTTGGATGTTAGTTTGGGTTGGATTTGCTGTTTCGGTCTGGCGACCCCAGCTAATAATAGCTTGAGATGCGCTGCTGTTGCAGCAGCCGAGAGACAAACCATCCATAACTGCGATCGCAGCAGCCGTCTCTACTTCCTGCTTTACTCTACCCCGTCGGCGGGGGAAGAGTCCACAGGCATCAATGTAGGTCGAGCTGACCTTACTTTTGATGAAAACATTACACGAGGTTGGTGTGTCAAACTGTATTGAGCTTTATCTTTTAAGATTTAGCTGAATACGGCATTTAACACTAAACAGATTAATGGGACACTCATGTTAACTTATGTTAACACAAGAACGGCAATCGATGGGGAATCGATCGCCCAAGAATAGCGTCCCCCCAGTGGCCAGTTCCAGTTAGCCTAATGTATAGAGATAGTTTTATAGAGAAGTTTGCCTTATGTACACCCAAAACCAAATGCAATGGGTCAGCGCTTTATCAACCCGTCCCTCTTTGGAATCCGCCCTCAAAGAAGTTATAGAACAAGCCGATCGCGACCTAGAAGGCCCGGCTGATTTAGCGCTGATATTTATCTCGTCTGCCTTTGCCAGCGAGTATTCTCGGCTGATGCCTTTACTCCGAGAACTGCTGCCAGTACCCGCGATCCTGGGCTGCGGCGGGGGAGGAGTCATCGGCACGAACCGGGGCGGCCTCACCGAAGAAGTCGAGGGATCTCCGGCAGTCAGCCTCAGTCTGGCCCGTTTGCCGGGAGTGAATGTCAGAACTTTTCACGTCGGTGCAGAAGAACTGCCCGACTTAGACAGTCCCCCGGATACTTGGGTGGATCTCTTGGGCGTGCCGGCTCAGGAAGAACCGCAGTTCATCATCTTGGCCGACCCCTTTTCCGCAAAAATTAACGATTTGCTGCAAGGGCTAGATTATGCCTATCCAGGTGCGGCGAAGGTAGGGGGGCTCGCCGGCGGGGACGGTGCGGGCAGGGGCCCGGCGCTGTTTTGCGACTATCAGCTTTACCGAGAAGGGACGGTTGGGGTAGCTTTGAGCGGCAATATAGTTTTGGAAACGATCGTCGCTCAAGGCTGCAGGCCGATCGGGCATCCTTATCGGGTGACGGAAGGAGATCGCAATATTTTGCTGAAACTCGAAGAACAAACCGACGATACCGGCAGCGCGGGCATCGAGCGATCGCCCTTAGAGGCTTTGCGAGAGTTAGTTCAAACTTTGAGCGAAGAAGACCGAGAATTAGCCCAGCACTCGTTATTTGTAGGCTTAGTTAGCGATGAATTCAAGCTGACATTAGAGCCGGGAGATTTTTTAATCCGCAATCTGTTGGGAGTAGATCCGAAAGTGGGAGCAATTGCGATCGGCGATCGAGTCCGTCCCGGACAGCGCATCCAATTTCATCTGCGGGACGCGCGCACCTCCGCAGAAGACCTAGAAATGCTGCTCGATCGCTATCAGCGGGCCGCCGAGTACAGTGGTACATCCAGCGCCGGCGCCTTGATGTTCTCTTGTTTGGGGCGCGGTGAAGGGCTTTACGGCGAATCGAACTTTGACTCCCGACTGTTCGGCCGATACCTCAAAAACATTCCCTTGAGCGGCTTTTTCTGCAACGGCGAAATCGGCCCCGTCGGCGGTAGCACCTTTCTGCACGGCTACACCTCCGTATTCGGGATTTGTCGCCAAAATTCATAATTTGTGAACTGTTGACTGTTGACTGATGACTGATGAAGGTTAACTGTTGACTAAAATCTAAAATCTAAAATCTAAAATCTAAAACCTAAAATCGCTCGACTGATGACCAATAACTAAAAGCGGCAGTCGCCTGCCGCTTTTAGCTGTAACTAGATGTCTGGAAACCTTAGAAACTAAAGGTAGTACGGAGGAGTCCGACCCAGATATCGTCGTTTCTGTCGTTGTGTTCGGGATTCAGAATCACATAGACGCCCGGTGTCACCGAAATAAAGTCATTGACTTGGAAGCGATAGAAACCCTCTAAGTGATAAGAGGTGTCGCGGTTTCTGGCGACATCACTCTCGGTAACTTTTGGCGGTACACCGAAGACGAAGCCGAGGACGTTGCCTTGTCGGGCAAAATCTCCCAGGGCCACCGTGATAGCACCATTCTGGATGGTAGCGTCATTGTTGCCGCCCCGCAGTTGTTCAGCCTTCGTATAACCGTACCAACCGCCAATCTGAAAGCGACTGCTGGGTTTGAAGTTAACTTGCACCCCATAGTTATCTGATGCGGTGGGTGATTGATCGAAGGGCCGATTAGCCAACAAACTGCCGACGCCGCCCATAAGGTTAACATCGCCTGCCCGATTGTATTTACGGGTGTATGTCAAGCCCAAGTCAAACGGTCTGCTAAAAAAGCCGATCTGACCCAGAGCGCTGAAAGAACCGTCGAAAACGCCCCGGCCGTCTGCTGGGTTGGGAGCATCGCCGTCACCTGCAAGATAGCCCGCGGTAGCTCGGAGGCTGCCCAAGTTGAAACTCACACTTGCGCCTGCTCCCTGCGGGCCGCGGAATACGGCCGGGTTGCGAACTCCAAATCTGGAAAGTGAACCGTTACTCGTAGAGTTACCAAAGGTAGAAGCCTGGTCTGCAATTTCATCTAGGTCAAGTCCTTTAGGACCGACAAAGACTGTAGCTTTACCCATCGGGAACCGATAGTACAACTCGTCTAGTGTGAAATTGCTGTTCTCAGCTCCATCAAAAGCTAGGCGAGCCATGTTAGTGCCCGTAGCTGTTGCTGCTGAGTAGTTGGCGACGTTGAGGGCTTGCAAGCGGGTTCTGAGCAAGTCTCGACCGGTGAAGCTGGTATTGAAGTTCAACCGCACCCGGTAGCCGAAGTTGGTGACTGTTCTATCGTCCTCAAGGCGGATACCATCTCCCACAAAGGTGTCGCTGACAGCAAAAATCGCTTCTCCAGCCAATTTGGTTGTGGTGGAGAACTGGTTAGCTTCGAGTTCTGCGGTGCGAGCTTCTAGGCCGTCTACTCGTCCGCGCAGGGTAGCGAGTTCGGCTGCAAATTCTTCTTGCAGGCGTTGCAAGATGGCTAAGTCGTCTCGGGTAACCAAGTTACCTGTTGACCCAATGAGTTGGGTTATCTGGTCTAAGCAAGCGTTGACGCCGGCTGCAAATTCGTAGCGAGTCAGGGCGCGGTTGCCGCGGTAGGTGCCGTCGGGATAACCTACGATACAACTGTAGCGTTCGACTAGGGATTGCAGGGCTTGGAATGCCCAATCTGTCGGGCGCACGTCGGAGAGCTGAGTGACTGATGTCACCTGGGACATGGTTCCCGACGGTTGGGCCGGCAGCGCTTGGGGAGCAACAGGGACGATGGGGCCCCCCATTCCGGCGGCTGGTGTCTGAGCAATTTCTACCTTAGTGGCTGGGGTGCTGGCGACTGCTGGCACTTCAATTTTCGCAGGGGCGTCTGTCTGGCTGATTTGCTCTGCCAAGTCTGATGCTTGGGGCGAGGATTCGGCTGTGCCTGCTGCTGCTAGAGGTTCAGTCGCTGCTGCGGCGCTGACCGGAGCGATTGGGGCTGCTAACTCGATGTCGCTCCCTGTTGTTTGCAGTGTTGTTGGCAGTGCTGCTGCGCTGGTTTCGGGTTCGATTGAGGCGAGTTTTTCAGCGTCTGCTTCATTAACGACCGGGGTTGGGGCCGCTTCGAGGCTGCTGTTTAAAGCCAGGTTTTCTGGGGCAGCAGGGGCTGCTGCAACTGGTTCTGCAACTATTTCTCCAACTATTTCTGCAATTTTTGACTCAGATGACTGAGCTGTAGCTAGCTGGTTGGCTTCAGCGGTTGCGGTCACTTCTGCGGCGCTCGCAGTGGCACTCATGACTGATGATAGCCCCAGAATTGCCGGGGATACTAGCAGTAAATTCCAAAAAGTTCTGTTCATTTTCCTCACACCTTCACACTCTATTCAACTCGACGAGCAGCAATTCCCAACTGCTAATTTTTGTGGTTGCTTGCCTGTTGACAATAACTGCCAAAATAGAACCTATCCATAACTGTTGATTCACAGTAGGCGTGTCTACTTCTGCTTGAACGTAGGGGCCCAGCCCTTATACCGCCCCGGCATCAATTCAGGTCAAGCCCACATTACATTACAGTTGATTATACCATCACGTGCTAATTTCATCTCTCGATCGCCAGATTTGCTTAAGTTGCTCTGTAGGCGATCGACAACTGGTTCTACAGGTTCGACCACAATCTGCCTCTAACTGACAACTGCCCAGAGTCCTCGGTTTTGCCAGACTTAACAGACAGTTATAGGTAGGATTGTGGCTGCTTGTCGCATCCCTTATACAGCTTTATATCCTATAATGTCAAGCTTTTTAACCTCACTTTAAACCTCGCCACCCGGCAGGGGCTATTTTCCCGCCATGAGTGGGGAACTGAGACCTAAAGCCTGGTAGATTTACCCGATCCAAACCAAAGTTCAGGCTTGACTAATGTTGGTTTTTTGATGCCCGCTGCCGTCGGGACTTGCCAGGGCGATCGCCCTTTTTGAGAGGGGCCGTCGGCGGATTTAATTTCCCCTTACTTTAACACAATTTTTTTGCGGTTTGGCAGCCGCCGCCGACTGAATCTCTGTTAGCTGAAATTATAGTTTTGTGGCCTCGCTGTCTTGCGTTTGACAACCAGTTATTTTTTTGGCACAGCCTCGGGATCTCAAAGCACATTTTCTCTGTAATTTATGCCACTGCCAAAGTATCCATTGATTCTCCGGGCATCCTGGACGCATCAACCGCGTTTGAGGAACGGAAATACTTGCTTTTAGGCGATCGCTCGAAGTTAAAAAACCGAGTTTATGAGAGTAAGGACTGCATCCAAGACGGTTTTAATTTGCTAAGAACACAAGTAAATGTCGGCAGTTATGGGAGGGCGATCGAACAACCTATAGATTGGGCAATGCACTCGCTCTTTCTATGGTATGTTAAATTGATGCGTACCCTCTATATTTTTTTTACACCATCTCTGACTGGGATGAAAACACAACTGCGGCTGTTAGTAGTGGTATTATTGCTATTAGGATTTTTCTTTCGCTTCGTCAACATCGACAAAAAGTTTTATTGGTACGATGAAGCATTTACTTCCCTGCGGATTTCTGGATACACGCAAACAGAAGTCCTTCATGAAATAAGCAGCGGTCAGTTAGTAGCAGCCCAAGATTTGATGAAATATCAGCGCCTGAATGCGACAAAAAATTTTGGCGATACTGTTAAAAGTCTGGCCATAGAAGAACCTCAACTGCCACCACTATATTTTCTGGCAGTCAAGTGTTGGACAAAACTATTCGGTGATTCTCCTGCGGCGATAAGAAGTTTCTCAGTTTGGATGAGTTTGTTAGCGTTTCCTGCCCTGTACTGGCTGTGCCGAGAATTGTTTGCATCGCCGGAAGTTGCGTGGATAGCCGTGGGATTGCTAGCAGTTTCTCCCTTGCACGTGCTTTACGCTCAAGAAGCACGTCCCTACAGTTTGTGGCCGGCGCTGATTTTGCTTTCTTGTGCGTCTCTGCTACGAGCAATGCGGCTGCCAACAAAGCTGAGTTGGAGCATTTACGCAGTAGCAAATATTCTGGGATTTTATACTCATTTATTTAGCTTGTTAGTTGCGTTCGGACACGGAATTTATCTAGTAGGACTTCAAGGTTTTACGTTGAATAAAAAGCTAGTGAGTTACTCGATCGCAATTGTCGTGTCGTTGCTAGCATTTCTACCTTGGATGGTAATTTTACTGATAAATAAAAGCGCAGCATCCGGGGCGACAAGTTGGGCTAATCTAGAAAGTCAGAGGCTATCTTTAGTTAAGAATTGGGCCGGAAATATCGGTCGCGTTTTTTTTGATTTGGGGCTAAGTTCTAGTGCTATATCGATATATCTTATTGCTTTAATGGCAGCTACTTTAATTTTAGTGGCAATCGTAGGGTATGCAGTTTATTTTCTGTGTTCGGAGACGAGCAAGCAGGTTTGGCTGTTTGTGGTGACGATGATGGCGGTGACAGCACTGGCACTCGTGCTGCCGGATGTTATATTGGGAGGAATCCGATCGACTAAAGCTCGCTACCTATTTCCGACTTATCTGGGGATGCAAATCGCTGTTGCTTACCTGTTAGCGACTAAAATTACCGCCCTGGGCGTGCCAAGCTGGAAACGGCAAATGTGGAAAGTTTTGACAGTTGTACTGTTAACGGGCGGCTTGCTGTCGAATGCCGTTAGTTCTCAAGCCGAGACTTGGTGGACTAAGGAATGGGGCCGGGAAAATCCCGAAATTGCTCGCAGGATCGATCGTTCTCCAAAGCCGCTGCTTGTCAGCGATATCTCGGAAGTCAGTCTGGGAAATATACTGTCAATGAGTCATTTGTTAGAACCGAAAATGCCGCTGCAATTGGTGTTGCTTGACCCGGAAGCGCGGCGTCGAGCTCAGTTGTTTGACAGACCAACTCTACCCAATATTCCTAGTGGTTTTAGCGATGTTTTTGTCTACGGGCGATCGCAGAAGTTTAGTGCTAAGCTGGCGAAAATGCAAAACTTGAAAATCGAGCTGCTTTCAGAACAAAAAACCGAAAAGCTGTGGGTAGGCAAGTTAGTAAAATAGTGAGGGTTTATGGAAGACTTTGGTATTATTATTGCCTGCTGCGACCAAGATTATCTGTTTGCTAAGGGTTGCTGTGCTAGCATCCGATATTTTTTAGGAGATGTGCCGATTTGTCTGTTGATTGACGGTACGTTTTCTGTGAGTGCTTTGGAAAAGTCCTATGGGGTGCGAGTGATCGATCGCACAACCGTTTCTGAAGAGGTTCTCAGGAAAAGAAGTTTTGGTTGGGGAAAAACTAAAATGATTGCTTTCTGGGAAAGTCCTTGGTCAAATTTTATGGTTTTGGATGCCGATACGATCGTCTGGGGCGATGTTCTCAAATTTGCTAATTTTCAAGAATTTGACTTTATTGTAGACCAACCTTGTCAGGAAAATTCCGATGCAGATGTTTCAAAATTTTTCTTTGACATTCCGGGCGTTGAAAAGCATTTCCCCAGTTTTAGCTGGTCGAAATATAGAGCAAATTATTTCTGCACTGGTACTTTTTTTGCAAAACGCGGCGTTTTTAGCTTGGAAGAATACGTAGAAATTTTAGATTTTACGGCGGCAAATCCGGGGATATTTAAGTACGGAGAAATGGGGTTTTTGAACTTTATGATTTTCCGGGCGGCGCAAGAAAATCGGCTGCGGGTGCAGAGTGTGGATATGCAGTTGTTGGTGCCGGATTTTGACCAGGATTGGGTGAAGAAGCGCTTTCCGATGGAGTCAAGCGGGCCTGGGGGCGATCGCACTCAGGCGACGGTGATTCACTGGTGCGGGCCGAAGCCGACTTTATCTAGTGGGAAAGTTTACTCGGAACCGATGAATTTTTGTCGCCGCAAGTGTGAGGAGGATGTTTGGAACCGCACGGGTTTGGCTGCCGAAATGTCGCTGCAAGTTGAGGATTTACAGCGATCGATCTACGTGTATAAGAATAAGTTTAAGAAGAAGTTTCGGCAGTTGACTGGTAAGTAGATTAGGACTGGGGCGCGCGAGAAAGGGGAAATATTCCTCGATTTCTCGCCGCTATATCCAGAGTTTTCTAAGAGTCTTTTGTCAAGAGGCTTTTTTTACCGCAGATGTCAGCGGATCAACGCGGATGCACGCGGATTTTGGCTACCCATCCAGAGGTAAAGTTGGCCCGGCTGGGGGTAAAACTTGGCGGTGAACACTTACTTTATGACTTTCCCGCTGAGTTTGCATTTCGACGGCGATCGCCTCAAATTCGACTTCCATGCAGCCGTAGGGAATCTCTAACTCGATACTTGCTCGCACGCTTCCCAATCCGTTAGGTTTAAATTCGGTAATCCAGCGCGGCCCGTCGAGAATCAGATAGGTTTGTCGATCGTAAACCCAAACTTTTACATAAATCCGGGGCATTAATTCCGGGAGTTGCACTTGCACTTTTACGGGTCCGCCGGCGAGGATTTCGGCACGCGGCAATTCCAAAATAGGCATCGGTACTAACTCGTCTTCTGACAAAACGTAGGGAGTTGGGGGAGTTACTTCGGCTGCGACAGTTGCGGTTTTTTGAGCAACTTGTTTCGGCTGCGGGGGCTCGTCAAAAACGACAAATTCTCTGGCTTCTGGGCTAGTCGATTTGGGATCAGAAATTGTTTCGCTCGTTTCGGGTTGCTGCTGGGTTGGGCTGCTTTCTTCCACAACGGCAATTTCGTCGCTGCTATTGGCGGCGGCTGTTGGAGTTGGTGACAGGGTAGTTGCTTTCAGCCAGTCGGGGGATTCACCGTTGCTGGCTAGGGAACTCAGTCGCGACCAAAATCGACTTTCGACTTTTAAGGTTTGAAATGCCTGTTTTGTGGGTGTTGGCTGGGTTTCTGGGGCTGTTGTTTCTAATTCGGGGCTGTTTTCGGGTTTTTGCTCTATCGCTCCGGTTTCCGCTGTTTGAGGGGAAGTTGGGATGTCTGAGGGTTTGGTTTGTGGGTCGATCGACTCTGGGGCAGTTCGAGGCGAATTGGAGATTTCTGAGAGCAATTGCACTCGGCTGCTGTCGGGCAGTTTGTTACCGAATGCGGGCAATTCTAGACCGCCGGCACTTGGGGTGTGACGTGAAGCCAGTAGAGGGGGTAGGGCTTCCTTGGTTGGGGATTCGGCGGGGGAGGGAGGGTCTAAAGATTTTTGTACTAGCTTGAGGAAGGATTGATTTTTGGGGTTCCCAGGCTGTTTTGAGGCTGTTGGGGAGGGTTCGGCTTGATGCTTTTCTTCGATGAAATTGTCTTTAATTTCCTGTAGAAGGTGCTCTAAACGAGCTGTAATTGTGAATAGTTTGGTGGCTAGGGTGACGCTGCCGCTGCTGAGAATTGCTTCTCCTAAAATTAGGCGGCTTTTGCATTCGGTTGGGATGTAGGTGACGCAGGCAAAGATGCAGGGGGGAACTTGTTCTGGCATCGGCTGCTGGATTTCTGCGAGAATTTTTGAGGTTTGGGGGTCGCGCAGGTAAATTTGCAGTTGTGCGGAACCGATGAGTTGTTTGAGTTCTCTCGCTTCGGATTCGGGAAGGAGAGTTGCTGTTTTTCTGGTTTTTTGGGGGAGTTGGGGAATGTCGATTTTGCCGGAAATGATTAATGGGCGACCGAGTTGGGTGACGAAGGTTTCTTGATCGAGGACGAGTTCGAGTTTGACGTGCGGTTTAGGTTGGGGGGTTTGGGGAATTGGGAATTGGTAGATTTTGGTCTGCTGCGGTGCTGAAGCGGCTGCTGGGATTTGGGTTGGTGCGGGGCGATCGACCGGTGCTGCGATTTGTGGGGCTGCGCGATCATCGACCGGTGCTGCGATTTGTGGGGCTGCGGTGGAAGCAGCAGGTTCGATTTGGTCGATCGGCGGTAGGGGTTCGGAGGTTTCCGATTCTGCGGGCAATACTTCCAACTGAACGCCGTACTGCCAAGGTTTTAGTGGTGTTGATTTGGGATCTGGCAAGCAGGAGAGTTCCCACAGTCCGGGTTTGAGCCTGGTGTAGGGAATGATCACGACTAATCCTTCGGGGTTGGTGCGGGCCGATCGGCTTTGGACTTTTCGCTGCGCCCCTTGGTCGAAGGAGGTATGGGTAACGCGAATTTCGATGTCGGTGTTGGGGTGCTGAATGCGAGCAACCACACGGTATTTACCTTCTAGAATTTCCACGTCGGAGGTTTCTAGGGGCAACCAGGCGCGATCGCCCTCTTTCTGTAGCAAAAATTCTAATTTTTTCATTGTTGTTTCCCCTTGAAGGCTCCCGCTTGATTCGTCACAGGTTGGTGGTGGTTTGTTGAGCGACAGCTACAGATATTATTAAATTACTTATGTTTTATAGCCTATCACCAGTTTCGGTCAAGAGGCCCACTTACCAAGGACTGCCGATAATGCTGAAAGCTGCCCAATAATACGGATGGGATAAATCTTTGCTGTCGAGTTTGGGGATGGACGGGGGCAAGGGAATGTCGCCTCGCGCACTTCGCAGTTGACCGCCTTCGATCGTCACATTGCCTTCTATTGCAGCGATCTGTGCTTGCCGCATTGCTTCAGCTTTTATGATTGGAGGGTCGTTTGGCTTGCGGATTCTTAACTGCTGGTAAAACTCTGTCATCAGGGCGAGAGTCCCCGCATCGCTGACGTACCACAGACTGGCGAGGGCTGATTTTGCTCCCGATTGCAGCGCTAAACCTGCAAATCCGAGTTCTGCTTCTTTGTCTCCCAAGGCGGTTCTACAGGCGCTTAATACTAATAGTTCGAGGGGCGGATTGTTCCATTTTAAATCTCTCATTTGATCGAGGCCCAGTTGGGTGTCCCAAAATTGAATGTAGGAGTTATTTGGGGTTCCGGGGCGGAATTCGGCGTGGGTGGCCAGGTGGATGATTCCGTATTTTTGTTGCAGTCGCTGGGATTGCAAGTTTACTATGGTGAAATCTTGGTTGAGAAAGGATTGACCGGGCCACTGTCGGGCGATCGCGCCTAGCTCTAATGGAACTGCTGGCAGCGGTTCTTTGTTCGCCGTTTCTGCGAAATCTGATGCTCCCATTGCTAGAACTTGCACGTTTCTGAGGTCGGTGTAATTGCTGTCTGTGAGTTTGAAGGCGGGGATGCGGGCGAGGCTGTATTTTTGGATCAGAAATTGCTTTCCGTCGTGCATTGCTGCTAGGGGTACGGTTCGCAAACCTTCGCCGACGCACAACAGCAAGGTTTCAATTTTTGCTGTTTGCAAATCTGTTTCTAGGGGTGCAATTATCCATTTGTAGAGTTGTTGGGCTGGTTCTAGATAGGTGGTGGTGTTGATTTTTACGGGGTTGGTAATTTCGCTGCCGAATTCTTTGACTACTGAGAGCAGTTTCTCTTGTTTGGCTTCGGGGACGCTGCGGAGAATGGGGAGGCGATCGGGCAATATTAAGATTAATTCTAGTTGGTCGGTGCGCGGGATAGCGTAAATTAAAGCTGGTTTTTTCTTTGTTTGAACTGCTAGACGGGAGAGAGTTTTTGATATTGCTTCGGCGGTTTTCGCACGGGATGCAAAGTCTTGTTCAAAGTATTTTTGATAGTCTTCTTCCCAGTTTTCTTCGATTCTGGTTACGGCTTCGGTGAGGTTGCCCCGATCAAGCAAATTTCTCATTTCTTGCCCGTTAAGCCCGCCCTGGTCTGTGTTTTGGGCAATTGTAGCGAGGTTCGCGGTACTCCAGCAGAAAAATATTGCTGTCAAACAGTAAAAAATAGCTTTTTTAATTTTTTTCTGAGTCGTGTGTTTTTGGCGTTGCTGCTGGGATTGGTAGTGCATGATTTTGGGGCGGTTAAGGGCGCCGTTGGCGGCAGCAGTGGGCAAAAGTTTGGATGTGGGTGGAAATTTTGACTGTGCTGGCGATCGCCGCACGATTATAGCATTCAAGACCAACCGCCAATATCTACCGTAGGGTGTGGACACCAGCACCAACAGAGTCCCCGCACCAAGAAATTCGCGATTTATGTAAAAGTTTGTAAATTATGCAGGGGTTTTGTATAAACAGGACTTACGCAAACACCCGGTTTCTTCACATAAGTCCTGTTTTCTACATAGCAGCCAGGTGCATTTAACAGGCATTACCTCTAGGGGCGTCTTTGACTTTTTGCGGCACATCCGCAGTTCTCCGATTGAATCGGGTTTTGTCTTGGTATTAAGTGAGGAATCCCCCGAATCGAGCGCCGATATATTGAGTGACCTCAGTAGATATATTCTCTGTATTTACTTATTTTAAAAGAGTTAGGTTTTTTCGCGCCAACTTACTTAAAGCTCGACTGGTTAATTTTTTTGCCTCGGATATCTGCCCGGTTATTTCGTACACTTCGCCGAGACGGCCTTTTGCCTAAGATTTTACCGGAAAATCTCCTAGTTTTTTAGAATCATTGGCCGCGGTTGCCAAGAGTTGAGCAACATAAATAAAAACACTTAATTATTTAGAGGATTTTACGCTATGCGGTCGATCGCTTTTTCCTTGTTGATTCTTGCTTCTCTCGCGACGATAACTGAAGCCTGCTTTCTTCCGCTATACATTGTGTACGATCGCACTTGGCACGGTGCGATCGCGATCGGACGGGCAAATGTGTCTTAGTATTTCTTCACATATCCTGCTTTCGGTCTATGATATATGCCTTATGGCGTATTTGTGTTTAAAGCCCGTTACCGCGTACCGCTGATGAGTCAATCAACCAATTCACCGCTATCCCAACCAGTTTCTCGAAGAACCGCCCTCAAATTCCTCGGAGTCGGTGCCGCCGGCGGGCTGCTGGGCTACTCTCGATTTTCCAAACCAGAGCCCACCATTTTTGTGCAAGATTCTCTTGACTTGCCGCGAATGCTGAATAACCGCAAAACCGTTGCAGTTGTGGGGGCAGGCTTGGCCGGGCTCGCCTGTGCTTACGAACTCTCCCAGCGGGGTTTCGCGGTAACATTGCTCGACAAATCGCCCCAACTCGGCGGCAAAATTGCTAGTTGGCCGATTCAAGTTGGGAACGAAACTTTTATGATGGAACACGGTTTCCACGGCTTTTTTCCGCAATACTACAACCTCAAAAGTGTGGTTGAAGAACTAGAAATTACTGATAACTTTGTATCTTTAGAATCCTACGCCGTTCTGTTTCGAGACGGCAAATACAAACCCGAAGTTTTCCGTCCCAACCATTCAGCTTTTCCCTGGAATATAGTTGATTTGGGGATATCTTCTCCCAATCGGCTCAAGTGGGGAATCAATCTGACAAAACCCGCTCACTGGCAAGTATTTCGGGAAATCGGCGGTTTTCAAACTCAAAAAACTTTCGATCGCCTCGACAATATATCAGTTGCCGACTGGGTAAAAGGTGAATTTCCGCGCGGGCTTTATGACTTGTATTTTCTGCCTTTTGCCAAGTCCAGCCTCAACGCTCCAGACGAATTGAGCGCGGGAGAATTAATGCAATTTTTCCACTTTTACTTTTTCGGAAATCCAGAGGGTTTGGCCTTCAACGGCACGCGGCAAGATATGGGAACGAGTTTGGTGCAGCCTATTGCCAGAGCCATTGAAAGCAAAGGCGGCAAAGTATTGACAGATGTCGCAATCAGTGAGATTCGCTGGGAAAACGGCAAGATTGATTCTCTGAGTTACCAGTCTGGAGACGTGCAAAGTAAAATACCTTTTTGGGTGAAGCGAAACGCGCTGTTAACTGACAGCAACTCTACCGAATATTTCGGCGCTGGGGACAGCGTATTTGCCGCCGCACCTTCGGGAAAAGAGGCAATTTCTCTGAGCTGCACTCACCAAGGCTGCACAGTTCAGAAACAGAACGACGGTCAATTTCACTGTCCTTGTCACGGGGCAGTTTTTGATGCCGAAGGGCGAGTTGTGAGCGGGCCTGCTCAGCGGGATTTGCCTCGATTTAAGGTAGTCGATGAAAAAGCCGATGAAATACAGTTAGCAGCAGTGGTTAACCAATCGCAGCCGCAAAAACTGGGAAAAACATTGAAGGCTGATTACTATGTTTTGGCGGCCGATGTTCCGGGGATGCAGCATTTGTTTAGTTTAGCCAGCGGTGAGGTGAATCCGCAGGTGCAGAGTCGGATAGAGAGCTTGAAAATAGCCGATCCGTTTGCGGTGGGTCGTTTTTGGTTCGATCGCGAATTTCCATGGGAACACAGCAATTTCAGTTCGCTTTCCGGCTACAAACTGACTGACAGCATTACGCTTTACCACCGAATTCAGGATCAGTTCATCGAGTGGAATCAGAAAACAGGCGGTAGTGTAGTAGAACTGCACGCTTATTGTTACAAGGAGAAGGAATTTCCGAACCAGGAAGTTTTACTGGCTACTTTTGAGCAAGAATTGTACGAAATTGTACCGGAATTAAAAGCCGCAAATATGCTGCACCGGGAATTGGTAAATCAAAAGAATTTCTCTGGATATCCGCCCGGTAGCTATGCAGAACGACCAGAAACTTGCTGCGCTGTTCCCAATCTTTTGTTTGCGGGAGATTGGGTGAAAATGCCGTTTCCGTGCGGTTTAATGGAAAGGGCGGTTAGCAGCGGTTTGTTGGCAGCTAATGCTATTTTATATCAGGAGGGTTTGCAGAGGCGATCGCTCTTGACGGTGAATCCCGAAGGCGTGTTAAAAATCTAAGGTTTGCAGCGGGGGCGGGTTTTATAAATCGTCAATTATTGGCTGCTATCCTCGGTGAAACCCGCCCCCTGTCATACCATTTTAAATTTTAGATTTGAAGAAATGGGAATTACTGATTAAATAAGGGTTTGGAGGTTTCCTACAGTTGCATTCTTTTTTTAAGATGAGTTACGGTTTGTAGGTGTGGTTTCCCTGAGGAGAAAAGGCAGAGCTTGCGAACAAAAAAAAATATCTGCGTTGAGGGGGGTGGATATGCGGTTAAAATATTATTGAATGAGTATAAAGCAATAATAGATGCTGAATAGTAACTGCCAAATTCGCAATAAATCTGTAATGTTTGATGCTTTTGCCACAGAATACGATTTCGCTGCCACCTTGCAAAACCAGAACGATTTCTTTACTAACAACCTATCGGCTAGCAAAGGTGCAGCATTAGATATTGGCTGCGGATCTGGAATTCTTGCTTTTGAATTAGCCCAGTATTACGATAATGTTGTCGCCGTAGATTTGTCAGCAAAAATGCTGGCGATCGCCAGTCAAAAACGCTCAGCTCCCAATATCGAATATCTCCAAATGGATGCCAGTCAATTAGCCCTAGAAAGCCAATTTGATTTAATAGTTAGTGCTGGTACTTTTCACCACCTGCCCAACCTCCCCGCCGCCCTCGATGCAATTAAAAAATTGTTAAATCCCCACGGAAAAATCGTCTTTTTAGATAATATTTCGGAAGTGGAAAGACCTGCTACAATAGGCTACATATTAGGTGCAGCGAGAGATTTTATGCCAGACTGTTCCACCTACGGATTTCGCACTGCTTTAAGATTATTAAAATTTCGATTGTCGCCGGGGTGGTTGAAGCATTTAGCTAACGATAGGTATTTGTCAGAACGGAGATTTAGAAAAATTTACGGTCGTTGCTTTCCGGGCTGTTATTTTGTAAAATTGGGTTGTTTTATGGGCGTAATTTGGGAACATTTGTAATGCAAAACAACGCGATAAAATCGGTATCTGCAAGGGGAGAAAAAACTCACATCCGCCAGTTGGGCATTAATCTCGATCGCTGGTATGCGATCGCCCGCAGCATTGAGGTGCAAACTCAGCCTGTCGCGGCGAAAATCTGGAATCGGGCGATCGTACTTTTCCGCGACAGTGCAGGCAAAATCAACGCTTTAGAAGATAGATGTCCCCATCGGCAAGTTAAACTTAGCCACGGCCAAGTTAAAGGCGATTTAATCGAATGTGCTTACCACGGATGGCGGTTAAATGCAAGCGGAGAATGTGCCGAAGTCGATTATTTAGCAGAAAATCAAAAGCTACCTAACTGCAAAATTCGCTCCTACCCAGTCCAAGAAAAAAACGGTTTTATCTGGCTGTTTCCCGGCGAGGAAATGCAAGCAGAAAAAATAGATTTATTGGATTTGCCAGAGTGGGAACATCTCAATTATATTGCCACAGTTTCACTCATAGACTGTCAGGCACACTATTCATTTTTAATTGAAAACTTGATGGATATGTACCACGGACACTTGCACGATGATTGGCAAGCTTGGGCCAATCCGGTGTTAGATACTTTAGAAGAAAACGAGCATCAAGTAACTGCTCGCTATCAGGCACAAAGTTATTACAAAATAGATAAAATTTGGTCAATTTCTCAGTTGTTTTTTAAATCTCTGCGCCGACTGCACCCGGAACCGCTAGAGGTGAGTTATGTTTATCCGCACTGGGTTTCAACTTTGGGAAGCGACTTTAAAATTTACTGCTTGGTTTGTCCG
Source organism: Microcoleus sp. Pol11C2 (assembly GCF_036701505.1). Classification (NCBI taxonomy): domain Bacteria; kingdom Bacillati; phylum Cyanobacteriota; class Cyanophyceae; order Oscillatoriales; family Microcoleaceae; genus Microcoleus; species Microcoleus sp. Pol11C2. Next base: position 46,115 of record NZ_JAUBQX010000033.1, read on the forward strand.
GTTAGCGAGACAGCAACTCGGGCTTATTTAATTCATTTTACCTCATTAAATGCGTTTTGGCGACTGCACAAATTGCCTGTGTGGTTTCGCAGGTTTATCAAAGATATTTGTTTCGGTGCAGCTCAAAAGTTATTAGATGGTTTGGTGCGGCAGGATGTGTTAATGATTGAGGAAGAACAGCAGGCTTTTTTGCAGAATTCAGAAAGAAAAAATTATGAATTAAATCGGGCTTTAGCCAGCGTGCAAAAGTTGATGAGAAGTCAGGCAGAAAATGGGTAATTCAGTCGCAGAGTCAAACCTGTACAGGTTAATATGTATATTTCACAAAAATCAGGGAAGTATAACCGAGGGAAATTCGGCTAGTTTTGAACGCAGAAATTGTATTTGGATGCGCTAGGATTTAGACTAAAAGTTACTTTAAAACAAGATGAATTGGCGGGTAATGAAACCCAGCACAATTCATCTGCGTTAATCCGCGTGCATCAGCGGTAAAAAAATCTAAATCCCGCAGCACAAACCTTACTTTTTAGCCCGCTGCTGCTGGTAAACGCTGACAACCTTATCCGCATAAGTAGCAGTTGCGCCACTTTTGCAAGCTGCTGAGTCCCCAGTCATCCACCAGCAAGCGGCGCGGCGTACAGCGGCTGTTTCATTGTTGCTGCTAGCTTTGTATTCGTCGCGCAGCAAATCGGCCACGATACAGGTAACAATTGATTTGGCTTTTGTCGCGTCGGCCTCAAATTGTTGGGGTGTTAAATCTTGTTTGGTACAGAATTTTGCCCAGCGGGAAATATTCCCTGGCAAAACTTGCCACTGACTGTACATTCCGTCATTTGCTGCTTGTGGCGGTGCGGCTTGTCGCATTGCTTCTACAAGGGCGGAAACTTGCGCGTCGGTGACTGATTGCGCTGCTGCTGGAAGTGATTGCAATCCGAGGCTAATTATCAGGCTGCCGAATAGTAGATTGGTTTTTGCGATCGATTTAAAATTCATTCACAATGCCCTGTTTTAATCAAAGTTTCCTGCAAAAAATTTTACCTTAAAGCCGCTAGAATACCTCTGTCTTAAGTATGATTTGCCCGCTTAATGCAGTGTCGATCGCCCTTACGATAGAAATTGTTAATCAAGTACGATAAAATCATGGAAGTACAACCCAGGGAAATTCGACGTTACACTACAGCAGAGGGTACGGCACCATTCGCCGAGTAGCTTGATGCCATCCGCGATCGGAATGTTAGAGTTAGAATCAAATCTAGGCTTGACCGAAGTTGAGCATGGTAATCTCGGAGATTTCAAGTCAGTGGGACAATGAGTTTTTGAACTCAGAATTAATTATGGCCCGGGCTACCGCATCTACTTCGGACAAGTCGGCTTGACAATTGTGGTAATCCTCATAGCTGGGGATAAAAGCACCCAAGAACACAACATTCGACAAGCTATAGAATACTGGACAGATTATGAACAACGTGAAAGCACCGACAAGTGATAGCTACCGCGAGTACCTAATCGAATCTCTTCACGAGCCGGAAGAAGCTGCTGGTTTTATCGGCGCTATTTTGGAAGAAAAAGACCCTGAACCCGCCCTTTTGAGAAATGCCATCCGAAAGGTGATTGAGGCTCGAATCAGGATGAATGCTCTTTCGGAGTCAGCAAAACAGCATCACGAAAAACTCGACAAGATGCTGGCTGAAAGTGCAGGTTCGGAAATCTATAGTTTGGTAGAATTGCTCGAAGCATTAGGATTTAAACTAGAAATTACTGTCGTAGATACTGAGTTGTCGGCTGACTCGGAATCAACGGATTTGGAGGAATCTGAATTATCGCCGGAACCAGTAGTAATTAATCCCAGTTAATCAGTAAATCGCGCCCTCACCCGTTCATTACAAAATCTAACAATCGGTGAGCCATTTCTAGCTTGCTGCAAGGTGCTATTTCTACTTGCTTGCCGGCGGCATTAATTAATATTGCTTGATTGGTATTGCTGCCGAAACCTGCACCTATTCGATCGATCGGGTTTGCGGCAATTACATCTAGTTTCTTCGCCCGCAATTTCTCCAAAGCAGGCTTGACAATATCCCCAGTTTGTGCTGCAAACCCGATTAATTTTTGGTGCGGCTGTTTCAACATTCCTAACTCTGCCACAATATCCGCTACCGGTGCCAACGGTAAACAATTGGGGAGCGATCGCTTCGGCAATTTCTCACTACTGTACTCCGCAGGTTTCACATCCGCTACCGCCGCAGCCATCACCGTCAAATCCGCCTCGTGAAAGCATTGCAGCATCGCCTGCCGCATTTCTTGTGCACTCGCAACTGCGATCGCCCGCACACCTGACAGCGGCAACTCGCCAGTTATACTGTGTACCAGCGTCACTGTAGCGCCGCGGTGTTGTGCAGCTTGCGCCAAAGCTATACCCATTTTGCCACTGGAAGGATTGCCGATAAACCGCACCGGATCGAGGTGTTCCCGCGTTCCTCCCGCACTGATCAACACCCGAATGCCCGCTAAATCTCGATCGCCCTTCGCATACAACAGCGATTCAATATGAGGCAAAATCTCATAAGGTTCTGCCATGCGGCCGACACCCGCGCGATCGCACGCCAGCATTCCCGCCCCCGGATTCGCAGCATGATAGCGCCGATAACTCAACACTTCACCCCAATTCCGCTGCACCGCCGGCTGTTCCCACATATCCGTATTCATCGCCGGTGCCAGCAAAATTGGGCAATTAGAAGCTAAGACAGTATTAGTCAACAAATTATCAGCAAAACCCCCCGCCAACTTAGCCAAAGTATTAGCTGTCAAAGGAGCAATAACAAAAACTTCCGCCCATTCTCCCAGTTGAATATGCAGGGGGCGCCCGTGACTTGGTTGCCAAAAATCTTTGTCAGTAAAAGTAGGATGGCGGCATAGAGTAGCAAAAGTCAAAGGCGTTACAAACTCCCCGGCCGCATCAGTAAGAATAACTTTAACTTCAGCTCCAGCTTTCGCTAAAGTTGAAACTACTTCGCAAACTTTGTAAGCCGCAATCCCGCCACTAACGCCGATTAAAATTCGTCTGCCTTTCATGTCATTTTTTCATAAAAAAGAATCAAGAAAGAAATTAAGATAAAAACAGGCTAAAATCCCTAATTCATCTGTTTAATCCGCAACAACATATGCTGCTAACTTCTTCCTCAATTCCGTCGAAAATTTTGAGCTAGATTTTTCAGTCTATGCTTCGTCGTAGGCTTCCATATCCAGAAGGTGGAGATAAGGTTCAACCAGCTCCGGCCGCTGAAAAGCAAGCGATCGCAACAAATGCCAATCATTCAATCCCTCAAAAGGATCTGTATAATCGTCAACTTCCAAACGGACAGCCAATTCTGCCACGTCCTGAGAAGTAAGTACAGCAATATCGCGCGATGCTTTGGTTAAAGTTTTCATTTTTTTCCCCTGCCCGAGACTTCCGCCATACTATATACTAAACCTTTAATCAGATTTCGACACAGTTTCTACAACAAAACTTCGCATTACCTCTATAACTTCCGGCAGAATCTCGTGTCCCATTTTAAATTCTCGATACTGCACCGCAGCTCCCCAAGCCGTCAAACTCTCGCGCGATCGCACAGCAGCACTAACAGGCACAATAGTATCTTGAGTACCGTGTACGATTAAAACAGGTGGCAAAACACTCCCCGCAACTGGCGAAATCTGGTGTAAATAACCGCTCAGACAAATTAAACCAGCTAGGGGCAAAGTCAATCCCACATCTAGAGTCATCGCTCCGCCTTGAGAAAAGCCGCCTAAAATAGTGCGAGACAAAGGCACGCCCGTGCTGCTTTCCAAAGACAGCAAAAATTCCCTCAGCAATTGCCGGCTTTCTACCAATCCCTGAGCGTCTTTGCTTTGAAGGTTATACCACGCTTTGCCGCTCGTTACCTGGGGATGGGGAAAGGGGGCATCGGGAAATACAAACTGATAATCCGGCAAATTGAAAAAGGGTGCTAAGGAAGTCAAATCCCGAGCATTAGCACCCCATCCATGCAAAGCGACAATCAAAGCGACAGGTTTGCGATCCGTTGTGGGCGGAATGCTAATAGATTGTAAAGACATCGTAGTTAATAATTGGTAATCTGGTCTGGCTACAATTATAAATTGTCACGACGGGTAAAACCCCAGATATTTGTTTTCGGCAATATTCCACTAAAATTAGCACGCGCTTGATAATAACTATAATAGTTGACTGTTGACTGTTAACCGTTGAAAGTAGAGTGCGACCTCGCACCTTTCCAAAGTAGAGTGCGGATAGTTCACCTTTTCTAAACAGGGATTAGGAAGCATCCCATATTTGTAAAAACACTTTTTCTGGCTCCTTCCTTCTGACTCTTTCCTCCTGGCTCCTGGCTCCTGCCTCCCAACTCCAATTTATAGCTTGGCTGCAAAAATGATATCGTTTCCGGTTGCATCGGAATAATAAAATCCAGTCAACAGTTAACATTAAACCATTGAGTTTTTCCCCGCCTCCTTCTACAGTCAACAGTCAACAATCACGGACGGTGCAACCGGAATTAATATGAGATGGTCCCCGTAATACTCAGCTAGAAGCGAGATTTCTCCCGCTAATTCCAACTGGCACCTACCGCAGGTGAAACCTTAGAAACAGATTGCTTAGACTGTTGCCACACCGGCACCTCAATCAAGAATTCAGTTCCCTCTCCCGGAGCCGATACGCACCTCAGCGAACCTTGATGTTTGTCCACTATTTGATAGCAGATCGACAATCCCAAGCCAGGACCTTTGCCTACAGGTTTGGTAGTAAAAAACGGATCAAACAAACGTTTTTTGACATTCTCCGTCATGCCCGTTCCATTGTCAGCGATTCGCACGCATACACAATTAGAACTTAAAAGTTCAGTGCGAATCCTAATAGTAGGTAAAAATTCAGAATTAGAGGCGTTTTTGCCGAGCTTTTTTTGATTTTGTGCATCAGATAAAACATCAATAGCATTGCTCAAAACATTTATAAATACCTGATTCAATTGTCCCGCCCAGCACTCCACTAAGGGCAAATTTCCATATTCTTTGATGAGTTTAATGCCAGAAAAATCAGCTTTTGGTTTCAGCCGACTATCCAAAATCATCAAGGTGCTGTCAATGCCTTGGTGAATGTCAACCAACTTCATTTCAGCTTCATCCAATCGCGAAAAATTCCGCAGAGAAAGCACGATCTTGCTGATCCGTTCAGCTCCCATGTTCATAGATTGTAGGATTTTAGGCAAGTCTTCACTGATAAACTCCAAATCAATATCTTTTAGTTTCGCTTGCACTTCGGGCGTTGGGTTGGGATATTGCTGCTGATATATTTCCACAAGTTCCAGCAAGTCTCGAGTATATGCGCCTGTATGGATCAGGTTGCCAGAGATGAAGTTGACAGGATTGTTAATTTCGTGGGCAACTCCCGCCACCAACTGCCCCAAGCTTGACATTTTTTCAGTTTGGATTAGTTTAAATTGAGCTTCCTGCAAATTTTTTAGTGCCGTTTCTAGTTCAGCGGTGCGCTCTTTTAGTTGAATTGTGCGATCGTACACTTGCTGTTCTACTTTTGCAGTACGTTCTAGAGACATCAACAGGTAAATCGTCAAGCTGCCCGTCATCAATAGCCCGATCGCAGCAATTGCCAGCGAACCCTGATGCGTCCTCATACTCTGGTACCCCTTCCCAGGCAAAACTAGCAGGCTCCACTGGCGGTCTGCTACGTTAAATAGGCGAGTGCAAGCACTCGGATATAGACAGATTTTTCCCCGCAAATTAGCTAACTCTGGCTTTTCGTGTTTTGGGTTATCTATCAACTGCTTATTTTGTGAGTCGTAGCGCACCAGAAAGCGTTCTTTCTCTATAGCAGAGTTGTCATATAGGTAAAAATTAATCTTGTCTAAATTTAGCGATTCTAAAGAGGAATCGACCATACTGGTGATCTGAAAGAGACCCGCAATAACTCCAATTAGGTTTTGGCGCCCGTTGACCGAGTTATCTGGAGAATTTGTGCGGCGGCGTACTGGTAGAAATACTTGCAATCCCGGTTGATTGTTGCTGACTAATCTAATCCGCGCGGAAGCCGCTATTTTCCCCGTATTCACCGATTTCTCTAAAGCTGCTTTGCGATCGGGGCTGGAGGCAACATCAAAACCGATCACTTTGTTATCTTCTTCTAGTGCTTCTCTGTAAATAATTGGAAAGTATTCCGATCGCACTTTTGCTTTGACCTGCTTTTTGTCAGGAGTTCGCTCGTAAATTTGAAATGCCGGAAAACCTTCGGCTCGAATTGTTTGTTCGTAAGCTGCTTTTTGGGCAGCCGGCACGCGCCGAATCCAGTTAACAGAATGTATAGCAGCATTTCGGGCAAGTGCAGGTTGAGAGAATTCCTTAAAATCTTGTCTGCTAACTTTAGTAGATGCGCTGTAGAATGCTTCAAGTGAGTACAGAACTTCTAAATTTTTGTTGATGCTTTGCTGCAATGCCAAATTCAGGCGATCGGCTTGCTGATGAAATTCAGCTTGCATTCGTTGGTTTTCCGAATGCCACACGACGGCTGCGGCTGCCAATGACAAACTCGTACCTGTGCAAAGAGTCAAGGCTGCTGGAATGTAACGACGATGCGACAGTAAACTTTCGGTCAGCGAATTAAACCAGTTGCTCGCAAAATTCATATTTCCACACCTTCTGCTACCGAAGTGCAATTTTTTAAAGACTTGTAAAATTCCTTGATAGCACGAAGGACAGCGCAGAAACGAGATTGTCTAAAAACTTATGATCGCAGAAATAGAACTTACCTTGAGAAGCCCAATTTCTCCGAAAATATTGGTGTGGTAACGAGAAGTTGGGAAGAAACCGGGTTTTCACGAATAGTGCATCCACGACTGAGGAATTGAAACCAATTGTAACTAAGTGTAACGAAGCCAGTTCCCATCTGGGCGCTCCCAAGTTCCTGCCCTGGAAGAACTTGGGAACGAGAAAAAACCTTGATCTGGTGGGGCGGGTAATCAATACCCACCCTACAAAGCCAACTTAATTTTGGAACAGCTTACAAAATAGTCCCTATTTCCTTCAAATAAACCCGTGTAAACGGTTCATCATCCCCCAGAGTATACTGTTCGATCAATCCCTGGCGGCGAATAGAAATACTACTTCCTTCCCTCACCACAACAGTATCGTCATCAGTGCTTTCTCTGACCAACATCATCTCAGTTTCTCCCGGATTGTCCAGCACCACCATATTGCTGCCCCGATAAAACATTCCCTCAGCTTCCAAAATATCTTCGGGATATTCAGCAATTAACAAATCGAGCTTGGGATTCCGGAGCAAACTTTGCACGTTCAGATGGTAATTCTTATTCAAAACTTTTTCAGAACGGTTAACAAAAAGTCCACCGCGACAAACAGCACCGATTGTCCAATCGGGATGCTGCAACAGAATATGGTCGATAGTTTCTTGTAGGTCGTGTACCGAAATTCTGTTGAAAGTAATAATCGGAATCCTGGCGGATTTTCCGGAGTCAAAGAAAGTTTCGATAATATGGGAAGGCACATCAACCCCTTCGCCGACAGCGGGGTTGAGGTGCATAAAAATTCCCGGCGCGGCATTGATCTCGATAATCCCAAAATTGCCTGTTTTCCAAGATTTGGCGAGAGTTTCTGTTACCACATCAATCCCCAAACAAGTTAACCGAAAATGTAGGGCGATATCTTGAGCCAAAACAATGTTATCCGGGTGAATATTGCGGGTAGCGTCGATGCTGACGCCGCCTGCGGAAAGATTAGCCACTTTGCGTAAAAACACAGTGCGATCGCGAATTAGCACACTATCCAATGACAGCCCTTGTTCTTCCAGATACATTTCCATCGCTTCGTCGGACTGAATTTTGCTCATCGCCGAAGTTGGCGTATCCAAACGTTCTGGTTTGCGGTTTTCACGGCGGATCAATTCGCGAATTGTTGAGTCGCCATCACCTGTTACCGAAGCTGGCCGGCGTTCAGTTGCAGAAACAAATTTGCCGTCAACGCACAGCAGCCTAAAATCCGAGCCTTTGATGCTGTTTTCCACAATTACTCGTACCGGGTCTGTTTCGGGAATGGCCTTAACTGCTCTTTTAAAAGCCGCCTGCAATTCCTCGGCCTCCCGGACATCTGCTGTTACGCCAATTCCTTTATGACCGACTACTGGTTTGATAGCAACTGGGTAGCCAATTTCTTTAGCAACTGCCAGAGCTCCGTTTTCTGTGGAGACGATATCGCCTTTGGGAACAGGAAATCCTAATGTAGCGAGAAAAGCTTTACAATCGTCTTTGCGGGTGGTAAAATCTGAGTCTAAATGGCTGTCAGAATCAAAGGTAGTTGCAGAGCCACGAACCAGTTTTTTACCGTACCCATATTGCATTAGTCCTTCATCCCACAAATAAAATGCGGGAATGCCTTTTTGGGATGCCGATCGCATTAACGAATAAACTGTCGGGCCTCCGTAAACTGACTGCCGGAACATATTTTGCAGCGCGCCCATTTGCGCTTCCAAGGGAAAGTCTTGATTTTGATTAATGGCTTCAAACCAATCCCAAACTGCGTACACTACTGCTCTGGCGGTGCGGGCGTGAAGTGCTTCTATGCTGATTCTGTTAAAGTGAGAAAACGGCTTGATGTTCCAGTTTTGGAAGTGCAAACCCATGTCGAGTTTGGCTACTTCTGAGGCGGTACGGCCGAACAGTTGGGCATGGTTCGAGAAATTCTCGTGCAGTAGTTGCGGGTAGCGAGCGCCAATAATTTTCTGGTAATGTGCGATCGGCAAAGGTTCGCTCGCGCCCGTTACCGCTAAATCAAAAACCAAAGCCGCGGTGTCTAAATAAGGGTTGGGCCCCATATAGTGTTTGAAGTTAAAAACATCGAAAATATCGGTTTTTCGAGCATTAACGCGGGCTGTTTCGGTGCTTTTTTCTTGCAGCATTTTCTAACCTCCTTTGAGCTAATTTTTTACGGTAACTTTATAGTTAGTGCATGGGATACTACCTGCGGGCATAGATATTCCAGCAGTCAGACAAATACTCCGACCAATTCTGCCTTCAGTATTGCCCGATATGGGGAGTGGCAGAGTAGGGGAAATGGGGAGAGGGTGAGAGGGGGAAAATATTCCTTCTTCCTTCAACATCTGACTAAGCATTGATGACTAAGCATTGATAACTAAGCACTTATGACTAAGGACTACTTCTTTCCCCCTGCCGAAAAAAAGCTATAACTTTTGAGAGGTACACTGGGTAGTTATAATTGTTTATGACAGTGAAAGAAAATTTAAGAGGCAGCAAATTATGAAAATCGCACAAACTGCTCTCAGGGAAAAAGTTCACCACTTAGCTGAGGAAGCATTTCACCGGAAGCTAATTTCTGGCTACGGCGATGGTCAAAACAGCAACGAATATCAGATTGTCTGGAACGGCAAACCCAGACACCTACCTTTAGAACGGGCGAGTACCATATTGAGCAATTTGATCGAGCGATCGCACTAACGGGCGATCGGACTAATGGAGGACTTACGCTCATCAACCCGATTTCTACGAGCAATCAGAGGAGGATTAGCGAAGAATCGGATCAGAAACCGGATTGATCACCGCGCGCGCGTGGGCCCTGTAATTTAAGCTCATTTCTTGACCCCTCCTATCTCCTGTTAGGGGGGGGTAAGTTTGTTTTGTCGATTATCGAGGATGAGTAAACTCGCATATCACCCTTGCTGGGTGCGTTCTAGAGTGGTAGAAGCCTGAGATTTTTTTGTATCTATATATACCTTTGGGCAGTTCTCGAAAAAAGGAATTTTGTGTTTTAGTGAAATTTAATAAATTAAAAGTGGAGATAATATGGCGAGCAACGAAATTCAGGGGAAGTTGCTAATTATTGGTGGCGCGGAAGACAAAGAGGGGGACTGCAAAATTCTGCGGGAATTCTTGCGCTGCGCCGGAGGCACTAAAGCCCGCATTGTAGTAATGACCGCTGCAACAAGCCTACCGGGAGAAGTAGGAGATAATTACATCCGAGTGTTTGAGCGACTTGGCGCTGAAGATGTGCGAGTTGTTGACACCCAGAGACCTGAAGATGCCAGCGATCCAGATTATTTAGAAGCGATCGAACAAGCCACTGGCATATTCTTTACCGGCGGAGATCAAGCGCGGATTATTAGCTGCTTGAAAGACACAAAACTCGACGAAGCTATGCACAAACGCTTCTCTGAAGGGATTATCATTGGCGGCACCAGTGCCGGCGCGGCAATGATGCCAGACATGATGATTATTGAAGGAGACTCAGAGACAAATCCCCGCGTGGATGTGGTAGCAATGGGCCCGGGAATGGGTTTCCTTCCAGGAGTTGTCATCGACCAGCATTTCGCCCAGCGAGGTCGTCTGGGACGCTTAGTTTCGGCACTCTTGCTGCAACCTGCCGTGTTGGGATTTGGTATTGACGAAAATACAGCTATTTTAGTCGACGGTGACGAGTTGGAAGTCATTGGCGAAAGCGCTGTAACTGTCATCGACGAGTCGGAAAAACTCCACGACAATCTAGATGGACTGCTGAAGGATGAGGCTTTGGCGATTTGCGGCGCCAAGTTGCACATACTCCCCCACGGATACCGGTTTAACTTGAGAACTCGCCAGCCGGTGCTCCATAACGTAGCAACTACAGCAGAGAGAGAAACGGCGATCGCCTAATTTACTTGCAACTGGCAAACATCTTAAAATTATGTAAGGTGAGCACTGCACACCTTACCAATTCTACCAACTAGGATGGTTAAAAACCCAGTTTCTGTCTCCCAAACTAATAAAAAGAAGAGGATTTTACCTCTTCTTTTATTGGTGCGGTTTCAGATTTCTTAAGCACTTTTCTGTTCGACAAAAATCGACTGCTGCCCTTCTTCAGTCGATATTAAATTCCACCCTTGAACTCTCAGCTTCTGATAAGTTGCCCATCCCTTAGAACCGCCCGGTTCCCGGTAGTCGGATACAGCAAACTGCGGAAAAGCTGTATAAGGCCGCCACGCCTGACGGGCATCGGTACGCAAGTGCAATATCTTTTCTCCATTGCCTCCGAGTCTGGGCAACCAACACATTTGTTTTAGCATATTTAACACTCCAGAGTTTTACAGTAACGGTAATTCGCCAACATCCCACATTAAACTTTTAGAGCCTTAGAGCCACTGCTCGGAATATCTAACAGGTAACAGGGACGAATGAGATTTTCACCAATTACCAATTACTGAGGTAGCAGCAGTCGTTAAAGCTGATTTTGGTTCTACAAAGTTTACCAGTCAAAAACTATAAAACAAGTGCTGCCAAGACATAAGCAAAAATAATCCTTGCTATTCTCGGCTCAAACTTGGCTTAAAGTCGCAGGAAAACCCTGTTGAATAAAGGATTCATGGTTCTGGTTTCCCTTGCCTTATAATTACACGCTGATCCTCGCTGTTTCCGCATAAAATGACATCTTTCTACGGTATTACCCCTGTAGGCTAAAAAATGTTTCTTTAGTTACAAATGTTAAATATTAACCACGATTTATCAATTTATCAAAAGTTAAATTACTTTTCATACAATACTTGGGACAGTTTTTGATAGCAAACCGTAGAATAAGGGTTTCAAGGCTCCAAGGCAAGTTCGCTACCAACGGAAAATCTAGGGCTTCAGACTACTAACTAAAAACAGTCTCGACTATTTTTCATAAACAGCGCTTAATAATTTTTAGTTACTTTAACTACATTTTTGATTAAAATCAGGTTTCCGGGTGCCTAGGGGCGCACCTTACTCAATCGCTAGGGTTCGCACTACTAAATCCTCCGCGTGCGCCCCCAAGCACCTTACAACATCAGACTTACAGGTTTAACTCTTAAGAACGATGGCGACAGATTTGCAAAATGGTAAAAATCAATACTAATCACACTTATAAGTTCTGCAAACAAAGTATTCATGGCCGCTGCAATTGAATTCAAACTCTTCGCTGCGAACAACAAAGCAGCTACAGTGCTCGGCTCTTTTTCCAAATGGGCAGAAATTCCCTTAGAAAAAGATAACAAAGGTTATTTCCGCACTAACATTAAGTTAGAAGACGGTATTTATCAATACAAATTCCGAGTTCAGTCGCAAACTCCCTGTTTTGAATCGCACGAATGGGTAGAAATCAATGACCTCTACGCCAATGAAATTGACCGCACTACTCCTACAAGTACAGTTCGCATCAAAGCAGGCGCGCGAATTATTGATACCTATTTTTGGCAGGACGACGACAAAGAACTCCCGAATAATCAAGAATTAGTCGTTTACGAAATGCACGTTGCTGATTTTTCCGGGCCGGATGGTTCCGACAGTCGCGGTAAATTCCAGCAGGTGAGGGAGAAATTAGATTATCTGTGTGATTTGGGCATAAATGCGATCGAACTAATGCCAGTTAATGAATATCCGGGCGATTATAGCTGGGGTTACAAAGTCCGCGATTTCTTTGCCGTAGAGTCCAGGTACGGTGCAACCGCAGATTAGAAGCAATTGATTGACGAGTGCCACGGACGGGGCATTCGGGTGATTCTGGACGGGATTTACAACCACTGCGATGAAGAATGTCCCTTATTGCTAATCGATCGCAATTATTGGTACTACCGCGACAAACACTATCCCGAAGATCCCGCTAACTACTGGGGCCCGGAGTTTAGCTACGAAAACTTCGACCCAAAACTCGGCATTTGTCCCGCTTGGAAATTCATCGGCGATGTCGTTAATTTCTGGATTCAAGAATATCATATCGACGGGATTCGCTAGGATGCTGTGCGACAGTTGGCCAATCAAGATTTCCTACACTGGATAACTCGTGAAGCGAAAAAAACGCCGACGACAAGCCATTTTATAACATAGCAGAACACATTGCCGAACTTCCCGAACTCATCGCTTCGGTAAACTCCCAACCAGCCGCATAAACTGCAATGGTCTTTGTTGAAAAATTAGCCAAATCATGAGTTATGGGAATACTACAAACACGTGATTCGGCGGCAAGATTTGCCGGCACTTTATACCGAAAATATTGAATTTATCCACGAAAATCCCGAAGCCAAAGTGCTGGCTTACTACCGCTGGAGTGATGGGGTAACACGAGCAGTAGTTGTCGCTAATTTTTCGGCTACTTATCTATCTGGTAACAGTATTCCTAAGTTTCCGGCTGGGGGAAGTTGGCACGAGTGGATGTATAACAAAATAGTATAAGTTGGGGAAGAAGGGTTTAAGTTTGATTTGCCGGAATGGTCAGCGCAAGTATTTGTTTGAGAGCCGGAGAATTATGTCTCCAGGCAGATGATCGGCGTAGTTGTACAACAGTAAATTGTATTTAGGATGGGCGCACCAAACTCAACAAACTGGGTTTTTCTACCTAGGTGGATGGCTGTAACGATACTTTTTTGTAAAAAAACTCTGTTTCTGCATCCAAGAGTGCGCTCGTAATTCCTGGTATTGAGAATAACAATTACAGGGCAACTTGCCAACCGTGAATTAACACGTCAATTAACACAAACTTTGTCGGAGGACAAACTCTATGGGCTGGCTAAAAAGATTGTTTGGTTTAGAAAAACTTGAAAATCAAGAAACAGTTGACGCTCCTGCTTACCAAGCACCTGTAGCTCAATCTCAAGCTCAAGCTCAACCTGCTGCGAGCGCTCAGACAATCCCGCCGGAACGCATGGGCTTGAACGGAGAATACGATCAAAGCGGTTTAGCTAAACGGGTTGCTCAGGCTTTCGATGCAAATCCTGATGTTGCGGATATTGAGACTGTTTATGTGGCTCAACTTGGCACTACGGTGGTTCTCAAAGGTACAGTTCCCAGTCAGGAAATTGTCAACAAGTTGGTGACAATTGCTAAAGGCGTTAAGGGTGCAACTGGCGTGGAAACTAATGAAGTTACTGTCGGATAACGCGACGGTTATTTCTAACAGTTAGCAGTTAGCAGTTAACTGTTAACTTAACTGCTAACTGTTAACTGCTAACAGTATTTTTTATCGATCATGGTTTAAATAAAAAATATGACAGGGGAAACATTAGAACCTACTCGGGGGAAATTAGAACGGACTCTTTCGCAGGGAATTCAAGCTTTGTACCGCTCTCAACTCGGACACCCAACGAGTCAGGCGCTCTGCAATCTTTTGGATAACAAATTGATAATTGTTGTCGAAAATGGGCTTACTCAACCTGAAAAACTGCTGGCTCAGAACGGTCAGGAAGATTTGGCTTTGCAGGTGCGAACACAATTAGAATCAGTTCTGGAATTGCCACTAAAAGAATTAATCCAAAAGGTTTTGGGCGTGGGAGTCACTGATTTGCTCCGCGATGCGACCTTAGAGACAGGCCGCACTGGAACGATCGCAATTTTGGACTCTGCACCTCAAGTTCGTGATTCTAATTATCAATCTAAAACTCAACCAAAACCATTTGAGAGTTGAGGTGCTGGCGGATAACTGTTTCTAAATCTTTGATGTTAAAAGGTTTGGAAAGGTATTCCACGCAGCCTGCTTGGAGAATTCGATCGCGGTCTTCTGGTTTTGCTAGTGCTGTGACAGCAACAATCGGAATATGTCTGATAGCGGGATTTTGTTGGACGCGCTTTACTACTTCCATACCGTCTATATCCGGCAGGCAAATGTCGAGTACGATTAAGTCGGGAGCTCGATCTACTGCGGCAGAAAGAGCTGCGTACCCGTCAACTGCTCCCACGCACTCGCAGCCGAATAAATCGAGTATTTGTGTCAGCAGCTCTAAGTTGTCCGGATTGTCGTCTACCGCCAACACTAAAGGACGCTTGTCAACCGGGGGTTGACTGCTAATGAAAGACGAGGATTCCAATTTATTCTCCCACTGAAGGTAGTTCATAAATGCCGAGCGAAACGATCAAAAAAGTTGTCCCCGAGGCATTCTTCAAGTGGCGCTGCGGCACTTGAAACAGATTGGCTCGTATTTGTAGCTCTCCCATGACCAGTTTTTGGTCTAAGCCGATACAATCTCGCTATAAGCTGCGGGCAAAACGACCGCAGTTTTAATTAACCCCATAGCATCTGCTTAATTCTACCTCTCTCAGCGCAAATTTCCAACTGAGGCCCTCTTGGTGCGTCAGCCTTGGTAAAAATACGCAATAAATACGAAAAATCTTACCAATAAAGCATTATCGATTAATAGGATTGAATGGTGACGACAGCTTTTTAGGATATTAACCACATTAAACATGGGTTCCCCTACAAGGATCTACCTAAAGGAAGATTCTAACCGCTACTTGATTTTAATAACTTCCACCTGCTGAGAGATACTTGATTACTCTACTTTATACTTCAATGTTTTTAAGTAGTAATCATCACAATTTAAGCCAGTAAAAAAATTCAGTTTTTACATGAGCTTTACCGGATATTAACCTAGGAGGTTTTAATGACAATTCCAATCAGAGACGACCTGACTTACATTTTGCTCAAAAAGATTGGCAGCGGAAACGGCAGGGGAGAGTCGGAAATTAGGAATGCAGCGGAAGAATATGTCGGTCACCAGGTGGCGGAAGCGGAATTGCGCGGTCATTTCGACTACCTCAACCAAAGAGAATTTATCAAAGCTCAGGTTAGTGGCGAGCCTTATGGAGGAGCTGAGTTAACAGAAAAAGGCCGCAAACTGTTACACAAAATGGAGACGAATCCTCCGACCTCGCTCCACCACGAAGGATCGGCAGTTCCTATCGCTTCAAAGAATATGCCGTTTTTGGAAAAAGTGATGGTAAACGGTCACTTGGAGGATATTTTTGATGCCCGCGACATTACCGAAGTAGTGTACCGGGTCATGCGCGACGTGATGACAAAAGACGCCATCGAGCACGTGGAATCTGAATTGCACAAAGAAGTTTTGCCTACGGATGACAAAACCCTGCAACAAGAAATAGCAGACCTCTGGAAAGATACCAATCCGCTGGTGGGATTGCTCAGCCGGATACGTCAGCCTTTGACCGGCCCGCCTGCACCTGCGGGGATCGATGGCAATTTGTTTGCACGGAGGGTGGAACTAGAAGGCTCACTTCCTTCAGGAGTAAAACCGGAAACTGCGATCGCCGCTGTATTTTCGGCAACGAAGGATGAGCTGTCCGAGGAGCGAATTCAGGAAATAGCTGGCTTTTTGCCGGACAGAATTCGGGGAATTTGGGAGTCCGCTTAACGATACCTTTTAAGGTATAAATACTTACCAGCCGGCTTGACCAACCAGTATTCTCCCTCCCGAGGGCAGAATACTGGTTGGTCAAGCCGGTTTCTCTATACCTTTTGTCTTGTAGCTGTGAAATTGCTTTGTAGTGAGGGCTTGAGTCCTGATCAAACTCGATCGGACTTTCGACCTCACTACTTGTCAGATCGCTCTTTCCTTGCCTTGTAAGTGCTGTGAAAAACCCGGTTGATCACCGAAATTTGTCGAAAAAGCCGAAATATTCCCAGAAACCGAGTTTCTCGCTCTTGGGTTGGGTCAAGCCCCTAGACGCCGCGAAAGTGTTGTAATGTATAATACAGGGCAAGTTAAGACTGTGGCTCGCAAAAATGCTGTCAACAGCCCGGGAGATCAAAAGGCATGGCCCGCACAAAACTTAGACAAATGTCACGATCGACTTTAGAACAAGAAATTTTACTCAATCGAATTACCAATCGCATCCGCAACTCTTTAGAACTACAAGAGATTTTGACGACAACTGCCCTAGAAATCCGCAGCTTTTTAGAGAGCGATCGAGTAAAAGTTTATCGCTTTGAGGCCGACGGTAGTGGTGAGGTTATTGCTGAGTCCATCAACGGCGACAAATTGCCCTCTATGCTGGGTTTGCGCTTTCCACCAGGCGACATTCCCAATAGTGCTCGGGAAATGTTTCTCAAAGCGCGGCAGCGAGTGATTGTAGATGTGGAATTGAAGCATCAAACGATTAATCGGTTAGATTGTCCCGAAACCGGCAAAACTTTAGCAGTTGAAGATATTAGCTATCGTCCTGTAGACCCCTGTCACGCTGAATATCTGAAGGCTATGGGGGCACGTTCTTCTCTGACGGTGCCGATTTTGCATCAAAATCACCTTTGGGGGCTGTTGGTGTCTCACCATAGCCAACCGAAACGGTTTAGCGATCGAGAATTGAAAATGGTGCAGTTGCTTGTAGATCAACTTTCAATTGCGATCGCCCAATCTTTTCTGCTGAGTCAAGCTAGACAGCAAGCGCGTGACGAAGCCGTTATCAACCAAATTACCAGTTTGCTGCATTCTCCTCTGGAACTAAACGAAATTCGCAAAGCAGTTCTCGAACAAACTGTCAAGCATTTGCGTGGTTCAGGAGGGCGACTCTACATTGCAGCCGAGTTTGGCGATCGGCCTGCTTTGCTTTATACCTGTGGCCAGCAGCCCGCGGACATCGACCTTGAACTCAGCCCGTTTTGGCAGCAGATTATGGGGAGGGCAAACCAAGACGATCAAGCACAAACTGCTAATCATACAAGCCAATTAGGTATTTTTGAAAATTTATATTCCCAGCATTACAGCTCAATAGACACCAATATTTCGAGTTTTCTCGTACCGCACTTGTACGCGATTTCCGATATTTCTAAAGAACCTCAACTCAAATCTGTATCTACCAATTTATTCGCAGCTTCCATTCGATCATTTTTGGCAGTACCGCTGCAATACCGCCAACAGTGCATCGGCTGTCTCACCGTTTTTCGCAGCCCCATAAAAACCGAAATTTTGTGGGCGGGTCGTTGCAGTTCGGACGCCCGGAACGATCGTCCCCGACAATCCTTTGCAGCTTGGAAAGAAATCAAAACAGGCGAAGCTCAAAAGTGGACTAGCGAGGAACAGAAGCTAGCACAATCTTTAGGAACTCACCTGTACATGGCTGCAATGCAGAGGCGCGTTGAGGCGATGATCCGACACCAAGCTTCTCACGATCCCTTAACCGGTTTACCTAATAGATTACTGTTTAATGAAAGGCTGTCTTTAGCTTTAGCTAGCGCTCACCAAGATGGAGAAATGCTGGCGGTAATCTTTCTAGATTTAGATAGATTTAAAAATGTTAACGATACTCTCGGTCATCCCGTGGGCGATTTGTTGCTGCAAAGTGTATCTCGGCGTTTGACTAACTGTTTGCGCGTGGGGGATTCGATGGCTCGTTGGGGCGGAGATGAATTTACTGTGCTGCTGTACAATATCAACACCCCGGAGGAAGCAACTAAAATTTGCCAGCTAATTATCCAGAGTTTAAGCAGTCCTTTTGATTTTGAGGGTCTGGAACTTTATATTAAGGCTAGCTTGGGAATTGCTTTGGCTCCTTACGACGGAGAAGATGCAGAAACTTTGCTGAAAAATGCTGATGCTGCGATGTACAAAGCTAAACAGAAAGGTCGCAATAATTATCAGTTTTACACGCAGGCGATCGGCAGTAAAGTCTCCGAGGATCTTAACTTAGAAAATCATCTTTACAAAGCTATAAAAAACTCTGAGTTTGTCCTGTACTATCAACCGCAAATAAATTTAAATACTGGCAAAATAGTGGGCTTGGAAGCTCTGATCCGCTGGGAACATCCCGAACGCGGTTTGATTCCTCCCGATCGATTTATTCCCTTAGCTGAGGAAACAGGATTAATCTGCCAAATTGACGAATGGGTGATGCGTACTGCTTGCTTGCAAAATCGAGCGTGGCAGTTACTGGGATTGCCGCCGATGCGGATAGCGGTGAATTTATCAGCCCGCCAGTTTCTGCAACCTCACACGGTACAAATCATCGCTGAAATTTTATCCGAAACCAAGTTAAATCCCGAGTATTTAGAAATAGAAATTACCGAGAGCATTGCCATGACAGATGTGAGCTTTACGGTGTCGGTATTGCAGCAGTTGCAGGACATGGGAATTCACATTTCTCTGGACGATTTTGGCACCGGTTATTCTTCGCTGTGGTCTCTGAAAAACTTTCCGCTCAATAATTTAAAAATAGACAAATCCTTCGTGGCCGATTTGGTGACGGGTAGCAACGGTGCTACTATTGTGAAACTGGCGATCGCCTTGGGACAGGGCCTGAATTTACAGGTGATTGCTGAGGGAGTGGAAACAGCAGAACAGTTGGCGTTTTTGCACTCGCATAAGTGCGATATGGGTCAGGGTTACTTCTTTAGCAAACCAATACCGGCGGCGGCTATAACCCAATTGTGCTTAGAAAATCAATCTGGGAAGAAAATAAGTAATTTAAATTAACAATCAGGAAGCGGAACAAAAAATAGTTTCTGTTTTGAGTTGTGAATTAGACCGGAACCTGTCAAATAACCTTTATAAGTTTGTAGTGAGGACATCCGTTCTCGGAGTTTGGGCGAATTAAGGAAAAACTCAAGTCCTTACTACAAACAGTTTTTTTGGGTGGGTAGCGAGGACTTAAGTCCTCATATTTTTGAATTGCAAATCAGTGCTTTCGAGGCCTGATATCGTTTCCGGTTGCATCGGAATCATAAAATCGAGTCAACAGTTAACACTCAACCATTCACTTTTTTGACCCGCCCGTCAACAGTCAACAATCAACAGTCAACAGTCAACAATTCCGAAGGAGTGCAACCGGAATTAATAGGACAGCTTACTGCCAAACAAACACTTTCGCTTCGTATTCCGGCAAGTCAATCATAATATTATGATCGCCAGATTCAATATCATAATTCCCTGTCCATTCGTGCCAATTTCCGTTGGCAGGGAAGTGGGGAACGCTGTAACCGCCCAGATAATTGTCCGACATATTCGCCACTACTACAACTCTCGAACCTTCATCGTTCCAGCGAGTGTAAGCAAAAACTTTCGAGTCGGGGTCTTCGTGGAAAAACTCGATGTTTTCTGTGTAAAGTGCTTGGTTATTTTTACGCAGGTGAATCAAGCCTTTGTAGTATTCCCACAAACCTTTATTCAGGTCATTTCCTAGCAGCGTCCAGTCAATTTTAGATTGCTCAATTGTTTTGGCTTTGTATTCGCCAAATTCTTCGCCCATCCAAATCAGCGGCACGCCAACTGCTGTCATTAACAGTACGGTTCCCAACTTCGCCCGCTTGAAGGCTGCTTCATCCAAAATTCCGCGATCGCCCAATTCGGCAAAAACGCGATCGTGATCGTGATTACTCAAATAATTGACTACATTCGTAGCACCCAAGTAACCTTGCCGCTTGCAGTCGATTACCTCTTTGAGCCGTTCTAAATCAAAATTGTCCCCGCACAGTTGTGGAATTATGGAGTGATAGAAACTGTCGTGCCAGCAGCCGTCCATCGGCCCGTCTAGATTCGTGATGCTGGGCTCGTCGGGAATGTATTCGGCAACGGTATAAAACGGTTTGGGGCCGGCGGCATTTTTGGCTTCTTGAACTACCCAGTGCATAAAATCGTAGTTAGCAATTTGTCGGGCCGCGTCGAAACGAATGCCGTCGAGATGATATTCTTGAATCCAGAAGCGGACTGTATCGGCAGCAAATCTGCGCGCCGGGAAAGTGCCTAAATTTTCGTCGTAGAATTCGTAGTTAAATTCCGGGCCCCAATTGTTGTCGGGATCGCGGGGTTCGTGGTGATACCAATAATCGTGATCGATTTGAGTGAGGGGGCTCGATGATTCCGAGTGGTTGTAAATCCCGTCCATGATGACGCGAATCCCGCGCCCGTGACACTCGTCTATCAGGTTTTTGAGTTCTTCTGTGGTTCCGTAGCTGGACTCGGCAGCGAAGAAGTAGCGGGGGTTGTAGCCCCAACTGTAGTCGCCTGGGTATTCTTTGAGGGGCATTAGTTCGATCGCGTTGATGCCCAGTTCGACGAGGTAATCGAGTTTTTCGACCACGTGCTTGTACTTGCCACGGGCGAGGGGATCGGCTTCGCCACCGGAAAAGTCAGCAACGTGCATTTCATAAATCACTAATTCCCGATCGGCAGGTAGCGGTTTATCGTCGTGTTTCCAAACATAGGTATCGACAATGCGATCGCCATCTTTGATCCGAACAAGACCGTTTTGAGTAGGATCGTCAATGTCAGTCGCGTAGGGATCGACCACATCTACCCACTGATCTGCTTCCAAAAACCAGCTTTTCGACTGAACGCGGAATTTGTATTGATAAACGCCATCCTCCAACTCAACTCGCGTGTGGAAATAACCCTCTTCGTCCTTTTCCATCGGGATTTCTTCCCAATTAGAAAAAGAGCCAATCAAGGCAGCTCCTTTGTTGTAGGGAGCAAATAACTTGAATTCAATTGGGGCGACCATAATACCTCTTTCTAAAATATTTCAGTAGCAGTTGATACTTTTAATTTCGCAAATTTAAGCGAACTCAGCATCACTCTGCGGATATAATTTATTTAAGGCTTAACTATTCCTAAAAGTCTCGTAATCTTGCCGATGCCTGCGCCTTTTATGAAGTGATATCGCGCAATATTGGCAGTGCGAGGGAAATTTATCTAACTGGGGATCGCTCAAAAATAAGTATTAGTAATAGGATATTTGTTTAGCATCTATCTTAAGGTAGATTTACTGGTTAAAAGATTTAAAAAATATCTCTACTGGGATAGATGCGGCTTTAAAATTTACTCTTTTTAACAAGAAACAATTCCTCGGCTGGTGCACACTCGCTACCCTAATTTTTTGGTAACAATTAGTTAGTCGGTGTGCACTGCACACCCTTAATCAGTGACCGTAAGGTGCGCCCAGCGCACCCTACTTTTAACTTGATTTTGCCTGATGATAAAGCTTCATCCAACCAAGCCAGAACGCAGGGCGAGAACTGCCGCTTGAGTGCGGTCATCAGCGCACAGCTTGTTCAAAATATTGCGGACGTGAGTCTTGACTGTACCGACAGTAATATAAAGCTTTTCGGCGATTGCAGCATTGCTGTAACCCTGCACGATCAGTTCCAAAACCTCTAATTCCCGTTCGGTTAAAGGGTAAGTCTCAATGATGTGACTGAACTCGGGTTCGGCAGCCTTAATTGTGACTCTTTTGCCCTCAGCCTTCGGTTCTTCCGGCGCGGACTCTTGAGTGCGAGCTTGTTTCAGGACGATACGGGCGATCGCCGGATCGATCCAAGAGTTACCTTCGTGAGTTACTTTTACTACATCTAATAACTGATCGAAGCTAATATCTTTCATGCAGTAAGAATCAGCTCCCGCGGCAAAAGCTGCCAGAACTTCTTCTTCATTGTCCTGAAAAGTCAGAATCAAAATTTTGGTATCCGGATCGGACTCCGCTACCGATTTCTTGAACTTTTGTGTAAGTTCAATGCCATCAAAATCCGGCAAGCCAATATCTACAATTGCCACGTCAGGTTTTGAAGACTGAAGTAGTTTCAATCCCTCTGTAGCGTTAGCTGCATCGCCGACAACTTCTATAGTGTCACGCTGTTGTAAAGCTGTGCGAATGCCGACTCTTGTCAGGTCATGGTCTTCTACCAAAGCAACGCGAATTTTACTCATCTTTCTTCCAATAGCCCGCTAAACTTTTAAAATATCGTCAACTGACTCAGCTAAACTGAGAAAATTTGAGAATGTGTCCTGATTTAGGGTTTTACAGGCTGCACATCATTTTTAAGCATACTCATGTAGCCGCCAAGAATGCAAGTTAATTTTTAAGTTATTTTGCGGCGATGCCTGCACGAGCCCGATGGGGACAGTTCAGCTCTCAATGTTTCAACATTTTAACTGAATTATCTCCTTGTCCGCCCGTTGATAGAGGTAAAGATACCACTACCCAGATAAATTTAAAGTATAAAAAATTTTGATGCACCTGGGCCGTCAAAATCAATAAAGCTAGCAGCACGAGTCTTTAGCCGGTGTTAGGGCTCAAGTCCAATGCTTATTTATATAACCTGTTATGAGTCAGTATCACGGCAATAAGTCTTTTCAGTCGGAGTTTTCCGACTCTGAAATCTTACACAAAGTATCTGAAATAACATCCCCCCAACCGCAACTTTGCGACTGTGAAACTCAGGACGATCGCCTGTGGGAGGCAAATCCTCACATAGTTTGGAAAGCATATGCCGACGGCTGGGTGACTTATTTAGGTCAGCGCTGGGAGGACTATACGGGGGTACCAGCAGCAGCAGCTTTGGGTTTCGGCTATCTGGCGCAGATCCACCCAGAAGACCGTTCTCGTCTGTTGGCGAGATCGCACCCTTCTAAGTTCCCGCCACAAAGTTACGAAATTATATTTCGTCTGCGGACGCGAGAGGGCACTTACCGCTGGAATGTGGCCAGAGGAACGCCCGCTAATCCAGACAGTCAGGAAGTTTTGGAATGGGTGGGAACCTATACAGATATGGACGCGAGCCAACAAACTCAAGTTGCTCCCCAAGCAGAACCAGAATTTTTCCCCCATCAAGTGCCCTCGGAAGCCAATTTCACAGCAGAAAAGTTGTGCGAAGCCCGGACGGCAAGGGACAGAGGGCGGGATTTGCACGCGATTGATCGGTTTACAAATCTGGTGAGCAAGGGCGTGGGTAATTTGGGTCAGTTGTTGCAAGCCATCGCGGACGCGACTGTAGAGGCGATCGCAGGAGCTGAATTTTGCCTAGTTGCTCTGCTGGAGTGCGATTGCAGCGGCCTCAAACTCAGCGCTGTCGGGGGTACGGAAAACTTTGCTGGGGGCCAAACCCCGCACTTGCAAAACAAGCTGCTGTGGAAAGCATTTGCGACGGGAGAGTCTGTACTGTTTCGGTCGGAATCTAGCGACGGTTTGCTGCCGGCGGCGGCTTGTGCTGCGGCGATCGAGTCGGGGGAAAGCGGGCGTTTGGGTGTGTTGGCCATCGGCAACGGGAAAGACAGCACGGCCCTTGACGCCCATACTCAGCAACTGCTGGCGGTGATGGGAAAACAAGCTGCGATCGCGATTAACAGCGCGCGGGGGCTCGAAATATTAAAAAAACAGGAACAGCTTTTAGACTTGCAAAACGAGCTGCTAATTCGCCAGCAGGAAGAACTGGAAAATCAGGGGCGACGCATTCAACAGCAAAAATTGCAACTGCTAGAAGCAGCGAAGTTTAAATCGCAATTTTTGGGCATCATGTCCCACGAATTGCGAACTCCCATGAATTCGATTATCGGCTTTTCCCAATTGCTGCTGCGCCAGCACAAACAACTGCTGAGCGCCCAGCAAACAGAAATGGTGGGGCGCATTTTACATAACGGCAAAAACCTGCTACTGCTAATTAACGATATCCTCGACCTCTCCAAAATCGAGAGCGGCCGCACAGAATTAAAAATTGAAAAATTTCATTTAGCGAATTTAGTAATGGATGTCGCCCTGGAATTCGGAAATCAAGCCACCGATAAGAACGTGGCAATGTCCGTCAGCGTCTGCTTGCAGGATCAGTTTATAGTTAATGACAAGTTGCGCCTGCGGCAAATTTTGGTGAATCTCGTTTCCAACGCGGTTAAATTCACACATGAGGGCAGCATTTACATTGAGGTGCGGGAATTAAATTGCGATCGGCTAATTATCACCGTTCGGGATACAGGAATCGGCATCTGTGAAAAGGATCTTCCCCACATTTTCGACAAGTTTCACCAAGGCGACCAAAGTACAACTCGCCAATATCCCGGCACTGGTTTAGGACTAGCTATTTCTGCTTCTTTAGTCAAGATGATCGAGGGTACAATTACTGCCGAAAGTCAACCCAACAAAGGTTCGATATTTCGGATGGAATTCCCGCGAAAAATTTACCCTAAAAAACTCATTTGCTGACTGAAAACCTTTTTATACTTATCAGAATTGCCGGTTGTCATTGCTCATACAAAAACTTTCGTGCCTCTGTAAGACACGAAAGAATAAATAGGACTAAGAGCAAAAAAAGGTTTTACCTACTAATTATAGCGGTAGGGTGCGCCTCGGCGCACCCTACATATAGAGGTTTTGGGTAATTCCTTTATTCTTGAGTCCCTCTCTGCTAGGAGGAGAGTTTGTGTAGGATAGCTTGCAACAGCAGACTCTTATTTAAAGACTAGAAGTTTTCCCTACTTCCGCCTGAGTAGCAATTGGTTTAACATCGGTGTAGCCCATATTATTAGCTACGTCGCGCAGCACCGAAATTTGCTGTTCAAAATCAAGACCTTCAATTTGACCCAACACGCCATTGACAGCCTCAGTTGCCTCATATCCTTCGGGGATATCGACAATTGTTTCTCCCATACCAATAGCCCAAGCATACCAAACCACCAACTGATTGTTAGCAGTTAAAGCTCCGTAAGCGTGAGAATACGGCGTGTCGTCGCGGTTGACAATACCGCGCATTATATTCAGTTGTTGGTCGTGGGAAAGCTTGTAAAAATCATCGAGCAGCATGGGAGCTAATTGTGGGTCGGCGGCGGCGGGAGCTGCTGGTGTAACTGAGTCTCCCATTTTTTCATAAACAAAATAGAGCAGCGCCAGTTTTTCATCTGTACCCAACCCGTTGATTGCCTGAACGATGTTTTGAGTGTCGTTGGAGAGTGAGTGAGGATTGGTCGCGGCGGGTGAGTTCATAAATAAAATTCCTTAAAAAATGTTTCCAGAATATATAAGTATCAAGATTTGTAAGTGCAAGTCACCATCCCCGAGAGGTAATACGATTTGAGATTTGAGATTTGAGATTTGAGATTAAATAATGGGGAATGGCTTAGTATGTATGGGTTGGGAGCTTGCCTAAAGCTGCATTCTTTTCGGAAAGTAATGTAATGTTAAGGCACTACCCTAGAATAAATCATCCTTAAGATAGAAGCCAACGATACATCTGCGGGTAGATGAAAAAGCCTGGAATTCAAGTAATAATTGATACAGTGAATTTTAAATAAAACTAGCAAGGAGTCCGCTATGTCTGAAATGAATACAGAAGTCAATAACATTGAAAACTTTGACGCTCAGCAGATAACTGAAAGCGCGGAAGCTGGAGAACAAAAGTTGCCGACCGTTGATGTATCAGCAGACTACGAAGCTTCCAAAGAATTCAGCGTTAGTGACATCGATCGCACGGGTGCCGGCGCTCAAGCTGCCGCCGCTGCAACTGCATCTAAATTTCCTATTCCCACTCCTAAAGATACCGCAAAGCCGACAGATACAAGCGGTAATCCCGCTGATTTTCGTTCGATGGCTCATGACGTTACCCCAGCAGGTACACCGGGCAATGTTACCGACGATTTGATCGACAAAGCGATCGATCTTGGGACTCCTGGCAGTTAATTTAGAAATTCTCCATCCTCAATGCAAAAGCCCTGTATTGTAGGGTGCTGATGGCGCGCCTTACCCCTATAATTCGCGCGTCAAATCACTTGGTGCATAAGTCCTGAATTGTTAAGTGAATGCACGATAAGCTGCAATACAGTAGGGACACAACAATGTTGTGTCCTTAAAGGCTGCAATAGGGTAGGGACACAACTTTGTTGTGTCCTCAAATCGTTAGTTTGAAGTCTTTCTAATCGCTTAATTTTAAGTCGAGCGCCCGATAAATTTTGCCGACAGTGCGATCGCCCAAAATTTCAATTACTAAATCCACCCCATCGCCCTCCAGCATCGAGTTAATAAATAACTCGGGATGCAGCGCTTTCCAGAAATATTCGACAAACCGATTAATTTGGGCTTCTGACATTCCCGACTTCCCGGCCGCCATCATTTCCCGTTCCGCCTGATTGCGCCAGACTTGAGAAATGCGATAATCTTGGGGATACAAAACCATCAACCGATCTAATCGGTTCCACAGCGGCAGATAGTCGTGCAGCTTGGCATTCATATCGCGCGCAAACTGACAGTCGCCCTCTGTAGAAATCGGAAACGGTGCTCCCGCCAAAAACTCGTTTAATTTGGCATCAACCACCGGATTCACACCGACAAACCAACCTTCAAAAAGTACAATATCCGCACCGGAAATAATTTCTGGTTGACTTCTATCTCCTGCACCTCCATAGGCAGATTTGTCAAACCGGGGAATTTCTATATTTTTATTAATTATATCCGGTTGGAGGGCATCAGATTTGGGATTGTCAACTCCTGCTAAATTGGGAGTTTGAGAACCGCGCAACTTGTCTAAAACTGCGATTCCCAAGTCAATATCGTGAGTGCCGGGGGGGCCGCGCCAAATTAAACGCGGGTCTGATTTTTGAAGTTGTTGGCGATCGGCATAAGTCTTATAAATATCGTCTAATGAAAGGCTGACAGTAGAATATCCCAATTTTCCCAGAATCAGCCTCAAAACTTGGCATAAAGTAGTTTTTCCCGTTCCTTGCCCTCCTAAAATTCCTTGAATTAAAGGACGGTTTAAACTTTGTTTTGCAGTCGATAATTGCATGCCCAGCGGCAGCCACAGATTCCACAAAGTTTCGAGAAAAATAGTTGACTTTAGGGGGAAAGTATGCAGTTCGTCAAGAAGAAAAAAGAATAAATCGGTTTTGCAGCGGACAACATCGGCTACAGTGTCAGGAGTAATCCCAAAAGCGCGCGATCGCACATCATCCGCAAGTTCGCAAAAAGCCAGTCGATCGAAGTCGGGAGCGATCGGGCGCTCGCCGGCTTGCCACCGATGTAAAATTTCAACAGGGGTTACAGTCGATCGATCCATCTTCTCAAAACTCTTGATGCCAAAGCGGGTTTTGTACAAATCCTATCTGCAATTGACAAATATTTGACCCCAATCAAAACGGATACAAGCCCCAACTCCGGTCGTGGAGAGTTCAAAAATTCCGACCCTAGTTCAAATTAAAATTTTTTAAGAACACGTTTATGTAAATACTATCTACAGCAGACAAATATTTCACCATTTTTTAAGAACCTAGTTTGAAAGCCTCGACAAATAAATTGTAAGTCAGACCAATTTTCAGAGCATTGAGCATCTCCACCCACAAAGAACCTGCCGCAGGCCGGGGGCCGCCGTAAACCAGCCAGTTCACCAACTCGGTCAACAACACCAACAGCCCGGCCGCGATAATATCCCAATCGGCAGATTGTCCCGCGATGGTCGAAATAGCTGTTCCCAAAAAAGTGCCGAACAGCAGGCTAATTAGCAGGAGCGAAATCCGCCGCCAAGGATTGCTCAGCCAGCCTCGGAAGCGATCGCCCAGAACATCAATTAATCTGTTAATTCGGGTATTCTGCATAAAAGTTATACCATTTGAGATGTGAGATTTGAGATTGGAGATGCGGAATGACTGATGACTGTTGGGATTGGGAGTACGGGTCTATAGTGGCACTCTTTTTTTCAACTGGTATAAAAGCTAGACCGATGAGTCAACAAATTCCCCTCCTGACCAACCTCAAATTCTTACCGGGGTGAGTATGTCGCCATCTAAAATATAAAATTTAACATCTAAGATGGTATTGAGCGATCGGCGAGCTATAGCCGAGAACGGTCAAGTAATTAAGTGTAACTGTATCTTGTGGCACAGCAGCCCCTGGTTTTACATTAAAAATAGTGAAGACTCATTGCGGGTGCAGTCTATCCTTTAAGCCTAAAATTTATGAATCTTAAAATTTACCAGATCGTAATTGGAGTGTCGATCGTCCTAATTACAGGAATGTTTCTAGGGCGTTTTGAAATCACTATCTCCAACGGTTCAAATCAGTCGAGCGATTGGCCCTCACAAGCCACCGCACTCCCCCCCATACCCCCCGTTTCCCCAGTCGCGACAGCTTCTGCAGACACCGCCAGCGACCCCAAGCCCGACTCAACACCAACCCCCCCACAATCAGAGGAGGAATTGCTTTCCTCAATCCCTGCAAATACTAAAGCCGCCGGCAGTCTGCGCGTCAGCAACCGCAGCGAACACCCAGTGCGAGTGGCCCTGCTGTCGAAACGGCAAGCCAAGGAATCCTACGGCAAACCCGCGCACTGGGATTTTGCGCCCGGAGAAGGTGGCGACAAGGGACTGATGCTATCGCTGCCGGAGGGCAAGTTACAAGTCAAACGGGGAGATATTTTAGTGGTTTTTGCTCAGGATGGTTCTCGCCACTACTGGGGGCCTTACGTCGCCGGGGAGACAGCCTCGCCCGCTTGGAACAGCACAGCCCGAGAATGGCAATTAATTTTGCAGCCGTGAACGCTTAGCTGCAGGTGCCGAGATTTTGGTCAAGAAAGCGGATTGATACGGTTTTATTGAGAATGGTGCCGCTATGGGAGTTAACCTCAGATAGCGGCATCATTATAAGGAACAGGCAAGATGTCTGTTCCACAAAGAGTGAATTTTCTTGTGGGGCGGGTAGGAGAGCCCGCCCATGAAAGCCTTGTGGAGAAGGGTGCAACATCTCTATTTAACCGGATTCGATCGAATTGGGAGTTTCGAGAATGCGAATCTTTCGGTAGACTCTCTATGCGAGCTAAAATTTTAAATCTAAAATCGCAGGAAGTTTGGGTGAAGGAAGTTATTAAAAATTTGTCAGAGTTTAGGAATCGCCCGTTAGCGAAGCCCTCGAAGAGGATCGCACCTTTGCTGCTGTCGCTGTTGTGGCTGTTCGCGATCGCCTGGGTAGGTTTCTTGTGGAATCTCGGCAACATCGGTTTAGTTGACGAAACCGAACCGTTATTTGCCGAAGCCGCCCGTCAAATGACGGTGACAGGAGATATCATCACTCCTTATTTCAACGGCGAAACCAGGTTTGACAAGCCGCCGTTGATTTACTGGCTGATGGCGGTGGCTTACCGCACTCTGGGCGTTAACGAATGGGCCGTGCGCCTTCCCTCGGCCTTGTGTGCGATCGGTCTGACTTGCCTCGGATTTTATACCTTATCGAAGGAAGAAGGAAGAAGGAAGAAGGAAGAAGGAAGACAGAATGAGGAAGAAGCAAAATTCCCCCCCTCGGACACTCCCCCCCTCGGACACTCCCCCAATCTCCCAATCTTTTTTTCTACTCCTTGGATTGGTGCGGCCCTAATAGCTTTAAATCCCCAAACTATTGCCTGGGGACGGACTGGCGTTTCAGATATGCTATTAGTCGGCTGTATGTGTTCGGCACTTCTCGCATTTTTTCTCGGTTACACTCTAGAAGAACAGAGAGAAAAAGCAGAATTTTCTCCCGTTTCCGCTTCCCGATTTCCCAATAAGTGGTATCTGACTTTTTACGTACTAATTGCCTTAGCAATTCTGGCTAAGGGGCCTGTGGGAATTGTCGTGCCAGCGCTGATTGTTGGCAGCTTCGGGCTTTATTTAGGAAATTTTCGGCAACTTTGGCGCGAAATGCGTCCGGTGTCGGGAATCCTAATTATTCTGTCGATCGCCCTGCCTTGGTACATTTTGGTTATTTTAGCCAACGGTCAAACTTATATTGACAGCTTTTTTGGCTATCACAATTTCCAGCGTTTTACTGGGGTAGTCAACAAGCACTCGGCGCCTTGGTATTTTTACTTTTTTGTAGTGCTAGTTGGTTTTGCACCTTGGTCGATTTATTTGCCGGTGGCGATCGCCCGCACCCGTTTTTGGCAGCGCAGTTACTGGCGTCGTCAACCGCGATCGGCTCAGTTGAGTTTATTTGCCTTATTTTGGTTCGGCTGCATCTTTGGCTTTTTTACGATCGCCGTGACAAAATTGCCGAGTTATGTATTGCCTTTAATCCCCGCCGCTGCGATTTTGGTAACGCTGCTGTGGAGCGATATTATTGCAGGCAACGAACCCGAAAACAGGCGGGCAAAGTTAGAAACAAAACCGAATTCTTTACCGCGAGGGCTGTTAGTTACATACATTTTTAATGTCGTATTTTTATTAATTATAGCCGGAGCAACTTTCTACTGCTACAACTGGCTGGGAGACGACCCGGCAATGCCCAATTTTCCCCAAGCAATTCAGCAGTCGGGATTGCTGATTGTCGGCGGTACGATTTGGATAATTACAGCGGTGGCGATCGCACTTTTACTGTGGAAGCGGCAACAGCGCTGGATTTTGGTTGCTAACCTCATCGGGTTAGTAGCATTTATCATCTTTGGTCTTACTCCGGCCTACAAAGTCGTTGATATCAACCGCCAATTACCTCTGAGACAGTTAGCACAGGTTGCGGTTCAACAAAAACTGCCGGGGGAAGAGTTTATTATGGTTGGTTTCTGGAAACCAAGTCTGGTTTTTTATACCCAAGAGCCGGTGACTTACTACCGAGCTGTCACAAAGGCGATCGACTACATTAAGCAATCTAAAAACTCAACTTCTCCCTCTATTTTGCTGCTGGGATATCCAGAGAAATTTGTGCAATTAGGATTGCAGCCAAATCAATATCAATTGTTGGACACTCGGGGCGCTTACCAACTCGCCAGGGTGCCGAGACAAGCGTTTCGATAGTGCCTATAGTGTGAGTTCCTACTTGTTAAACAAGGTAGAAAAATGATTAAAACTAAGAATCTTCAACTACTTGCCGTAGAAAGGATTCACATAGAAGCTTTCTTACGAAGTAAAAGCGACCTTGCAGCAATTTTAAATGTCATAGTGCCTAATAGCTGGCCTCTTTTCCCGGAAGCATTTTCCCTCCCTGCTGACGAAGCTTGCGAATCCAATCCGCCTCCAACTGACTGGCACAGCTACTTCTTTATTCATCCAAAAAATGAAGTGCTTGTCGGCAATGGAGGTTTCAAAGGCTCACCTGATGAGTCGGGGACTATAGAGATAGGTTATGAAATTGCTTCCGAATATTGGAATCGCGGATTTGCAACTGAGGTGGTACAGGGAATGATCGATTATGCTTTCGCTCACGAGGAGGTGAAAGCAGTCATCGCTCACACTTTAGCTGAAAAAAATGCGTCGAATAGGGTGTTGCAAAAAGTGGGAATGAAGTTCATTGCAGAGGTGGACGATCCTGAAGAAGGCAAGATATGGCGATGGCAAATAAGCAGGGATGAATATCATCCAACTTGAACTGTAACGCCGTTTGGCTGTTTAAGCCACTGGTTTTGGCGGTAATTTGAAGGTTCTCGGTTGGAACATTAAATCTGGCAGGTTGAATAAAAGCTATAATCTAGTCACTACCTAAAACCCGAAAGTCGGAGCCTACAATGGTTTCAATTCTCAACAAACCCTCCTCGTTAGTCCATGAGATTTACATTGAAAAAGTCGCTCGGTGGAAGTTGTTCAAATTTAGTGAACCGCTGCAACAGCGGATGGAACAATTATTAGAGACGAAGAAGGCAGAACAACTAATGGCAGAAGAGATAGCGGAACTCGACGCTATTGAGGAATTAGATCGTATCTTTACCCACATCAATGCAATGATGGCGGCTCAAGATGTCAATCAGTGATCCGACGAGACAGGCGGTTCGAGAAAGAGCGAGCTATTTATGTGAATACTGTCATTTCCCAGAACGTCTGAGCGCGAATCGCTTTACCATCTATCATGTTATTTCACGCTTTCTAAAAGGCAATGTTTCTTTTAAATGAACAACCAACCTGAACACGATTCACAAAATGCTTACCAAGCAGGTGACTTGAATGGATTAGTCAAACTGATGAGCGAAAAGCAGCAACTCAGCTTTAAGGAGGCAGTTGTGAGACAAACTATATACTACGTCTCTAAACAGTTACCACCCGAAGAGAAAGATAATGGAGAACGCTACTTCATCTCCTTAGCCAATCAATGGCTTAAGCAACCGACAGAGGAAAATGCCAAAAACGCTTCAATGGGGGTTGCCTGCGATTATATAGATGGAGGTATGAGATATTTCGATTATCCATCATATTTCCTTGCACCTGCTGAGGCAGCGGCCAGTAGTGCATATGGTGCAACAGAATGCGCCTTAACAGCATCTGGAAACGATTCGCGAGCCGCCTATCAATGGCAAATTACTGCTGCATGGGCTATTTTGAATAACAAAGAACCACCGCTGCTGAAATAGAAATGCTTAATCAATATTTCGACGTACTAACATCTGCTTAAAGCTATAGCAATCCTAAATGATTTTCTATATTTATAAACAATCCTAAATAATTTTCTGTGTGTAAGTATATTGACGT